>CAZMOR010000227.1:0-12802 GCA_964567795.1 uncultured Verrucomicrobiota bacterium
CCGAAGCTCTTCCTCGTCGAGCCCCCGCGCATCACCCGCACCATCGGCGAATACCTTGCCGACGCCGGCGCGCGCCAGCTCGCCATCTCCGAAACCCAGAAGTTCGGCCACGTGACCTACTTCTTCAACGGCAACCGCGCCGAAAAATTCAGCGACTCCCTCGAGGACTACGTCGAAATCCCCTCCGACCGCGTGCCCTTCGAGGAACGCCCCTGGATGAAGGGCGCCGAAATCACGGACAAGGTCATCGAAGCCATGGGCTCCGGCAAGTACCGCTTCGTCCGCGTCAACTATCCCAACGGCGACATGGTCGGACACACCGGCATCTTCCCGGCCGTGAAAATCGCCGTCGAAACCGTGGACCTCTGCCTCGGCCGCCTCATCGCCGCCGCGAAGAAGACCGGCGCCATCCTCGTCATCAGCGCCGACCACGGCAACTCTGACGACATGTACGAGCACGCCAAGGATGGCTCCGTCAAGGTGGACAAGGCCACGGGCCTCCCCAAGGCCAAGACCGCGCACTCCCTCAACCCCGTGCCGGCGATCATCTACGACCCCGCCAACGCCGCGAAAGCCAGGCTGACGGCCAAGACCGGCCTGGGCATCTCATCCCTCGCCGCCACCTGCCTCAACCTGCTCGGCTACCAGGCGCCCGAAGGCTACGACCCCTCA
The DNA here is from genome assembly GCA_964567795.1 of uncultured Verrucomicrobiota bacterium. GTDB lineage: Bacteria > Verrucomicrobiota > Kiritimatiellia > CAIQIC01 > Lenti-01 > Lenti-01. The sequence continues at coordinate 673 of CAZMOR010000227.1, forward strand.
TTGGTCGAAATCGGCAGCTAGGCCCCCCCATGCGGGAAATCGCGGCTCAAACTTTTTCCATAGTGTGGAAAACTTTTTTCCACACTGTGGAAAAATCGGGCCGTTTTTTCCACACAATGGAAAAACTTTCAGCGGTTTTTCCACACAATGGAAAAACTTTCAGCGGTTTTTCCACACGGTGGAAAAATTCCGGAGCCGGCGCATGAGCTGGCTTTCCGACACCCCCGCCGGCGCCGTCCTGAACCTGCGGCTCGTGCCGCGAGCCAGCAAGAATGCCATCCAGGGCGAGCACGGCGACGCCCTCAAGATCCGTCTCTGCGCCCCGCCGGTCGACGGCGCCGCCAACGCCGCCCTGGTTGAGTTTCTCTCCGAAACCTTCAACCTCCCCCGCGCCCGCGTCCAGCTTCTCTCCGGCCAGACCTCCCGCCACAAGCGCGTCCTCCTCGCCGGCCTTCCGGCCTCCGCCGTCCAATCCAAAATCCAAGCAGGAAAGCAGGAATGAACCCGGAACTCATGAAAAATCCGGCTCCCGGCGGTTCCCCCAACCCTCACCGGCTGTTCGCTTGTTTTCCATCTCTTTTCATGAGTTCATGAGTTCTGATCCATGAAACATTTGACCGAATATTCCGAGCCCGACAAAATCCACGCTCTCGCGGCGGAGATCGCGCGGATTTCGAAACGCCCGGCGCGGATCATGGAAGTCTGCGGCGGCCAGACCCACGCCATCCTGCGCCACGCGCTCGATACGCTGCTGCCGCCGCACGTCCAGCTCCTGCACGGCCCCGGCTGCCCCGTGTGCGTCACGCCGTCGGCCTTTCTCGACCACGCCATTTTCATCGCCCGGCAGCCGGGTACCATTGTCACCACGTTCGGCGACCTCCTGCGCGTGCCGTCCGCCACGCAGGGCGACCTCTACGCCGCCAAGGCCCGCGGCGCCGATGTCCGCATGATCACCTCGCCCCTGCAGGCGCTCGATTTCGCCCGGCAGAATCCGGACAAGCAGGTCGTCCATCTCGCCATCGGCTTCGAAACCACCGTGCCCGCCAACGCCATGCTGGCGTATCTCGCGAAAGAACGCGGCCTCGGCAACGTCTCGCTCCTCGTCTCGCAATTCATGGTGCCGCCCATTTTGCGCGCCATCTGCGCCGATCCCGAAACGGCGCCCGACGCCTTCCTCGCCGCCGGCCATGTCTGCGCCGTCGTGGGCTCCGATCCGTATATTTCCCTAGCGCGCGAACTGCACCGGCCCATCGCCATCACCGGCTTCGAACCGGCCGATATCCTGCTCGGCGTCCTCGACGTCCTGCGGCTTTTTGAAAACGGCCAGGCGGAGATGATCAACGCCTACCCGCGCGTCGTGCATCCGCAGGGCAATCCGGAGGCGCAGCGCATCATGGACATCGTGTTCCAGGTCGCCGACCGCGAATGGCGCGGCCTGGGCGTCGTGCCGATGAGCGGTCTCGCACTCCGCCCCGAATACGCCGCTTTCGATGCCGCGAAAAAATTCCCCGCGCCCGCCGTCGCCGAAACGGCCGCCGGCCCGCACTGCCCGGCCGACCAGGTACTGCTGGGCAAGCTCCAGCCGTGCGACTGCCCCCATTTCGGCACGCGCTGCACCCCCGACCATCCCCTCGGCGCCCCGATGGTCTCGCCCGAAGGCCCCTGCGCGGCCTTTTTCCTGCACCGCCGGGCTTAACCGCTCCTTCAGAAAACGCTTTTCCGCCGCAGCCCTGCCTTCCTTGACATTTCGACTCCGCTGGCGCACCCTGCGAACATGAAATCTTTGTTGTCTTCCCTGGTCTGCGCCTTTGGTGCGGCTCTTTTCGCCGGTTCGGCTTTCGCCTCGGATACCCCGCCCGGCGATACCCGGGTTTACTTCTCCCCCTACCCGGCCGTGCCCGAACAGGTGCGCACCCACCGCGACATCGTCCAATGGCGCCTGGCCGGCGAACTATTTGACGAAGGCCCCGGCCTGGAAGGTGTGCCGTTCCCCGTCCTTGCCGGCACCACGCAGCAGATCGCCACCGTCAACCGCGTGCTTTCAACGTCCGTGCAGACCTTCGGCGCCGTCCGCGGCTATGAAGCCGTCTGCCCGCAGTTCTGCGCCCCGGCGCCGGAACCCGGCGTCGGCGCGATCAACATTACCAATGGCTACCACGACGAAGAAACCGTCGCTTCCACCCTGACGGATTTCGAAACCAACTTCCCCGCGCTGGCGAAAAAAATCCAGATCGGCGCCACCACCGCGGGCCGTCCCATCTGGGCGCTCAAGATTTCCGACAACGTCGCCACCGACGAGGACGAGCCGCGCGTCGTGATCGACGCCGGCATTCACGCCCGCGAATACGCGCCGCCCGAAATCGCCCTGGATGTCATCTGGCAGCTCCTCTACGGCTATACCAACAACACCACCTTCGCCTCCTGGGTGAACGGCATGGAAATCTACGTCATCCCCTGCCTCAACCCCGACGGCCGCTATTACTGCGACAGCATCAGCACCAGTTGGCGCAAGAACGGGCGCGACAACAACCGCAACGGCACCATGACCTATTCCACCGACGGCGTGGACCTCAACCGCAATTCCGCCTTCCATTGGGGCGACGACGACACCGGTTCCTCGCCCTCCCCGAGCGACGACACCTATCGCGGCCCCTATGCCGCCTCCGAGCCCGAGACCCAGGCCTACGACGCTTTTCTCCAGCGCGTCCAGCCCATCTACACCCTCAGCATTCACAGCTACATGGGCGTGTATTACGGCCCCTACGGCGATTTCTCGGTCACCATGCCGGCGCCCGATCCGTTCAAGCCCCTCGGCACGAACGTCGCCCGCATCTGCACGAATGAAGAACGCAACGTCTACGGCTATGCCAGCGGCCCGGAATTCGACTACACCGTCAACGGCGACCGCGTCGACGCCAACTATGGCCTCTATGGCATCCAATCCATCGGCGTGGAAGTCAGCACCAACGCCGGCTTCCAGCCCACCTACAACCTGACCCGCACCAACATCATGCCCAACCTGCGTCCGGGCTGGCAGAAACTGCTGGCCGCGGCCTACACCAACTGGCCCAAGGTCAGCGGCCGGTCCACCGATCCCGTCACCGGCCAGCCCGCGCCCGTGCGCATCCACTCGCTCAACCTGACCACCCGCGCCAACGACGAACACTGGACCTCCCGCAACAACGGCTATTATGAATGTCCCCTCCCTACCGCCGGCACCTACCGCCTCGTCTTCACCCCGCTGGGCCAGGGCTCCCTGGCCATCACCCAGACCATTGCGGTCACCGCCTCCGCCAAGACCACCAACCTGACCTTCGGCGTTGCGCCGGTCATGGGCACAACCGATGCCGCCACCGGCATCCAGGCCTGGAGCAACCAGAACGAAAACGGGACCGCGCTGCTGGAATACACGCCGGTGCCCGAAGGTCCGTGGCTGCCGCTCCTCGCGCAGGCCTGCACCGGCCGCACCGGCTCGGTCCAGCTCCCCGCCACCGCCACCAGCCGCTTCCTGCGCGTCCGCTCGTCCGCGCGCGCCTACGTGCCCAGCACCAACATGGTGTCGACCAACATGGTCTGCATCCCCTCCGGCCGCTTCCAGATGGGCGCCGACGGCTCCGCCGACACCAACGAAGCCCCCGCCGCCGCCATCCAGGTCGATGCCTTCGCCATCGACGCCCACGAAGTCACCTATACCAACTGGGCCATGGTCCGCCGCTGGGCCATGACCAACGGCTATTTCTTCGCCACCGGCCAGTGCGGCGTCGCCGCCGGCGGCGGGCCCGCCGCCTCCAGCAACCACCCCGTCGTCAAGATCAGCTGGCACGACGCCGTGAAGTTCTGCAACGCCCGCTCGCAGTACGAAGGCTTGATGGCGGTCTACTACACCACCGCCGGCCAGACCAACCTCTACAAGTCCAACACCGTGGACCTGACCTCCGCCTGCGTGAACTGGAACGCCAACGGCTACCGCCTGCCCACCGAAGCCGAATGGGAAAAAGCCACCCGCGGCGGCTTCACCGGCCAGGAATATCCGTGGGGCAACTCCATCGCCGCCTCCAACGCGCTCTACGCCGCCACCGGCACCAGCAACGTCGCCTCCTACGCCGCCAACGGCCTCGGCCTGCGCGATCCCGCCGGCAACGCCGCCGAATGGTGCTGGGACTGGTACGGCTCCTACACCAACCGCGCCGACACCAACCCCACGGGCCCGGCCGCCGGCACGCTCCGCGTTGTCCGCGGCGGCTCCTGGACCAACGCCGCCGCCGGACTCCGCTGCGCCGCCCGCGACAGCCTCGCCCCCGCCGCCAGCAATTCCGTCGTCGGCGTCCGCTGCGTCCGCCGCTGAACCCGCAAGCCGCACCGCGGCCCCCCATGCGGGGAATCGCGGCTCATCGACGGACATCAACCAGCGCGCAAGCCTTACACAACCTTTTCCGGCGCGGCTCCGCCCCTCTCCGCTTGCTCCCCCGGCCCCCTTCCCGGTATCCTTAACCCCGGAAGTCGGGCATCCCCCCCTTTCCCCGGGAAATGTTAACCTGAGTCTATTGGACGTTGGGCATAAAACGAGAAACAATATGAGTCACATATTGATCTGCAACTTGCAACGGGCCTTACTCTGTTCATTTTTCGCATTTATTCCCCCGCCAATTCTCGCAGCTGACATAAACGACAATACGATTGCGGATATTTTCGGTGGATTTGATTGCGAGCAGAAGGAGGAGATCCCGCAAACAGGTTTATTCGCTACCACTAATTACGAAAGCTATGGTTATAAAGTCCGACAGTATTCCAATGGGGTTATGACAAAGGAGACCGCTTACCTTACAGACCAGACATTAACGGGAGAGCGCACTATTAACCCAGTTTCAAACACAAGCGTTATCACGATTTTCCACACCAATGGCGCAGTTTCACGGGTTCTAAACTATCTGAACGGTAAACCCTATGGCAGCCAGATTGCTTGGGATGAAAGCGGGATGTTGATTAGCAGCAATTATTATGATGAATCCGAGCATCAAAAAGAAAAACGAAAAAGCCCAACAAGGGGGTCCAGGGTACCCTCCACAAGGTGTCGGGTCCCCTGAACCGTGACGCTGCATAAGATGATAAATGACAACACGAGATAAATTTAAGGCAGAGATTACCCGCTCACAGTCGCTACACAAACGCGGGGCGATTGTGACCCTCGCTGGATTTATGCTGCTTGTTCTCTCGGCTCCCCTAAATGGTGGGTGGCTTCGGCCGATAATTCAAATTACCACCTTTATTGGCGCGCTAACCTGGGTCTATTCCGTTCTTCGCCTGCGCAACGTGATAAAATGCCCTTCTTGCGGAAAACCACTGAATTACCTCCTGATTGATCCTGGTTACTGCAAGATGTCAGTCATATTTGGCATTCCCAATGATCTTCCCAGTAGCATCACGGCATGCCCATATTGCCATGCAGACTTTGGAAAATGAAAATACATAACAAGGCGTTCCCGGCTATCGGCGCCAAAGCGCTTCGTCCGCTGACCCCTGACATTGGGAAATATAGAATATGCTAGCCATCATCTTATCCATATTTTTTCCCGGCTTGGGACAAATATACCTTGGAAAAACATGGCGGGGGTTAGCCATGGTTCTTCTTGGCATTACCCCCATCTATCCCATTGCGCTTATATGGAGCATTATTGACATTGCTCGCCTCAATCAAAGGGGACAGATTCCCGCATTTGATCGAAAACAAGCGGTATGGGCGCTAATACTTTTCCTTGTGGTTATCCCCGCGTGCTTTTTCATCATGGGTATTGGCAGTTCATTTGTGTTTCGCAACGTTAATAGCATTGCCCAACCACACCTCACGCACCGGGAAGGAGTTGATATCGCCAATGCGATATCCCGCTACCACGCTGAAACGGGTGTCCTGCCGTCAACCCTGAATGATCTGATTATCGGGCGGCCTCCCCGTGCCGGTTGGCGGACTGATGCATGGGGAAATGATTATATATATGTCCCACATGATAATGGCTCATATTCCCTGATCTCGACCGGCCCAGATGGTGAACCAAATACGGCAGATGACATTATCATTCAGAAATAACAAAAAGCTCCCAACAATGCATTCCAGGCTGTCGGCACCAAGGTGCCTCAGCCTGAACGCCGACGCTGGAAAACGCCGCGAAAGTGCCGTTTTCAGGCCTTTTGAGCTCTTTCCGACCTTGAGCCCCCCCCCTTCTTATTAAACAGCCGTGGTTCAGGGTTTTAACGGCTTTCAAGCTTCCGGCTGCATTCTGAATTCTGACTCCTGAATTCTGAATACTTGTCTTCCTCGGCGGCACATGAGCCGCGATTCCCCGCATGGGGGGAGCCGGGTCAGGCCGAAGGCCGGTCAAGGACGATGCCGCACCACTCGCCGTCGCCGTCGCGCAGGACTTCCCGCGCGCCGCGGCTCACGAAGACATCCGCCACGGAATCCCCTTCGAATTCCCGGATTCCGGTCAGGATGAGCCGCTTTTTCGTCGCCCGCCAGAGGGCCGGCGCGGCTTCAATGAGGATATTGGTCAGGATGTTGGCGCAGACCAGGTCTGCCGGACGCTTCATCCAGCCGGGTTTCAGGACATCGCCGAGATAGAAGCGGATCCGTCCCTTCCCCAGCCGGTTCAAGGCGGCGTTTTCCCGGCATTTTTCGACGCAGACGGGGTCGAAGTCGAAGGCCGCGACCGTCGGCACCCCCAGTTTGGCGGCGGCGATGGCCAAAATCCCGCTGCCGGTACCGGCATCCAGCATGGACCGGGGCTTCAGGTCGGCGCAGGCCCGTTCCAGTTCTTCCAGGCAGAACCGGGTGGTGAAATGCCCGCCGGTGCCGAAGCTCAGACCGGGGTCGATCCGCAGGTTGATTCGCTTCCGGTCGGGGATCTTTTCCCAGATGGGCACCGTCCGGAGGTGCTGGCCGATGTCCTGGGTATGGAAATGGTGCCGCCAAAAGGTCGTCCATTGCTCTTCATGGCAGGCCATGGCCTGGGCCTGCCCCCGGGCGAACCGGGGGGGTATTTTCCGGCGATGGGCCGCCGCCTGGGCCGGGGTATCGAAGTAGATTTTCACGACCGCCTGGTCGCCGTGGGGCTTTTCCAGGGAAACCGGCTCGCGGTCCCAGTTCTCCCGGACCCAGTCGCAGAAGGATTCCGCATCTTCCTTTGCCAAAACGAGTTCCAACTGACCGCAGGTTTTCATGCCAAGGACGGTTATACGCCGGATGGCGGTCGGGATTCAAGGCTGGAAGAAAAATAATCTCCAAGCCGGTTGACATTTTTGGACATTCGGATATTTTCCCTTGCCAATTTTACAGGAGAGTGTAACGTTTTACCTTCTTTCATGAATAGACCTGTTTCCATCCGAAGCGTGGCGATTCTCGTGGGTGCCCTCCTGCTCCCGCTGAGCGTCCCGGCCTTCCGTCCCCAGGCGCCGGCGGACTTCGCCCGCCTTCCCCTGCCCCCCCCCGCGGCCAGCCCGGATGCCGCTCCCGCCGCCCTGGATGCCGAACAGAATGCCGCCCGCCTCGTCGACGCCATCATCCAGGTCGAATCCAACGGCGATGCCCTCATGGTCGGCCGCCATGGCGAACGGGGCCTGATGCAAATCAAGTCCGGCACCTGGCGCGACATGACCATCCGCCTGTTCGGCGCCCCCCTCCCCTTCGACCGGGCGTTCGAGCCCGACCTGAACCGCCGCGTGGGCACCGCCTACCTGGCGTTCCTCCAGGAAACCATCCTGCCCCGCCAGACGGAATGGAAATCCGACGAGCGCTCGCTGCTGCTGGCGGCCTACAACGCCGGCCCCGGCAAACTGCGCGACTCCGGCTTCGACCTCGCCCGCCTGCCCCGCCAGACCCGCGACTATGTGGAGCGCGCCAGCGCCCTGCACGATGCCTACGTCGGCGACCTGGCCGCCGCGCTCCCCGCGCGCACCGGCGCCGCGCTGTGAGCGCAATTTCCCGTTTTTCCCGTTGTGTTCGCCCGGGCTTCCGCCTATGCTGATGGCCTGCGAGATGTAGGTCATGAAGAACGAGATTGAAGACAACTTCGGCCGGGCCCTCCAGGGCGTGGTCGTCAACCTGATCAAGAACGCCCGGAAAATCCCCCCCGCCGTCGTCGCGGCGGCCAAGGATTTCGAGAATTTCGAGTGGCTGAAGCAGGACGAGGCCACCAAGCGGACGCGCCTGCGCCAGGTCGCCGAACTGACCACCGCGCCGTCGGACATCCACCAGCACTTCGAGGCCTATCCCCACAAGTTCAGCAAGGCGGGTTACGCCCATTACCTGACTTGCCTGCGGTTGTACAAGGAGCTGCTGGGCGCCTAGCCGCCGCCGCCCTGTCTCCATGGAACTGGATCTCCCAGACCCGATCACCAACTACAACCGCCAAGTCGCCCGGCAGCGCTACATGCGCCGCGAGGAATTCGTCCTGGGCCACCATCCGGGGTTCAATCTGGTCTACTGGCGGCGCATCATCCAGGCCCCCGCCCGCGTGGAACGCCTGGGCCGGCACTGGGGCTGGTCGCACGACCAGATCCTGCTCACCAAGGCGCTGCTCGTCAGCCGCATGGCCTGCGTCTTCATCGACCACCTCATCCGCCGCATGGAGCAGGCGGACATCATCTCGCCGCTGGCGGGCGCGCCGCATCTCGAGTGGGAACGCCAGTACCGCAATTTCCTGCTGCTGTTTCTGCGGACGCCCGAAATCCAGGGCCGCCGCGAAATCGTCAAGATCATGCAGCGGCTCCACCGCTACACCATGCCGCCGGCCTCCCTCATCGAATTCCGCCGGCGCCATTGGAAATGGTTCGGCGGCATCCTGCCCTCCCTGCTGACGCCGGCGGGCGCCGCCACGCTGTTCATCCGCCGCCAGTTCAACTTCCAGGGGGATCCGGTGGCCGCGGCCCGCAAGATCTGCTTCACCGCCGCGCTCTATTCCGACATCCAGGAGCGGCTCTACCGCCAGCAATGGATGTTTGCCTACAGCGGCTGCATGCTGCGCCTCTACGACCGGATCCGCCGGACACCCCGCGTCTTGTCCGCGATCATCGCGCTGGACTAGTTCCGGGCGGGGCCGTTTTGGCTTGCCACGGCGCGATTCGCCGCTAGGCTATGCCGAAGTTTAGGCGGTTCAGCCGCTGGTTCCCGCAACTGCAAGGATTTTCATGGCCAAATACATCTTCGTGACCGGCGGCGTGGTTTCCTCCCTGGGCAAGGGCATCACCGCCGCCTCCATCGGGCGCCTCCTCATCAGCCGCGGCCTGCGCATCCGCATGTTGAAAATGGACCCCTACCTCAATGTCGACCCCGGCACCATGAGCCCCTACCAGCACGGCGAGGTCTATGTCACCGACGACGGCGTCGAAGCCGACCTCGACCTCGGCCACTACGAGCGCTTCACCGGCCAGCCCACGTCCCGCAAGTCCTCCGTCACGTCCGGCCGCATCTACTGGGATGTCCTCCAGAAGGAACGGCGCGGCGACTACCTCGGCCACACGATCCAGATGATCCCCCACATCACCGACGAGATCAAAGCCCGCATCCGGGCGCTGGCGGAGCCGGACGTGGACGTGGTCGTCACCGAAATCGGCGGCACCGTCGGCGACATCGAAGGCCTGACCTTCCTCGAAGCCATCCGCCAGATCGGACTGGAGGAAGGCCGCGACAACGTCATGTATATCCACATGACCTTCCTGCCGATGATCCGCGCCGCCGGCGAACTCAAGACCAAGCCCAGCCAGCAGAGCGTGGCCAAGCTGCGCGAAATCGGCATCATTCCCGATGCCCTGGTCTGCCGCTCCGAACAGCCCCTGACCGACGACATCCGCCGCAAGCTGTCGCTGTTCTGCAACGTCCCCGTCCACGCCGTCATCGAGGAACTCGATGTCCGCCATACCATCTATGAAGTGCCGCTGGTCCTCGCCGAACAGGGAATCGATGAGATCATCCTGGTCCATTTCCGCATGGCCCGGCCGGCGGCGCGGCTGGCGCCCTGGCGGGCGATGGTGGATTCCATCATCCACCCGGAAGGCACGGTCCGGATCGGCGTCGTCGGCAAATATTCCGAACTGCAGGACGCCTACAAGTCCCTGCACGAAGCCCTGCGGCATGGCGGCGCCGCCCACCGCCAGGCCGTCCAGATCGTCCAGATTTCGGCCGAGGACATGGAAAGCGGCCAGATTTCCGAAGCCCTCCGGCAGGTGGACGGCATTCTCGTGCCCGGCGGCTTCGGCAAGCGCGGCACCGAGGGCAAGATCGCCGCCATCCGTTACGCGCGGGAGAACGGCATTCCGTTCTTCGGCATCTGCCTCGGCCTGCAATGCGCCGTCATTGAATTCGCCCGCCACGTCTGCGGCCTCGAGGGCGCCCACTCGACCGAAATCGAGCCCGGCACGCCCCATCCGGTCGTCTGTCTCATGGAGGAGCAGGAAAAAGTCGTCGACCTGGGCGGCAGCATGCGCCTGGGGGCCTGGCCGTGCTCGTTGAAGCCGGGCAGCCTGGCCGCGCAGGCCTACGGCACGGACCGCATTTCCGAACGCCACCGCCACCGCTACGAAGTCAACAACCGCTATCGTCCCCAACTGGAGGCCGGCGGCCTCGTTCTGTCCGGGCTCTCCCCCGACGGACACCTCGTCGAAATGGTGGAATGGCCGGCGCATCCCTGGTTCGTCGCCGTCCAGTTCCATCCGGAACTGAAATCCCAGCCCCTGCAGCCGCATCCCCTGTTCCGCGATTTCATCGGGGCCGCCGTCCGCCGCCGCGGCAAATAAAAACAGGCGGTCTCGCGCGAGACCGCCTTCGCAGAACCCAACCGGACCGTCCGCCCGACGGCGGACAGCGGATCAATACACGTCTTTTTTCACGTTGTCCGTGACGCGCGGCGCGGATTTCTTCCAGCCGCGAACCATGCCGGCCAGCCAGCCCCAGATGAACCAGGCCAGAATGCCGATGGATACCCAACCCATGATCGTCAGCAACGTTTCCATGCATCAATCTCCTGCTATACCCGAATCACAATCGTGCCGGCATCCTACGCACCTTGGGCGCGGTCGTCAATCCAGGTCCCGGCCCTAGGCGCCATAGGTGGTGGATGCCGTCGTCCCGCCCCGGCCGGTCCAGTTGGTATGGAAGAACTGCCCGCGCGGCTTGTCGCTGCGTTCGTAGGTGTGGGCCCCGAAATAGTCGCGCTGGGCCTGCAGCAGGTTGGCGGGCAGCCGGTCGCAGCGGTAGGCGTCATAGTAATTCAACGCCGTGGCGATCGCCGGCAGCGGCAGGCCGAGATCGATGGCCGTCTTGACCACGCGCCGCCAGGCCGCTTGCGCACCGGCGACAACCTGCCGGAAGTACGGTGCCAGCAGCAGGTTGGCCAGGCCGGGCTCGGTATCGAAGGCCTCCTTGATCTTGCCCAGGAACCGCGCGCGGATAATGCACCCGCCCCGCCACAGCAGGGCAATGTCGCCGAACTTGAGCTTCCAGTTGCATTCCGCCGACGCGGCGCGCAGCAGTTGATAGCCCTGCGCATAGGAACAGATCTTCGCGGCATATACCGCCTGCTCCAGATCGGCGATGAATTGTTCCCGGTCGCCGGCATAGGTGCCGGCCGGACCGGTGAGCTGGCGGGCGGCGGCCACGCGCTCGTCCTTGATGGCCGACAGGCAGCGGGCGAAAACCGCCTCCGCAATCTGGGGAATCCCCACGCCCAGGTCGAGACCGGCCTGTGAAGTCCATTTGCCGGTGCCTTTCTGGCCGGCCGCGTCCAGGATCACATCCACCAGCGGGCGGCCGGTTTCGTCGTCGGTCTTGGCCAGGATGTCCGCGGTGATTTCAATCAAGTAGGAATCCAGCGGGCCGCGGTTCCAGCGGCGGAAAATCTCCGCCATCTCCGCGGGCGCCAGGCCAAGGCCCTGCGCCAGGAGATGGTAGGCCTCGGCAATGAGCTGCATGTCGCCGTATTCAATGCCGTTGTGCACCATCTTCACGAAGTGCCCGGAGCCGTCCGGCCCCAGCCATTCACAGCAGGCCGCGCCATCCTCCACCTTGGCGGCGATGGCCTGGAAGATCGGTTTCAGCGCCGGCCACGCCGCCGCGTCGCCGCCGGGCATGATCGACGGCCCTTTC
>CAZMOR010000228.1:0-5327 GCA_964567795.1 uncultured Verrucomicrobiota bacterium
GGAAGGCGAATTTCGAGTTTGCGGAAGTGCCGTATGGGGTGTTTTCGCTGCGGGGCCAGTTCGCGGTGGCGCGGCGGCTGCGAGAACGGGGAGTGGACGTCTACCACTCGACCAATTTCATGGTGCCGCTGCCGGCGTTTCCGCGGCGCCGGCCGCATGCGGTGAAATGCATCTGCAACATCCACGACCTGATTCCGCTGGTGCATCCGGAATTCACGCCGAAGGCGCTGAAGACGCGGTTCTTTCCGGTGTACCGGGCGCTGATGCACGAGATCGCGCGGCGGGCGGACACGGTGCTGACGGGCAGCGAGTCGGCGAAGCGCGACATCGTGCGGCTGCTGCGGGTGCCGGAACCGCGCATCGTGGTGGCGGCGGACGGCGTGGATGCGCGGTATGCGCCCGGCGGCGAGAAGCCTTCGGCGCGGGGCGGTCCCCAGACGGTGCTGTATGTGGGCCGGAGCGATCCCTACAAGAATCTCCCGGGGCTGGTGGCGGTGTTTGCGCAGCTGGTGCGCGGGGGCGTGGACGCGCGGCTGAAAATCATCGGGCCGCCGGACGCGCGGTATCCGGAGGCGGACGCAGCGGCGCGGCGGCTGGGCGTGGCGGACCGCGTGGAGCGGGCGGGCTACGTGGACGACGCGGGGCTGCTGCGGGCGTACCAGGAGGCCGACGTGCTGGCGCTGCTGTCGCGCTATGAAGGCTTCGGGCTGCCGGTGCTGGAGGCGATGGCCTGCGGCACGCCGGTGGTGTGTTCGAATGCGGCGAGCCTGCCGGAAGTGGCCGGGGCGGCGGCCCGCATCGTGGCGCCGGACGATGTCGCCGGGGCGGCGGCGGCGCTGAAATCCATTTTGACGGAGCCGGCGGAGGCCGCGCGGCTGCGCGCGGCGGGGCTGGCGCAGGCACGGAAGTTCACGTGGCGGACGGCGGCCGAGGCCGTGCTGCGCGTGTACGGGGAGACCGCGCCATGAGCCGCGGCTGGAACGTGGCGCTGGCGCACGACTGGCTCAACGGCATGCGCGGGGGCGAACGCTGCCTGGACCTGATCTGCCGCGAGTATCCGCGGGCGGAGCTCTACACGCTGCTGTTCCGGCCGGAACTGGTGTCGGAGGCGATCCGCAACCGGAAGGTGCATGTGTCGGGGCTGCAGCGCGTGCCGGGCTTCCGCGAGCACTACCGCTGGTTCCTGCCCCTGTTTCCGCTGGCCATCGAGTCGTTCCGCCTGCCGGCGGGCACGGACCTGGTGATCAGCACGAGCCACTGCGCGGCGAAGGGCATCCGGCCGCCGCCGGGGGCGAAGCACCTGTGCTACTGCTTCACGCCGATGCGCTACGCATGGTCGCTGCAGGAGGAGTATTTCGGGCGGAACCGCGCGAAGCGGGCGGTGCTGGACCTGATGCTGGCGCGGCTGCGGAACTGGGACCGGGCGGCCAGCGCGCGGGTGGACCGGTTCGTGGCCATCAGCCGGCACGTACAGGCGCGCATCCTGAAGTTCTACGGTCGCGAGTCGGCGGTGGTGTATCCGCCGGTGGCGACGCAGTTTTTCACGCCGGACGGGCAAGGCGGGCACGACGGCTACGACCTGGTGGTGTCGGCACTGGTGCCGTACAAGCGGGTGGATTTGGCGGTGCAGGCGTATTCGCAGACGGGCTTTCCGCTGAAGATCGCGGGCGCGGGCACGGAACTGGCGGCGCTGAAAAAACTGGCGGCGCCGAACGTGGAATTTCTCGGGCGGGTGCCGGACGAGGACATCCGCGGGTTGTACCGGCGGTGCCGGTACCTGGTGTTTCCGGGGGAAGAGGATTTCGGGATCGTGCCGCTGGAGGCGCAGGCGTGCGGCAAGCCGGTGCTGGCCTACGGCAAGGGCGGGCTGCTCGAGACGGTGGTGGCCGGGCGGACGGGCGTGTTTTTCCAGGAACAGACACCGGACGCGCTGGCGGATGCGGTGGCGCGGGCGGAACAGCTGGACTGGGACGCGGCGGCGATCCGCGCGCATGCGGAGCAGTTCAGCGAAGCGCGGTTCCTGGAAGGGCTCCGCGCGGAAATCGGCAGGTTGATGGACGGACGGACGGCATGACGGCGGACACCGGCAGCGAGCTGACCCCGGGGCAGATTCTGCGGATCTCGCGCGGATTCTCCTGCCTGTTCTGGAGCATGCCGATGGTGTCGGCGATGCACGCCCTGGCCCTGGCCGGGCTGCTGCCGGCGCGCTGGCTGCTGGCCGGGCTGCCGGCCAGCTTCCTGCCGCTGGCGTGCGGGCTGTGGATGCTGCGGGCGGCGGGCGCGCCGACGCGGCGCTGGCGGCGCCGGGTGGAGCGGGTGGGCCTGGCGGTGCTGCTGGCCGCATGGATTTCGCCCTTTCTGATGTGGTGGACGGTGGCGCCGGCCACGTATTATTTCGCGGCGAATGCCGGGGCGCACTACGTCATCCTGATCGCGCTGCTGGCGGGGCTGAACCGGCTGGCCGGCGAATTCGCCAAGGCGCTGGACGATGTATCGCTGCGGCGGGAGGCGGTGGCGGCGCTGTGGATGGTGCTGTGGCTGAGTGTCTGCACGGTGGGCGCGCTGGCCTGGCTGTTCCAACGTTCGGGGCTGTGGACCGCGGGGCTGGCCACGGTGCTGGTGCAGCTGGCGGAACTGCCGCGCGAGGCCCAGAGCCTGTTCATGCTGCCATACGCGATGACGGCCTACACGATGTGGCGCGCCAAGGAAACCGGGTTCCGCCGGGCGGCCGAATCCCCGGCCTGAGCCGGCGGCGGGCCGCTATTCCCAGGGGAATTTGCGGGACGATTTTTCTTCTTCGACCGGTTCGTCGGGTTCCGGCTTGGGCGGGAGGTGGCGCTGGATTTCCGCCTGCAGGGCGAGACCTTCGGGATCGTCCGGCTCGATGGCCAGGTACCTGGTGATGGGGGCGCGGGCGCGGGAGTATTGCTTGAGGCGGACGAGGGCATCCGCCCATTTCAGGAGCCGTTCGTAACGGTAGGGGGCGATTTCCTCGGCCTTGCGGAAGCACTGGGTGGACAGGGTCCAGCGGCCCAGCAGGCAGTAGATCGACGCCAGCTCTTCCCACAGGAGCGGGTTGTCCGGATTGCGCTCGATGGCGCTTTGGAGGATGCCCACGGCCGCGGGGCCGCTGTTCTGCTGATGCAGGGCCTGGGCCAGGGCGATGGCCGCCTCGGAATTCCAGGGGTCGCGGCGCAGGGCGTATTCCAGCCAGGGCCGGGCGGCCGCCGGCTTTTTGCGGGCGGCCAATTCGCGGCCGATACTGATCGCCAGGGAAATGTCATAGTAGCCGGCGTCGGGATCGGCGCCGCGGAGGGTGGGGATTTCCACGTCGGCCGGGGCGCCGTCGTCGGCACGGATGAGCGCGAGGAGGGCGCGGATTTCGTAGCGGTGGGGCCACTGGGCCAGGGCGGCCTTCGCGGCCAGTTCCGCGCGATAGGGGGTGCCCGCCTTGTACAAGTACCAGGCCGCCCGGGCGGCCAGCCAGGCATCGTCGGGCCGGCTGGACTGCCGGCGGGCGAAAATGGCGCGGGTGTTGTCCGGCGTGATGGCGGCGATGCGCGCCACGAGCTGGTGTTTTTCCTCGTCGAGGCGGGCGCGAACGGCGGCATTGTCGAGCTGGCGATGGAAAGGGGCGCGGAACTGCTGGTTCAGGATGGCCTCCACCTGATCGGCATGCCCCCACGGCTCATAGAGCATTTCATCGGCCAGGACGCCGGCGGCCGGGACCTGACCGGTCGGTTCGGGATCAAAGACCCGGAGGAATTCCAGGCGGTCCAGCATGGCCGAGGCCAGCAGGTAGTTGGCCTCGAAGGTGAAATGGATGTGGTCGAGGAAGAATTCGTGGCCGGGAATGCCCTGGGGGGCGCGGAGGGCGAAAAGCGCCTCGGCGTCCAGGAGCGAAGCGGACGTTTCCGCGGCGCACTCGCGGACGAGGGCGTTCAGGCGGGAATCCGCGCGCAGGCGGAGGGCGTCCGCATCGCGGGCGCGGGAGAAGAGGGCGGCGGCTTCGGCGGTCTGGTTGTTGGCGAGGGCCAGGCGCGCGGCCCGGAAGAGGGCCTCGGCATGGGTGGGGTCGCGGCGGATGATGTCGGCATAGAGGCGGGACGCTTCGGCCAGGTTGGTGGCGGTTTCGGCGGCGACGGCCGTCCGCATCATCTCGCGGACCTCCTGGGCGGCGGTTTCGTCGTCCAGATAGCTGGTCAGGAAGGGGGCGCAGTCGCGCAGGTTGACGGGCACGGTGCAGGCGATGACCACCGGCGCGGCGGCGCGGGCCTGGTCCAGGATGGCGCGGAGATTCTTGTGGTAGGAGCGGTAGGCGCTTTTCAGGCGCGGATCGTTGGGCGACATCCGGCCCTTGAGGGTGATGGGCTCCTGGCTGCGCCAGGCATTGAGGTCGACGCGCGCGGGCGCCAGGCGGTCGAGCAGGAGCGCGCAGAGCTGGGAGACATGCGTGCGCGAGAACAGGACCAGCAGGCGGGCGATGCGGGAGCTGTGGTGGAACCAGCCGAGGGTGGAGGCGGGGCCGTAGGGTCCGGCGATTTCCTCGTTGCCGACCATGACGATGACCGCCTGGGGTTTCAGGCGATCGAGGTCGCGGGCCACTTCGCGCAGGACATGGGAATTGCCGCCGTCGAGCGCCATCTGGACCACTTCGACGGGGTGGCCGGGATAGCGGCTGCGCAGCATCAGTTCCAGCTGGCGGCCGATGCCGAAGGAGGGATCGGGGTCGCCGCGGGTGGCGGAGCCGCCCAGCAGGCAGACGCGCAAGGTGCCCGGCGGCGGGGTTTTAAGCGCCACGACCGGCACGGGCGGCTGGGCCAGGCGCGGCGGAAGGAAGCGGTAGGAGAAGAACTGGTTGTCGATCCAGGCCGGCTGGCCGTTGGCCTCCCCATCCACAAGGAACCGGGCGGAATGACGGGGCAGGAAACGGGCGCAGGCCAGTTCCAGCAAGAGAAACAGGACGGCCAGGGCCGCAGCCGCAAGGGCCAGGCGCCGGCCCAGGCGCAGGAGAAACGCCGCAAACGGCGGCAATTCACGATGGACGGATGGCGGATTCATGACCTGCAAGTGGCCCGACTATAGGGGAGGCGGGGGCGGTTTGTAAAGGCGCCGGGCCGCAGCGTCCGGGAAAAAAGGGCGGGCGGGCCCCCGATCAGGCTTGCGCTCCGGCGGCGGTTAGCGCAATTCTAGCCTCCGAAGGCGGTTATCGTAATGCCGGACGAGGAACTCAGACAGCGGAAGGACGAATTCACCAATCCGCCATGGCACACGCTCCTGGCGGGTGAAGACCTTCTGCGGATGGCCATTCGCGATCCCCTGACGGG
>CAZMOR010000229.1:0-1593 GCA_964567795.1 uncultured Verrucomicrobiota bacterium
CACACTGTGGAAAAAAGTTTTCCATTGTGTGGAAAAATCCCGAGCCGCGAGTCCCCGCATGGGGGCAGCGGTTCAGCGCAGGCCCCGGGCGAGGGCTTCCACGCTGACGTTTTCCCATCCCGGCAGCGCCAGGCAGTGTTCCAGCAGCAGCGCGCTGGCGAAGGCGTCGAAGAGCGCGTCGTGCCACTCGCGGCCGGGACAGAGCTGGCGGGCGCGCGGCACCAGCCCGAGCGCTTCGCAGACCTCGCCCAGCGCGTGGCCCTCCAGGTCCGGCCGCACGTGCCGCGCGAGTTGGAGCGTATCAATCCACGGCCCGAACTCGTGCAGCGGCGCGGCGCGCTGCAGGAATTTCCGCTCGGTGCCGATGTTGTGCGCCGCCAGCGGCCGGCCTTCCAGCCACGGCCGCCACACGGGCCAGAGGTCGGCCGGCGGCGGCGCCGCGGCCAGGACATGGCGGATTTCCGCGTGCCGCCCCGGCGCGTAGGGATTGAACGGCCGGTCTGCCGAGACGTGCAGATAGCTTTCGTGATAGTGGCCGGTCACCCGGCCGGCCTGGAGCTCGACCATCCCGACCTGCCACGGCTCCTCGCCGTGGCCGCGCACCGCGCCGGTGGACTCGAAGTCCAGCACGGTCAGGATGGCCTCGCGCGCCTTCATGCTTTCGCCAGCGCGGCCTCCAGGTCGCCGAGCACGGCGCCAAAGTCGGCGAACGCCTCCCGCAGCACGCCGGCATCGCGCAGGTCCACGCCGGCGGCCGCGACCGCATCGAGCGGGTCCCGGCTGCCGCCCGCCCGCAGCAGGCCGAGATAGGCGTCCACGCCCTCGCCCGCGCGCAGGCGCCGGGCGAAAACCAGCGCCGCGCAGAAGCTCGTGGCGTACTTGTAGACGTAGAAATCGTAGTAGAAGTGCGGAATCCGGCACCATTCCAGCCCGATGGCTGCGTGCGCGGCCAGCCCGGGGCCGTAATACGTTTTGTTCAGATCGTAATACTGCCCGCGCAGGAATTCGGCGGTCAGCGGGGTGCCCTCCTCCTCCCAGCGGTGCAGGTTGCGCTCGAACTCGGCGAACATCGTCTGCCGGAACACCGTGCCCTTGAACGAATCGCACAGGTGGTTCAGCAGGTGCGCGCGGAACGCCGCGTCCCCCTTCTGTTCCAGCAGGTGGTGCGTCAACAGCAGCTCGTTGACCGTCGAGGCGATCTCGGCGAGGAAGATCGGGTAATGCGCCATCCGGTGGGGCTGGGCGTGGTTGGCCAGCCACGTGTGCAGCGAATGCCCCAGTTCGTGCGCCAGCGTGAATACATCGTCGAGCCGGTCGTGGTGGTTCAGCAGCAGGTACGGCGGACTGTCGTAGCAGCCGCTGGAGTAGGCGCCGGAGCGCTTGCCCTTGTTTTCGAGCCAGTCGATCCAACGCCCCGCAAAAGCCTGTTGCAGGATTTCGCCGTACTCCCGACCGAGCGGCCGGCACGCGGCCAGGACCCACTCGCGCGCCTGCGCCATAGGCACCTTTTCGGCGCATGACGGCACCAGCGGCACGTAGAGGTCGTACATGTCCAGGTCCGCCAGCCCCAGGGCCCGCTGGCGCAAGCCGAGA
>CAZMOR010000230.1:0-16449 GCA_964567795.1 uncultured Verrucomicrobiota bacterium
GGCCGAACGCGGCGCATAGGTTGACGGCGATTCCACATTGGAATCCACCACGAGGTTGTAGGCCGAAATGACCTCGATCCGCAACGCGCCATCCGGATTCGCCGCGTGAACTGGAATTATGGATAGCAGCAGCCAAACCGGTGCCGTCCAGATGCAGATCTTTTTTAAATGCTCACCCATGCCTGATTCGCTGACTGTTTTGTATTATGTTTTTAACACCAAGTCTTATGTAAAAACGGCCCTTTAAGTCACGAATTCACATTAGATGACTAATGATCTACAGTTTCGGGTATTGCGCGCGATTTATGAATAGTATTAAGATTAAAAATGTGTTATAAAGGCTACATTATCTAGCATTTCGCTTGAATTATGCTCCATCCGACTTGTTTTAGTCATTTTGCTAAACCCACCTGTAGTGAATTATTCGTCAGCCAGATGCTTGGTGTGCCGCCAATTTGCCTACTGAAATAATAAGTAAATACGCTTAATATATTAATTATGTTTATATTACGCGATATTTAAGCATCATATATCCAAAGTATCCCCACCGTATTCACAAATCACCTTGGGTGGAATATGGCGGCAACGCGGCGACCTGCCCCGTTGTGTTAATTGGGGGTTTCTCTATTTCTTCTTGGCTTTCACGCCAATGAAGAAGTCCCCGGGACCCGTGATGCCAACCTTGGTTCGCACCGTTTCCATCACGCCATCCGGCTGGGGAGTAACGTCTAGGGTTTCCAATTCCGGAGGATCGGTTTCCCAGCTCTGCAGATCGTGCGACAGTAGCAAGTGATAGTCAACATCGGCCCTCTTAATGCGCCGTTTCCAATGCAAAATGAACCCGGATTTCCCGTTCTGCTCCGGGAGCGGATAACCAAATTCCGGCAACTCGGCTTCGATGGCATGGCCTTCGTCCATCGCATAGACGAAGAAGTTCGACTCGTTCAGGCCACTGACGTCTTCGTCGGCCAGTTCTTCGGGACGGAACCATTCCCAACGCCACTGGGCAAAATTCTCCACGCCCCGTCTGTTGCCCCGGGTGTTGTTCAGGATTCGGAGAGCCGGATCGCCCAACAAATTATATACTCCGAAGGTGTCGCGTTGATACATGTCTGTCGGCAGGCTCCGGCGAGCCTGCAGCACAGCCAGCCCCAGCGTGCCGCAGCCGTCCTGCAGCGCCGCCCGGTAAAATGCCTCGCCCAGTTCCGCCGCCGGATTGTTGCGCGACAGGCCCGAGGGCCCCCACACCGCCACGGCTCCGCCACCGGCCCGTCGCAGCAGCAGTTCACCCAGACTGTTCACCCCGGGGGCTTCATAGCGCCCCACCAGGCAGCTCAACGCGGCCACGGCCGGCGGTCGGTTCGTGTTATTCATCGACCCGACATCCGCTGCCTTTAACAAACCTTTTCCACTCCAGTTCGCCACGCCGCCATGCCCCGTGTAGTGGATGATTCCCGCCCCGCTTTGGAAATAAGCCATGAGCTTGTTGTGTGCCGGCGTAAGAGCCAAGGTGTCAAGATCGATCCGGTCCGTGGCATGCGCTTCGTCGATCAGCGCCGCCAGGCGGGTATTGACGTTGGCAAAATTTCCGACGGCCGGGTCGTTCGTCTCAGAGGCAAACACGACCTGGCCCTGCCAGTTCTGCCCGAACCCGGCCTCGTAGGCCTTGATCTTGGCGATCATTGCCGCCAGGTCGTTCGTGGTCAGCGCCGGTAGACGGCCGAAAGCCAGATCGGGCAGTTCGTCGCCGCCACTGTCGGCCAGCAATTCGTCGGCGGCGAACAAGCCTTCCGCGGTCTGGATCAGCATTGGCGGCAGCGGATTGGCCTCGCCGCCCAGTGTGCCGAAATAGTCGTAGTTGCCGTTGCCGGCCAGCACCAGCATCCACGGTGCCTCGGCCCAGTTGGCCGCAGCATAGCTCAGCAATTCCGGAATGGCTTCCGGTGTGCGCAGGCCGTTCGCCATCAGGTCGCAGACATCTTCAAAAACCGCCACGCCCGTGCGCAAACCCTGACCGGCGCGGTAGTCGGCCAATTCCTGAGCGGCCGCCGCCATGTCCCGCGAGGCGATCACCAGATAGTCGATGCGGTTGGTTGCCGCCAAGAACCAGGCGTCCGCGGCCGCAGCTTCCGGAGCCAGTTCCGGCACCGCGGCCGCTTCAGCGATGGCATAGCCTGCATCGCCCGGCGCCGTTGCCCAGGCTTTGGCCGTGAGCGCGCCGCTTGCATCGGCAATCCACGTCGTGTCACTTTCGCCATCCAGTGCCACAGCGAGCGGCTCGGTAAATGCCGCCGCCGAAACACCGGCGGCCGTTTCAGCTTGAACATGCACCGTACCCGCGACGGGCGTCACCGTCCGCAGGAAAGCCGCTTCGATCCAATCCACCACGAACGTGCTGGATTTCACGCCGACCGGCAGAACCCCCTTGACGGAAACCGTATTCACGCCGTTCGACACCAGCGCCGCCGGCACCAGCACCTCGGCCTCAACCGCCTGCTGGCCGTCGAAGACGGCGGTGCCCAGTTCCGTCCCGTTGAACCGGAATTCCGCCCGGTGATCCTGCGCGTTGGTCGTGCTCGACCACCCCATCACCCGGATTTTCAGCGCCACATCGCTGGCCGCACCCGTCAGATCGATGGCGAAATTCTTCTGCGAGGCGGCATTGGTGCCCGCAACGACATAGTCCCAGTAGAAGAAATCATCGAGCGGCACCGTGGGGCTGTCAAAGAGGTTACGGTCCTCTTCGAACCGGACCGTGGCCGGCAGCGCCGTTTCACCGGGCGCGGCGCCGGGTTCGCGCCGGCGCATCGTCCGCCCCGCTCCTTCCAGGATCAGGTAGGCGTTGTCGCGCACATAACGGCCGCGGATACCCTGCCCGTAGAACACCAGCCGGCTGCGGATTTCGTCATAAATCGCCGGAACCGGCGCCCCCTGCGTCTCGATGCGCAGACGTCCGTTGGCGGCCAAGGCCTGCATCTCCTCCAAGGTGCGCCCCATGCCGTCGGCGAGGGCCTGCAGGGCAACGGCGTAGAGCCCGGCCTGCCGCACCAGTACCTTTAAAACAGGGGAAGGTCCTCCTGCCCGGACCGTTCCGCGAGGCGGCGCCGTCCGGATCGATCGGGCGGTCTGAACCTCCGCCCGGGCCGCCTTGGCCGCCGCCGGTTCACCGGCAAAGACCACGTCGTGGGTTCCCAGACCCATCGTTCCGCCCGACAACTCCAACTCTTCGATGCGGTACGTTCCCCGGCCGTTCGCACGCGCCTCCGGATCCGTCAGCTCGTAAACGGCACCGGCCGGATCGAAGGCGGACGCCACCGGCAACTCGTTCAACAGCGTCTCATCACCCGTCTCCGGATCAATGCGGTAGACGAAGAAGCCTGCCGTGTTCCATTCCGCACTGGTCCGCCAGCCCACACGACCAGTTCCGTCCTGCCACTCACCCCATACCTCGGCCAGGTCGGCGCGCGTGGAACCGGCCGGCATCAGGCCCAGATCCCAAGCCAGGTTGGTCTGCCCTCCGGCAATCGTAAAGTTGGTAGTCCAGGCATAGTTGCTGATCGCGCCGCCAATGACATCGCTGTCCAAGGTGCCGTCGCCGCCCTGTCCGGCGGGGGACAACGCAACGGTGCTGGTGAAATTGGTCAAGTTGAATCGGATATAGTACGTGCCGGGCAGGATGTTGGCGAAAAGATAGTCGCCGGTCGCCGACGACACCGTCGAGGTAACCACCGTCCCGTTGGTGGACATCAGCGCGACCGGAACATTGGCAATGCCGTTGGTTTCGCCGACCTCCTGGATGCCATTGCGGTTGGTGTCATACCAGATCCGGTCGCCCACGGTGGCGCCGCCCTTGGGCACGATCACCACCGTGCCGGAATCGTTGCTGGATACCGGATCCCACAAGTCGCGCCCCGTGATGGTGGCCGTATTGGTGATCGGAAGCCCCCCCGTGTTTTCACGCACGGTCACATTGATGTAGAGCGTTGTCGAGGCATAGGCATTCAACGTTCCGATGGTCCACAACCCCGAACCCGAGTTGTACATTCCGTTCGAGTGGCTGTTGTACTGCACCTGCGACGGCAGCACATCCGTAATATTCACGCCGGTCGCAGCATCCGGTCCGCGGTTGGTTGCCACCAGGATGTACTCGATGATCTGCACCGGATCGGGAGTGTTGGTGGTCACGAACTTGTAAACGCCGACATCCGCCTGTTGCACGCAGTTGGTGACCGAGGCGTTCCGCACTGGTTGCACCGCACTGTAGGTGCAAGCTGTATTCAGAAGCTGGGTCACAGAAGAGGGCGAAATTACGATGGCATCGAAGGAAATCGTAACCGCCGCGCCGGTGCCCAGCGTGCCATTTGTCCACAAATTCGGCGGGGCCCCGAGATTGCCGGACGTGGCAGTCGCCGTGTCGTAGGAAACGACCACGCGGCCATCGGCACCCGCTCCGCCTGTCTGGTTGTTGGCGGTACGCAGCGAGCCGCCGCCGGCGCCGCCGGGCGCGCTGCCGGCGGAGCCGCCGCCTTGGGTGCCGCTGCGGCCGTTGCCGCCGTTGCCGCCGCCGGCGGGTGCGGTCGCCCCCGTCGCATTGACGGCATTCACGCCGGCGGCGTTGGTGCCAGAGGAAGACCCGCCGCCGCCGCCGTAGGAACCGGCCACGCCGGTGGCGCCGCTGCCGCCGGCATAGCGCACGTCGCCAATGCCCGTCGCGTCTGAACCACCGGCCGCGCCGGTGGCGCTGTTGTTCACGCCGCCGCTACCGCCACGTGCCAGCGCACCGGTCGTCGAACCGATGCTGAACCACGAATCTCCACCCGCGGTGTTCGCCGCGCCGCCGCCGCCCACGGTCACGGTATAGTTGCTGCCCGGCAGCACGGCCACGGCCGCGCGGCTGTACGCGCCGCCACCGCCACCGCCGCCCGCGCCGTTCGACGTGCGCGACGCGCCGCCGCCGCCGCCACCCCAGGCTTGCACCGTAACCGAGGTGATTCCCGCCGGGCCGGTAAAGGTCGAGGACGAATTATACGTGGTGGAAATGATGCTGCCCGTCGGCGAATAGAATGATGCACTGACACTGCCGGACACATAGGTCATGCCCGCGGGAAGCACATCCTGCACCGAAATGCTGGACTGCGCCACGGTTCCGGTGTTCCGGACCGTGATCGTATACGTATTGGTGGACCCGGGCGCCAGGCAAGAACC
Source organism: uncultured Verrucomicrobiota bacterium (assembly GCA_964567795.1). Lineage (GTDB taxonomy): Bacteria > Verrucomicrobiota > Kiritimatiellia > CAIQIC01 > Lenti-01 > Lenti-01. The sequence continues at coordinate 5,206 of CAZMOR010000230.1, forward strand.
GGCGGCGGAAGTCTTGGAGATCGTCAAGCCGTACACGATGGCCGCAAGCCCCGCGTCGCGGCTTGTGTCCGTCGTTCCCGGCGGCAGATAGAACGGTGCGATGCGGCCCGTCACCGGCGACACATCGCTGTCCACCGCATCGTCGCCGCCCTGGTCCTGCAGCGTGTAGGTGAACCCGCTTGGGGGCGCGAAGTGCAGGAAATACGTGCCGGTGGGCAGGTTGGTGAAGCTGTAGGCGCCGGCCGCCGACGAGGTCGTCACGCCGACCACGTTGGACGACGCGTCGTAAAGCGTCACCACCACGTTGGGCATGCCGGTTTCGCTGCCGCCGTCCTGGAGTCCGTCGCCGTCCACGTCCCGCCAGACGAAATTGCCGATGGCGGAAGCCGGCTGGTAGTAGCCGGCGTCGCGGGTCGTATCGTTCGTGCCGCCGCTGAGCGCGAAAACAGCCGTGCGGCCGGTGTTCGTGGACATATCGCTGTCCAGCGCGTCATCGCCGCCCTGGTCCTGCGCGGTTGGCAGATAATTGGTGGGCGTGGCGAACTCCAGAAAGTAGGAACCGCTGGGGATGTTGGTGAAGGCATAGGCTCCGGCCACGCCGGAGGTCGTCGTCAGCAGCAGGTTGGAAACGGAGTCGTAAAGGCGCACCACCACACCCGTCAGGCCAGTTTCGCCGCCGTTCTGGACGCCGTTGCCGTTGGTGTCGAACCAGGTGAAATCCCCCACCCGGTTGGCCACGGAGCCATTGGTGACAACGGCGGACTGCGGCGGCGTCTGGTTGTTCGTGGCCGTGGCCGTATTGATGAACTGCGTCGAAACCAGCGGTACGTCCAGCGTCGCCTGCAGCCGCACACTCACGCTTGTGCCCGCCGGCAGGACGTAGTTGACCAGCAGATTCGTCGGCGGGCCCGGCAGGTTGGAAACCACGCTCACCACCACGGTGCCGGAGTAGTACGGAGTCGCGTTTGTGGAGATGTCGTAGCCCCGGTTGGTGAAGGTGATGAAATCGAAGTTGACCCGATCGCCGGTCCCGAAATTCGCCCCCGCCGTCAGCCGCAGGCCCATGTCGGCATTCATCCAGGTCGTGACGTTGGTTGTGATCGGCGTAAAGCCCGCATCGGTTCCGGCCGTGGTGGGCACGCCGTACACCTGGGTCGACGCCGCGAATCCGTTCGTCGAAATCGTGAAGTTCAACGTGTCGCCCGCGTCCCAGCCTTCCCGTTTGTAGGCGAGGCTGAGCGTCACATTGGTATAAACCCGCCCCGGCTGGGACCACGCCAGGTGGTTGGTGCGCGTGACGGAATCGTTGTCGGCATTGTTGTTTTCAAAAACCAGGGCATTCGTGCCCCCCGCCGTACGGATCAATTCGCTGCCAGTCGTGGCACTGCCGTCGTCGCCGGTTTCAATCCAATTCCCGTACCAGTTGGTGGAGCCATCGTTGTTATTGTAGGCCGCTGTCCCGAAGCCGTCGGACACCGTTTCCGTAAACGGATTGGTGGTGACCACCGTGAATTGTACAATGGCGGCGCTGTTGGAAACGAATGTCACGCCGGCCGGGAGCGCGTCCCCCAGCTTGAGTCCCGTCAAAGCCACCGTCCCGGTGTTTTCTACCGTAACATAGTAGTCGTTGGTAATGCCATAACCCCAGTTCGTAGCCAGCGCCGTGATTTTGGTCACTTTCATTCCGGCGGATCCGGCGGTGGCATTCGTCACGCGCGAGGTGATCCACGTCGGTTGCTGGTCGCTCATCAGCCGTGCCGTATTGACGAATTCCGTGGCGGAAAGCGGATCGTTGACGGTTGCCGTCAGCGTCACGGTCATGTTCGTGCCCGGCGGCAGCAGATAGTCGTCCAGCAGAATCGGCGGATCCGGCAAGGCGTTGGTGGCATTGACCGCCGAAACGGCGATGCGGATGTTGTCGAGCCAGACGATATCGGTCGCGTCGCGCGAGGCATTGCCGCCAAAGCGGATCACCGTGCCGGTCGAGGCATAGGCCGAAATGTCGAACGAAGCCGGGAAATAGGAGCCGTCGTTCGTCGCCCCGCCGATCTGCCCCACCTGCGTGAACGTGCTGCCGCCGTTGGAGGAGACGTTGACGTTGACGAAGTCCGCCGCTTCCAATGTATCCCGGCGGTAATCCACCCACAGCGTCGCGTTCGTGTACCCGCTCAGGTTCGCAGCGCGCTGCACTACCGAGGTTGACACCGTCCGCAGGGCGTAGGTCTGCCCGGGGATGGAGGAACCATCCACGGCAATGCGCACGTTGCCGCTGGTCGCCACGTTGTCGTCGCCGATTTCCGTCCAGGGTCCGGCCCAGTTCACGTTGCCGTCACTGTTGGTATATTCTTGCCGATCAAACCAGTCCGCGAACTCGTTGGTGTGCGCAAATGGCCGGTAGAGTTTGGCCGTGCCGTTCGAATAGGTCATGCCAAAAGGCAGATTGTCTTCCAGCCGGATGCCGGTCTGCGCCACGGTTCCGGTGTTGGAAATCAAGAGGGTGTACGTCAGGTTGCTCCCCGCGCCGACCAGGTTGGTCGTGCTCGCGGTCTTGAGCAGGGTGATGCCGGAGGTGGCATTGATCCGGTTGGTCACGGGATTCGAATCTATCCAGGGCAGCTGCTGGTCGGCCCGCACCCGGGCCGTGTTCACGGCCTGCGTGGCCAACGGCGGATTGACCACCGACACGGCGAAACTGACCGTCGCAGTGCCGCCCGGCGCCAGCGTCAGGTTCTCCACCAGGGTGGGTGGCGCCGTGCCAGCGACCACGGCATTCGTTCCGATCAAGGTGAACTTCACGTCGTCGAACCGGATATAGTCGGTGGCTCCAAGCGTGGCGGTGCTCAAAAAGCGCACGGCCGTGTTGGTGGAAATGTAGGCGCTGACGTCGAAATTCGTCGGGGTGAAAACCGTGTCGGTCCCGGCGCCCTGGATCCGTACTACCAGATTGGACGACGTCCAGTTGTTGGTGGAAATGAACACGCTGACCGCGTCGTTCACATCGTCCAGCGCGTCCCGCAGGTAGCGGAAGCTCAAGGTCGCCCCGCTTTGCCCGGACAAGTCGGCGGAACGCGTGGCGGAACGGTTCGCGTTGGCGATTTCCAGGACATAGGCCTCCACCGAATTGGTCAGGACGTCCGCCAGCACCCGCACGCCGCCGGCCGCCACGCCGTCCGCTTCGCCGCCTTCCATCCAGGCCGTGAGCCAAGGGGCGGTGCCGTTGTCGTTGGTGTAGGCCCGCTCTTCGAACCGGTCCAGCACCGTGTTCGTCTGCACGCCGGACACCGCCACGCGGGCACTGTTGGACACGTAACTCACGCCCAGGGGCAATTCGTCGTCAATCCGCAGGCCGGTGTAGGTCACGGCACCGGTGTTGACCACGGTGATCGTGTAGGTGAAGTTGGAACCCGGCTCCAGCAGATTGGTCGTACTGGTCCGCTTTTGAATCGACAACCCGGAGATCAGCACGTTTGTAGTTGTCCCGCCGGTCCAGTTGCCATTGGTGCTCCCGACCGTGGCATTGTTGTGGATGTAACCATCGAAACCCGCCGGGATGTTCGTCACGATTTGCGTCACATAGCGCACCGTGGTGGTCTGGCCCAGTCCGACCGTCCCGATATCGTACCCCCCCTCATCGAACGGGAACCGGGTCAGCTTGGGCGGCAGGCTGTCCGGCGCCGGACTGCCGGCCACATAGGCGCTGTTGGTTGCATACGTCGTCAGGTTGGTCGGCGGATTGTCCTCGAAAATGACATGGTTGGCCGTCGCAAATCCGACATTGACCACGTCCACCAGGTATTCCAGCGTGTCCCCAGCGTCCGGAAACCCGTTGCCGTTGTAATCGTTCAGCAGGGTCGCGTATTTCTTGGACAGGATGGTCGGGAACGCCGGGATGGCGTACCCCATGTCGAGATAGGGATTGCCCGTGCCGGCCAGCCCGGAATCCTCGCCCCACGCGCCGAGCAGCACCGTGCCGTCCACCGTGTAGTAGCGCATGCCCGACTGATCGTCGTCACTGGCATCCAGAAGCCGTACCACTTGCAACGCACTGAGATTGGTGGCCAAGTCGCACAGATTGCCCTGGGGATCCGTCACGGAACCGGTGGTCGGATCGGCATCGTAGTCCACGTAGAGCGTCGTATTGCTGAGCGCCGAAACCCAGACCGGATTGCCGTTTGCGCCCGTGCCGGTCGTGCCGTAGCCCGGTCCCCAGCCTACCAGGCCGGCCGTGGACATCATTTTCTCCGGAACCAGGCTGATGCCCCAGTCGTAATCCTGGCAGCCCCCCGTCGTATCGAACAGGCTCACGCCGATGAACGGGCTTTCGTCGGTCGTATAAAAACGGGCGCCCCCGTTGAGCGGCATGCGGAACGGCGTACCGACCGTATTGGCCGCGATCGCGATCGTGCTGGTGCTCGCCGCCGTCACCACCGTCACCGTGATGGCGCTGCTGTTGGGGTTGAACAAATAGGCGTCGGCGGTATAGGTTGCCGAGCGCGAGCACACGGGCGTGAAGTAGTCGTAGTCCCATTGGGTTTCCGGCCAGAGCTCAAACCAGCGGGTTTCGTAGTTGGACCCCACGTCCCCGGTGATCAGACTGCACTGGAACGGCTGGTTGCCGCGCACCGTGGCGCCGGCCTTCACCCCGCCGTTCACGAAATACGGTTCGCCCTGGTCCAGATAGACCGTCTGTTCGTAGACCCCGTCGGCGTCGGCATCGATTTCCACGCGCGTGTAGTCGTAGTCCCCCATGACATAGAGCGACGAGGTGCTAACATCTCGTTCGTATTGGCGCCGCTGCCGGTGCCTTCGCCCACCGGCGCGCGGTAGACCAACCCGTGCGAACCGATGTCGCGCACCCCGATCGACTCTGCAATCACTTCGCCGGGATCAATCGGATACATGGCGCGCGTCATCGCAATGGGCTGGGTCACGGCCCCCTTGTCGCGGCCGTCATATTCGATGGTCACGCTGTTGCGGGTCACATCGATCTGGTCCTCCAGTTCCACGACGTCTCCCGCATTCAACACGTCGTTTGTATTCCCCGGCGGATATCCGTTGTCCGGATTCGCATCCCCCCACACCTGCGTGGTCATCTGGGTCGGGGATGTAATGTCCGCTTCGTACCCGTCCTCCCATTGATCGTAATAGATAACGGTATGGTCCGTGCCCACCGCCATCCCGATCACGGATTCCATCACGTCGCCGATGTTCCCGGCAAAGGCATCGACCGCCTTCAGCGAAATCTGCATGTCGTCTTCCGGCAGAGGCACGAAGAACGTCTGCAGCACATTGGCGGCCGGAACCGTCACGGTCAGCAGGAGCCAGGCCAGTAATGCCCCGATGTGCCGCATGTTCAAATATGGCGCTGTTTTCATTGGCGTTCTGCGGGGCCGGCCCACACGAAACCTCGTTTACATGAATTTTCCATCGGTTTGCGGTGAAACGATCGTTGCTTTAGGCGTATCTCATGCAAAAGATTCAGTTGCCGTGTATCTGGTGGCCCCGCTGTCACAAAAACACGCTCGCTTCCCCGCCTGAACATTATCAACTACAGGGATCCCAAATGTCCTTGCATGGAAGTTCATCATGTTCGAATAAATCCGCTGTCCGCAAAAACGCTATAACAGCAACAGAAAACACCGCGCACCCGATCCAGAGTGTTTCGGAATGCCTTTATGGTTTATTTTTTGCCGATAAATGTATGATAACTGTATAAGTATTATATTCGTTGAATATTATTTTGTTGTTAAATCCATGCTATTTGCGAATCGCAAACCACATTTATCGACTCTCCCCAACTCATCTGCAAGGATGCGGTTCCCAAAATATACGCAGTTCAAATGTTATTGGCATTACTATATCATGTATGCACATCTATTTTTATATTAATGCGATATGATATTTATAAATATATTTTGGAGCTTCATTCGTTAAGCTCCGTTCTTGGAAAAATCCGATCTGGTTGTGAAAAACGGCCGCCGGGTTTCCCGGCGGCCGTGCGACCGTTCTGGATAATGCCCTTACTGGCCCATCCAGCGCGTGGGCAGCGTGTAGAAGTTGCTGGAATGATATGTCCACGCCCAGGTGTTGCCCAGCCCGCCATTGCGCGACACGATCACAATCATGTCGTTGGGCTTGAAATAACTGTTCGGCACGATCGCATTGCCCGATACGAACCGCCAGTTGTTGGTGGTATCGCAGTAGATCTTGTTGCCGTTGCGGGGATCCTTGGTCGTGGTGTCGATCGCGTAGAGTTCGTCGCCCGTGCCCAGGCCGCGGGTGAAATTGGTCGGGAAGTTCAATTGGGACGGCCCGGCGGCAACCGGCAGGTTCAGCGCCACCAGATTGTAGATCAACACCTCGTTGGTGCCGCGCCCGGCCTTGCCGCAGGCGATGGTATGGCTAAAGCTGTTGGTCGGCACCTTCAGGATGGGATGCCATACGAGCGCCGCCAGATTGGTGCCCGGTTGCGCATAATCCTGGGCATTGGTGGTGGCATAGCCGCGCGCCGCCAAATTGGTCGGCAGCGTAACCGAGAAGCCGTGCGTAAAGAAGTCCGGCGTCTGCAGGTTCGTGGTCACCGGCGTGGCGTTGCCCGAATGGTACCAGTTGCCATCGGTGCCGAAGAAATAGACCGCCGACACCGGCGCATTCGTGCCGGGAACATAGAACTCAATCTTCGTCGCTCCGGCGGCGGCACTGGCTCCGGCCGGCCACAGATTGGTGTCGGTGCCGAACACGCCGGCAAAGGTGTTGGTGTATGGCACCCCCTGCAAGCCGACATGGTTGCGGCCCTCGGACAGCACGATATTGTGCATGGAATATACTTCTTCGCTCGCCAGCGCGCGCTGCGGCAGCCCGCTCACGACATTGGTCCGGCGCCAGCGATCCTTGTAGGAAGCCCGGTAGAAGCGCAGCGTGCCCCATGGCAGGTTCAAGGCATTCGTCTCCACGAACCAGTTCGTACGGACCGTTCCGGCCAGTTGCCAGGTCCAGTTGGAGGATTCCTGGAATGAGGTCGCATCGCGGTAGATCAAATCATAGTCCTTGTTGACCTGAATGTAGTTGCCCTGGGAATTGGTCGGCCCGGCCGCCATCCAGAACAGGGTCGACGCCTTCTTGTTGCTGCCGCTCCACGGCGTGAAGGTGTTCGTCCCGCCTTCCGCCGGGAACGACGGCGGCGTCGCATAGGCCTTGAGCACGCCTTGCGTCACCGCAAACCGGATGGTGTTGTTGGTCGCCCAGCTGCTGGCATTCGCCAGTCCTTCATTGCCGGCCTTGTCCAGGCCGACCACGACCACCGCGTAATCCTGGTCATATTCCAGGTCGTACAAGCGAATCCCGCCCTGGCTCAGGTTGGTCAGGGCCAGGTAGTTCGTGCCGGTGCCCGACGGATCGGCAATCGTATTCGTGGCGGATACCGACACCCAGTTGGTATAGGCGCCCGTCGCAATGAAGTTCGTATAGACGTACGCATTGCCGTTCCCCGGCCCCGGATCGCCCGGCGGAACCAGACCCGGATCGAATGTATTGTAGTAAATCTTGTAGCTCTTCCACGGCGACAGCACATCCGGGCCCGCGAAGCGGGCGCTCGGGTAATCCGGATCGTCCTCGTCATCCGGCCCGACGCCGGTGGTGTTCCAATGCAGGTCGAACTGCGTGGTCGGATCATCCACGGTTTCCGTCGAAGCCGCATTGGCCGGCAGCGGCACTTCGGTCGGCTGCGTAATGTCGTAGGCGGTGCCGAAGGCCGGGATGTAGGCATCCGCCGGCGCACTGCTGGCCTTGCGGTCGCCGGCCCGGTTGTTGTCGCGGTCCACGGCAAAGAGATAATTCGTCACCAGCCCCTGCTCGGTCGCGGTAAAGACCGTGGCCGCCTCGTTCACCGGCGTGCCGCCGTTTAGCATCTCGATCTTCACCCGGACATCGTCCCAGTAGCCGACGCCGGACAGGGTCACCTGCACCCGGTCTACCGTGGCGCCCAGGGTCTGGGCGGCCGAAGAACCCGCCACCCATTGCCCGGCGGCGCCCGTGATCACAACGTCGAACGCCGAGCCACCCACCGGCGTCCCATTGGCATCCAAACCCACCACCGACTGCGTGACCGTACCCGAACCCATGAACTGCACACCCACAACCGTGACGCGCGGCGTGTAACCGTTCGTGTTCGACAGCTGCACGGTCTGCCGCGCCGTGGAACCCGTCGCCTGGACGGAATACCGGCCCTCGTAGGCCTGGTCGGTGGTGACCAGCGCACCCGCAAGCGTCCAATTGGTGGCGCCGTATTCAAAGCCGTAGTTGGCCAGCGAGCTTTCCGCCGGCACCGCGAGAGGCGTGCCGAGATCCGGCCCGATGTCCGCCTTGTCCGTCGCCACGCGATGTTCGCCGATTCCGGTCTTCTCGAGGTCCGTGCCGGCAGGTTCGCCGTCCACGGCCGGCTGGAAGGTGATCCGGAAAGCCGGCGCATTTGTCCAAGGCGCCGTTTCGCGCGTCCAGGTGCCGGTGACGGCCTGTCCGTTCACCGTCAGATTGGTCGGGGCGATCGGCGCCACAGTGTCGTTGTCCAGCACCTGCAGGGTGCCCAGCGCAACCGACCGGCTCTTCTGGTCGGCCGGCCGGTTGTCGTCAGCGTCATACGCATTCAGGCTCATCGTGTAGTTCGATACCGTGGCGGCCGCGGTCAGCCAAGTGCCGACATCGGCATAGGCAAACGAGGTGAAGGCCCAGGTGCTGGTCGGGAACTGAGCGGCGATCTTCGTCAACGCCTGCGCAGAGCTCAGGTCGCTCCGGTAGTTGGTGGCGTTGTTCACCTGCAGCGTCCCGATGGTCAGCGAAGTATTGGTCACGGTATGGGCACTGCCGTTCGTGGACGATTCCGTCAAGGCCGTGCCGCGCCGCAAGCCCTTGATCGTGCGGCCGGAGCCGCTGCCGCCCGTGTCGACCAGCGGCAGCACGAAGCTCAGCGGCGCCGTCGCCGATACCTTCGCCAGCTGGCTGTCATACACCCGGTTCGTCATGTTGGCCAGAATGGCCCCGGCGTTGGTGTCCGCCAGCACCAGGTTGCCGTTGATCAGGAGGTTGCTGCGCGCCGCGTCGCCCGGCAGGCCCAGGTAAATCTTCGGCACCGTCCAGTTGGTGCGCGAGACGCTCCAATTGGTTTGCACCAGCGGCTGGCCCACGTCGTTGTCCAGGAACGTCACGTAGCCCACGCGGGCGCCCGCCAGTTCCAGGTTGTCGACGTTGTTGCCGAGGGCATCCTGCCGGTCATCATCCGTGTCCCACACCGAGGCGATGCTGAATTCATTGGTGACGTTTTCATAGGAATTGAACAGGGTGGCGGCCTCGTTCGTGCCGAAGCGCCATTCCATCGTCGCCTCGGGCAGGTTCGTGGTGTTGACATCGTCCGTGTGCACGGCCGTCAGCCAGCCATTCGTGGCCATGGCCCCCGCCGCGGAGTTGGAGAACGCCAGGACCGGCACCGTCCAGCCGCTGTAATCGTACAGATTCACCTTCACCGCAATGGACGTGGCCGAGGAAGACTGCAACTGTTCGTCATTGATGCGGTACTCGCGGTTGTTGCCGCTGGACACCGCCTTGGTGAGGGTTCCATCCACGTATACCCCGAGCGGACCGCCGAACAGGGTCCCGCGCGCCGGCTTGCTGCTGTCATTGTCATAGACGGTATTCGTGGTCAGGTTCGTCACGATGCGGCTGTCGCCGTCGCGGTCCACGTCATAGTCGTTCACGGTGAAGCGGGCATAGTAGGTCAGGGAAGCGCCGCCGGCGCCCAGTGCGATCAGCTTCTTGTCCGCCGCCGGCGAGGTGCCGGAGAGGTTCAGGGTCGTGTTCGTGGCGCTGGACCAGCCGTTGGTGATAAAGGCATTGGTCACCGGGCAGACATTGGAGGCCGTGTTCCAGAAGTCGACGCGCGGCGCACGGCCGGTTGACGCACCGACGGTGCCGTCGATCCCGCTGTATACATCCGCCGCCTGCAGGCTGAACTGCGCCGTGCCCTTGGCCAGGTCATGGTCGGTAATCTGCGTCCCGCCGGCCGGACCGAGGATGAAGCCCGACACAATGAGATTGTCCAGCGACCACGAGGCATTCCCGGTCCCGGTCAGATGATTGGTGTCCGCCACATAGGCCTTGAGCCGGAACTGCACGGTGTTGGTTGCCGCATACGGCATCGTGAAGCCCACTGAATACGAAGTCCAGTTCGTGCCCGCGGGATTCTCGGGATCCGAGAGGTCAATCGGATTCGTGGCCCACAGGGTTTCAGCACCGCCCGGCATCGTTCCCCATAATTCAATGACATCCGGCCCGTTCACGCTGCTCACCTTGCTTTCAAAGCTGATGCTGGTCGCCTTGAAGGTCTTGTCCGTCGTGGCTGAAGTCAGATTAAACAAGAAGGAGCGCGTGGTTCCGCCGGCAAAACCCGCGGTCACGCCGATTGAATTGGTTGAGCCGGTCATCACGCCCGTGTCCAGGCTGACCGGACTGGAGGTCACGCCGGCCGCCACGTTGGTAGAAAGAACCGAGTTGGTGCCGCCGTCAAAGGTCCATTCCACCAGGTTGGTGAGGGAATACTCCCGGGCCAGGCCCGTGCCCGCGACCAAGAGGCTGCTTTCGGTCACCACCGGATTGGTGGCGTCATCATCCACCAGGCGGATGCGGCCGAAGTTCACGCGGCTATTCGCCTGGTCGCCGCTGCGGTCGTTGTCCACGTCGTAGAGATCCAGCTGGATGAGGTTGGTCACGCCCATGTCGCCGGCGAGGCTGTCCGGCCCCCAGAGCTTGGTAACATCCTGGGTGCTGATGCTCGGCCAGCGCCAGGTCACCATCGTGTTGGCGCTGCGGGTATCGGTGGTCACGCTCCGGATGGCGTCGAAATTGGCCCAGTTCGTCTGCCAGTAGGCGGCCACGAACGAGCTGTTGGTGAGCGTCCGGCCGCTGGCGGTATAGGTTGTGTCGGTGCCAAAGGCCACGCCCTCGTAGTAGGCGTCGTAGGCGTTGAAGGTGAACGCCAGCGGCTGGCCGATCAGCCCGCCGTCCGTCACCTGGTAGAGCGTATCCTGCCCCTCGCCGTTCACATACATGAGGCGGCCCGCCGGGTTGGAAACCACCATGGAGGCGTTCGTGCCGTTGTTGCTCCACCCCAGGGCCGTGCTGGCCTGCGGCGGAACGATGTCATCATCCACCACGTGGATCTCGATCAGCTGGTTGGTGGTGATATTGCGGGCCGTG
>CAZMOR010000231.1:0-2998 GCA_964567795.1 uncultured Verrucomicrobiota bacterium
ATCGTCACTGGCCCGCTCGGAAGCAGCACCAACGTCCAAGCCGGACTCATCATTGCCACCTCGGTGGACACGATTGGCGACGGTGTTCCCGACTGGTGGCGGGCCCAGTACTTCACCGGCGACGGCCAGGCGACCAATGAAAATTCCTGCGCCACCTGCGATCCCGATCACGACGGCATGAACAACCTGGAGGAGGAGTGCGCCGATACAGACCCGACCGATGACGCTTCCCGGCTGGAGATTCTCCAGGTCTCAGCCACCAGCCATGGAGTCGAACTGACCTGGATGGGCGGCAGCAACGCCTGGCAATACCTGGAAACATCGCCGACCCTTGCGGACAACCAGTGGACGGTCATTCGCACGAACCGTCCGCCCACCGCAACTACGAAAACAGTCCTGTTGACCGGTGATGAAATCGCCAGCAACACATTCTATCGAATCAACGCGTGGAGATAACATGAAGTCTAATTCGTTCAATGCCGGTCTTGCCTTGCTGGCGGCCCTTGCGGCAAACCTCTGCTGTGTTCCGGCGCGTGCCACCCAGGTTTTTCTGGAAACGATGGCGACGAACATGACTAAAACATGGGCGGGTTCGGATTGCGACAACGCGTGGACCGTCACCTTTAGCGGCAGCAATCCATTCGAACAAACGACCAATTGGAACTACGGGGCCGGAAATCCCTGTGGCATGCAATTCAAGGGCGGCGTTGCCGGGTTGACCAACAACATGATCACCGCCACATCCGCCATCATCGCCACAGGCACCAGTGCCTACGCGGAGTTCTACCTATGGGCCGATGGCCTGACCAACGGCGCCGGATGGGCCTTCCAGCTTGATGCCGGTACCGGCTATGTCACGCGCCTGACCGAATTGACCGGCAGCAATCATGTCTGGCAGCTTTACCACTATGAGTTGCAGCCGGGCGAGTTGGTCAGCAACCTGCATCTCCGGTTCCAGTTCGCCGGCGGCGCGACCTCCTACCGCATCAATCTCGACCGCATTTCCCTCAATACCGACGCCGTTACAACCAATGCCGCGGTTTCGTTCACGGCGAAGTATGTCCGCATCCCCGGGGGGCGTTACACCATGGGTGATCCGTTTGGCTTTATCGATCCAGAGCATCCCAACGACGAGTTGCCGCTCCATGACGTGTATATCTCGCCGTTCTACATGGGCACGACCCTGGTCACCGTCCGCGAATATTGCGACTTTCTCAATGCCGCGCTTTCGCAGGGATTGATCGAGGTGCGCTCGAACATTGTCTATGCGGCCGGCGGGACGAACGAGTACTTCTATACCTACGGGGCCTCCGCCTACAGCCGGATTCAGTACGCCGGCGGGATTTTCGTTGTCCTTAACAATCGCGACCTGCATCCGGTGACCAGCGTCCGCTGGTTCGGCGCGATTGCGTACTGCAACTGGCTTAGCCAGACCAACGGATACGATACGTGCTACACCCTCGACAGCGGCGACGTGGATTTCACGAAAAACGGCTTCCGCCTGCCCACCGAAGCCGAATGGGAGTATGCCGGTCGTGGCGGCCTGACCAATCCGTATTGCATGTTTCCATGGGGCACCAACAGCAACGTGGACGGCACCTTCGCCAACTGGGAGGGGTCCGGCGACCCGTTCGAAACCGGCGATTATCCATACACCACACCGGTCGGTTTCTACAACGGCGCCCTCCGCCTAAAATCCGACTACAACTGGCCCGGCAGTCCGGCCACGTACCAGACGAGCGACGGCTCGAATCCATTCGGCCTCTACGACATGGCCGGCAACGTATGGGAATGGGTCAACGACTGGTACGCGATGGACTACTATACCAACTGCGTCGTCAACAACATCGTCACCAACCCGCCCGGCCCCACGAACGGCACCCTCTTCGCCGAGCACGGTGACATTGCCTGGCGGAATATGCGCGGTGGCACGTGGTATAACGGCGGCGGTCAGTCCAACTACGGTTTCAGCCGGGTCTCCAACCGCGACCCGTCCTGGTCGCGCGGCCCATCGCCGGACGGCAACGACACTTCAACCTGGTTCCAGGTCGGTTTCCGCATCATGCGCGCCGACCAGGCCGCGACGACCGTCGGCCTGATGCTGAACACGACCAACGCGTATCCGGGGTACACGCTGATGTCGCCCATGCACAGTTCCAACACCTACCTGCTCAACAACGCCGGCCAGTATGTCCACAAATGGACGAACACCGGCGAACCGGGCCGCTCGGCCTATCTGCTGGAGAACGGGCATTTGTTCCGCTCCTGCGCGATCATGAACGGCGGCCCGTCCACCGGCGGGGGCGAGGGCGGCCGCATCGAGGAAAAGGATTGGCTCGGCAACCTGGTGTGGGCCATCGACTACATCAGCACGAATTACATCCAGCATCACGACTTCAAGGTCCTGCCCAGCGGCAACGTTCTCATGCTCGTGGCTGAAAAGAAGTCGTACGCCGAAGTTATTGCCGCCGGGTTCAATCCGAACCAGCTGCAACCGAGCATTGCCACCGATGGCTATATGCTTCCCGATTGCCTGGTGGAAGTGCAGCCGACCGGGACGTACGGCGGCACCGTCGTGTGGGAGTGGCATATCTGGGACCACATGATCCAGGACTACAGTTCATCGAAGAGCAACTACTATGGCGTTGGCGGGGTCGCGCTCCATCCCGAACTGATTGATGTCAACGGAACCGGTGGCAACGTCCAGCAGTTCTGGAACCACGTCAACGGCATTGACTACAATGCCCAGCTGGACCAGATCATGCTGAGCATCCGCAACAACAGCGAGGTGTTCGTGATTGATCACAGCACGACCACGGCGCAGGCGGCCGGCCACTCTGGCGGGAATCAAGACCGGGGCGGCGACATCCTCTACCGCTGGGGCGACCCCGCCCAGTACGACCGGGGCACCGGGGCGAACCAGCAACTCTTCCAGCAGCATCACACCCATTGGATCGAGACCAACTGTCCGGGTGCCGGGGACATCCTCATCTTCAAC
>CAZMOR010000232.1:0-7892 GCA_964567795.1 uncultured Verrucomicrobiota bacterium
GTCGTCCCGCACGTCATCGAGTTCGGCCACGACTTCGCGCGGCTTGCCGTTGGTGTCGGTTTCCTGGGTGGTGTATTCCTCGATGTGCAGTTCGTAGTAATCCTGAATGTCCTCATCGGAAATCGCGTTGGTGGAATCCATGTAGTCGGCGACGGGGAAGGCCGCATAGGAGATTTCCCGCTGTTCCGGGATGGTGAAGGCGGCGGGGTCGGCGTCGTAGAGCTTGCGGGCGTCCGCTTCGGAAACCTTCACGTCCTTTTCCACGTCGGCGGCGGTGAGGGCGGCGTATTCGACGGTGAAGCTGTCCATCAGCGTGTCAAAGGTGCGGTGCACTTCCAGGGGGGTGACCTGGGCCTGCCGGCCGATCAGGTGGGCCAGCTTTTGAATCGCGATTTCCTCGCGCAGGTGCTGCTCGAACTGGCCGGTGGTATAGCCGAGCGGCGCGATGATGTTCTGGAGGAACGCCTCGTAGCGCTGGCGGTTGTAGACGCCGTTGGATTCGGAGAAATTGGAGCGGATGGTACCGATCAGTTCCTGGTCGGTGGCCGTGATGCCCAGCTTGTTCACTTCGCGCAGCGTGGCCAGGCGTTCCCAGGCCAGCTTGCGGAGGACTTCCTCGGTTTGCGCGGTGGATTGGATCTCCCGGCCCAGCGCCAGGGAGCGCGCCAGCCGCGTGCTCATGTAGGCCGAACGGTATTCCGCGTGGCTGACGGGCTTGCCGTCCAAGGTGCCGGCGGCGTTGGCCTTTTCAACCCGGTTGTACTTGGAGGGCCAGACCATGCCCCAGATCACGAAGGAGAAGACAATGATCACCAGGAATATGCCCCACAGCAGACGGGACTGGATCAGCCGGTGAAACTTCGAAATCATCATGGCCATGTTCGGGCTCGCTTTCCGCTTATATGGAAACACCAACCGCCCGGCCAAACCGGGCGGAACACATTGGGGCAGGAGAATACGGACTGGCGCCCCGCCGGGCAAGCGAGAATTTTCAGGGAAAAGCGTTTCGATGGCATTCCCGCCCGCCGGCGCTTTTCCAGGATTGCTTTTCGGGCTTGAACCTGTATTTTCTCCCTTTTGTTTGTTGTCGAATTGTCTCGTGGAAGGCTTCGTGAAGCTGCCGTTTACATATAAAATGCTGCAAGACTGGGGGGGGACCGTGACCTTCCGGGATGGCCGCACCCTGTTCGAGCGCGGCCTGGTGCAGGAGGCTTCCGCCGATGTCGACCGGATGCAAGGCACCATTTCCTGGGGCAGCCGTTCCATCAAGACCGCCGCCCGGATCCTGCCGGACCATTCCTGTGAAAACCTTTGCCCCTGCCGCGACAACGTGGAGCGCGGCATCATTTGCGCCCATGTCATTGCCCTGGGCCTGGCCCTGCTGGCGCGCAGCACGGATCCCGACCTTGAACGGAAACGGCAGGAGGAGGAGCGGCGCGCCCGGCACCTGAAGCAGGTCGAATCGCAGGATTTCTTCAAGCGCGCCGCGCCGGGCACCGCGGGCGCCCTGAACTGCGCCGTGCGCCTGGAATTGTCCCGGGGCTGGCGCGAGACCGTTTTGGACGGCCGCGTGCCCGTCCACACTTTCCTGGAATATCACGGCGGGCGGCACCCGCTGGGCTCCGTGTCCCGCGACACCGTGCTGGGACTGACGCCGCAGGACGAGGCGCTCCTCTATGTGCTGGAAGAGATCGCCGGCGGCGCCGTGCCCGATGAACTGGCGGTCAGCCTGGCGGATTTCATCAATCTGCTGCAACTGCATGTGTCCCGTTCACTGGACGAGGCGGGGGGGCGCGAACTGGCCGTGAATGCCACGCCGGTGGCGACCGTGTTGCGCGTGGACCTGGATCATGAAAACGGGGAGCTGCTGCTGGTGGCGCACACGGAGCTGCCGTTCATGCGCGGGGCGGAATTCCCGACCTATGTCGTGGCCGGCAAAAGCGGCTGGGTTTTCGGCGGCGGGCATTTCTGGCCCCTGGAGAAACTGCTGCCGCCGCCGCTGTGGGAGATTTACAGGAAGCAGGTGGTGATTCCCCGCGCGGACGTGCCGCGCTTCCTGCGCGAGGAAATGCCGCGCCTCGCCGCCAAGATCCGCGTCGAGGCGGAGGTGGAGCCCGACGTGTTCAGCTTCGAGCCGGAAACGCCGCAGATGCGCCTCGAAGTGCGCGGCAGTCCGGCCAGCCTGGCCGTGAAACTGGTCGCGGTGTATGGCGACGTGGAACTGGTGGCGGCGCAAACCTCCGCCCGGGGTTCGTTTGCGCACCCCGATCCGGAGGACATCCTGCGCTACACCGTGCGCGATCTGCCGGCGGAGCAGCAGGCGCTGGCCGGGCTGGCCCGGTTCGGGCTTTCCGGCCGCACCGGCGCGGAGCTCAACGACATCGTCGGCACCCTCGAAGTGCTCAATTTCCTGGGCAGCGCCGTGCCGGCCCTGCGCCGGCGGGGCTGGACCGTCGTCTGGGACGGCCGCATCCGGAACACGATGGACACCGCCGTCTTTGCGGTGCCCGTGGTGCGCATCGATCCCGAAAACGGCGCCGACGGCTGGTTCGATGTGCGTTTCGACTATGACGCGGGGGAGGCCGGGGGACTATCCAGCGCCGAAATCCAGCGGGCGCTGCTCAAGGGCGATGCCTTTGTCGAGCATGACGGGCGCACGATCCTGCTGGACACCGAGGCCATCCAGGCCCTGCAAAGCGTATTTGCCGACTGTGCGTCGGGCGAAGGCCGCCGTCCGGGCAGCTTCCGCCTGGCGCCCGTCTATGCCGCCTATGCCGCCAGCGCGCTGCAGGCGCTGGATGGCGTGGATGTCGAAGCGCCGCCCGCATGGCTGCAGGGGGCGGCGCAGAAAAACCGCCTGGAACCCATGGCGGTCGAGGAGCTCGATCCCGCCTTCGAGCGCCTGCTGCGCCCGTACCAGAAGGACGGCGTACGCTGGCTGCGCTTCCTGCAGCGCAACCATTTCGGCGGCATTCTCGCCGACGAAATGGGGCTGGGCAAGACGCTCCAGGCGCTGGTGTGGCTGACCATGGCCAGCGCGGAGCGCCCGGCCGAGAGCCGCAAGCCGTCGCTCATCGTCTGCCCGACCAGCCTGGTCGACAATTGGGCGGCGGAGGCCGCGCGCTTCACGCCGTGGCTCAAGATCGGCACCATGACCGGCGCCGACCGCCACGAGCGCTGGCAGGACCTGCAGACGCTCGACGTGGTCGTCACGTCCTACGCCCTGATGCGGCGGGATATCGATCTCTACGAGCCCGTGGAGTTCATGGCCGCGATCCTCGACGAGGCGCAGCACATCAAGAACCAGTCCACGCAGAACGCGCAGGCCGCCAAGCGGCTGCGCGCTGAGCACCGCTTCGTGCTGACCGGCACGCCGATCGAAAACGGCGTGTCCGACCTGTGGAGCATCATGGATTTCCTGATGCCGGGCTATCTCGGCAGCCACGAATCGTTCCGCGCCAACATCGAGCAGCCCATTGGGCAGGGCGGGCCCGAGGGCGAACTGGCGCAGTGGAAGCTGCGCCGCAAGCTGCGGCCGTTCCTCCTGCGGCGCATGAAGAGGGACGTGGCCAAGGAACTGCCGCCGAAGATCGAGCGCGTGGCCGCGTGCGCGCTCAGCAACGACCAGAAGCGGGTCTACGCCGCCCTGCTCGAGGATTCGCGGCGCAAGATCGCCGACCTGGTTGCGGCGCAGGGTTTCCAGCGCTCGAAATTCGAGATTCTCAACACGCTGCTGCGCCTGCGGCAGACCTGCTGCCACCTCGACCTGCTCAAGCTGCCGGACCTCCAGTCGAAGGAGCCGTCCGCCAAGATGGACCTGTTCTTCGAACTGCTCGACGAAGCGATGGATGCCGGCCACCGCGTGCTGGTCTTCAGCCAGTTCGTGTCCATGCTGACCATCCTGCGCGGCGAACTGGGCCGGCGCAACCTGCGCTACTGCTATCTCGACGGCGCCACCCAGGAACGCCTCAAGATCGTGCAGGAATTCAACCGCGACGCCGCGATCCCGCTGTTCCTCATCAGCCTGAAGGCGGGCGGCACGGGCCTGAACCTGACCGGCGCCGACATGGTGATCCATTTCGATCCCTGGTGGAATCCCGCCGTGGAGAACCAGGCCACCGACCGCGCCTACCGCATCGGCCAGAAGCGCACGGTCTACAGCGTGAAGCTCATCGCGCAGGATTCCATCGAGGAGCGCGTGCTCGCGCTCCAGCGCAAGAAGCAGAAGCTCTACAACGCCACGCTCGAAGACGGCGACGATGCCACCGACGTCCACAACCTCACGTGGGAGGACGTGCAGGAGCTCCTGTCCCTGTGAGCCGCACGGCGGCCCCCCGTGCGGGGGCTCGCGGCTCGGGCCTCAGGATTCGGGCACCAGCGTGGACGCGCCCGCCGGCAGCGGCTCTGCCACCCACGACTCGTGCGAATGGATGATCCGCCAGCCGTTCGCCTCTTTCTTCCACACCAGCGTGAAGACATGGCGGGCGAGCGTCGGCGTCGCGTCTCCGGACTGCATTTCCGAACGCTCCTGGCTGGTCAGCAGCGCGAGGTCCTGCGCCAGCGGCGTCACCTGCACTTCGCTCACGTCCACGTGCTGGCGGCTGCGTTCCTGGAAATACGCGCCGATGGTCTGCACCCAGGCCGCCCGGGTCGCGTAGAAATCCGTCCCCGCGAAGGCCGAAACGAAACCGTCCTTGCTGTAGAGCGATGCCCACGCGTCGACATCCCGCTCGTTAATGGCGAGGATGAGCTGGTCAAAGGCATCGGTGACTTCGCCGACGATCATGTCCTTGTCCAGCGCCGGGGGAACCGTCACCGATTTGGCCGGCAGTTGCGCCTGCAGGGAAACGCCGCCAGCCAGCAGCGCCGCCAGAAACCACATTGTTGTTTTCATGCCATGCTCCGATTCTGAAGTGCCCGGGACCGGGCTTCGGGCGGGAATCTACACCTTCCGGTTCCGGAAGGGAACCCCGGAGGCGGAGGGGGGGGCTCAAGGCCCAAAACGGCTGAAAAGGCCTAAAAACGGCACTTTCGCGGCGTTTTCCAACAATGGGTTCCTGGCTATCGGCGCCCAAGCGCGCCTCAGCCAGAACCCTGACGTTCGACATTATTTATTGGAAGCCAAGACCCAATAGATTGAAGTAACTGCTATTGTAGTTGTAAAGGCCATTCTTGAGATCTCCACCAATTTCTACAGAAATCGGGCCGTCAATAGTTCCAAACTGCGTTGCTTTCTGTCCTGTCAGTTTAAGTGATATGGGCTTATCTGTTTTAACCTCAATGGGGATTTGGCTGATATTGATGGGACCGTATTGGTCTACGCCATATTGACTAATATTGGGTCCAGTGAGCATTTGTTGCATAACAATTGGACCCTTTTGACTGTGCACAACATGAATCGTACCTAAATCAGGGGAAGACTTTTCTTTTGTACTGTATGAATCAAGACTAGCGGGAAGAGATGGTTGGCTTTTAAGCATGGTTGCCGCAATGAGTGCTGCGCTGGATAATATCACAGCCGCAATTACAGGGGATTTAAGCAAATCCTGAACACGTGAATATTGGATTTGCGAATCCGTAGGCTCTTTGTTCACGACAAAACAGTCAGCCATCATGTCGTGAAGCGCTTGTTTCTTCTTACTCACTGCGATGGCAAGGAGACCAAGACCCGCAACAAGGACCGAAAGTATTCTCCCCCAAAAGCGACCAGTAGCTCGCGCGAAAGAAATTCGCCCTCCATCTTTACCGACTACTCGAATGCCAAGAAGAAGCTTCCCAATAGATGCCTGAAATGAAGAACTTTCCATTCCGGCCATATATACCCAGGCTACAACGAACGCAATGATCTGCGCCCATAGCGTGTAGCCGATATATTCCTGTATTGGGTCGACTGAAGACATTCTGTTTACAAATGCAGTGCCAAAGATGTTTCCTAGAAACGCTTGAGGAAACATGATGATTACTGCATCAATAAAAAATGCGGCCCCTCGCTTCCAGAACCCTGCATAGCCATTAGGCGCTGAAAAAGTGGTTTCCATTTCTAATCTCCTTATTATGTCGAACGTCAGGAGTCAGAGGGCCCGGCACTTTGTGACGGGTACTCTGCACTCCCTTGTTCGACTCTATTCTTGGGGTTTTCTTTTCTGTAACGCCATTTGTCGAGGCATTGAATAAAGAGGTCCGTAACTTGGATCATGCCCATCGTTGTCCGCATGCGCGTTTCGTCGTCAACATACTGGTCTTTGGCAGTTACGGCCATTGCCCCGCGCCCGGTGCCGTCGTTGCCGACAAATGTGTTCCACACATGAAGGCCTGAAAGATGAATGTAACCGGATGCTTTCTCATAGGTTGGCTTGATCCATGGGACTTGTTGAGAAAACAAGTTAACCAAGTGTGCGTCCCGCATTTTCTTCCCAGATTTATCGGGGATCGTGTCGAGGCGTTCACCGGCGAGAATGCGCTTGGCTAGTTCATGCGGGTCGGCGACGAGGGATCCAGCAAAGAATCGTAACAATGTATCGAGATGGAGTCGCAGTAACGCGGCTGCACAAACGAAATTCTGACTGCGGATGAGCGCGATGTAAGCGTCAATCATACACACCGCGCGCTTAACGCAGGCCATAGCGATCATATCCCAGAAGTAGATGATGCCGCTGTCCGCCCTCATGACCGCCGCAGCGAGGTCAATAATATCATTCTTCCGGCTTTCAAGCTCTTGCAGTGTGGCTTCAGAATTCATTCATCCTGATCCTTGGTCGAACGTCACGGTTCAGGGGACCCGACACCTTGTGGAGGGTACCCTGGAACCGATTGTTGGAAGCATTTTTCATTTGAAGTATTCATGCCCCATACGGGTGGTTTCCCCATTTTCGACTGCCCACTTAATTATGTCATAGAATTTCGTCCAGACGCCGGCGAAATTCTCATAGCCCGTCACGCCACGAAACGCATCCATTGTCTCTTCTTTGATAAATGAATAGTCACTTGTTATGAGCGTATAGGTGTGTCCTCCGGAAGAAATGAGCATTGTAATAACCGCGCCAGACGGCGATAGGTACTCATGCCTCTTGGGCATATGCGCGCATATTAAGGAGAGTTCGTTAACGACGCGATCAAGTTCCGTATCTGTCAGGAACTTTTCTTGAACATTAGGTTTCCAGTCCGCAGTAACAAATGGCTTCGAATCAGCCCATTTCTTTAAATCATCAGTTGAAATATACTTAACAAGGCCGTCTGATCCAATTGAGATCTCCATACGTGGGGCCCAATTCCATCCGCCTCGCTCTTCAAAACATAGTTTAATTATGGGGTCGGGAGTGGATGTCGATGAGACGGCAGGAGGCATGGATTTGCATCCGGCAGCCGTAATCAGTATGACCGTCAAAGTCGCTTGTAAGAGTTGGCGGTTGATTATCATTATCTTACTTCCAACGTCAGCGTTCAGGCTGAGGCGGCCGCGGGCCGCCGATAGCCTCAAACGCCTTGTTGGCGCCTTCTGTTCTTCTCTTCAAGATAGCGATGGTAGAAGCTCGTGACATTTTCCTTCGTGTAGCGTTTCCCTTCTGAGAGGTGCTCATGGATGTGGGCCATATAACGGAGGAGTTCATCCGGTTCTAGTCGGTCTTTGCCGGGAAAGAATGAGTCCGGTGACACGGGGATATCCAACACGCTCCCATCAGCGAACGCCAGGTGCGCTCCCCATTTGCAGATGAAAAGTTCTGCATCTCTGTCATACAAGATCACACTTATCCAGTAGGTGTACCCATTCTGATCGATCTTCTGAGCATAGGGGAACCGCTCTCCATTCTCCGCAACGAGTGTATGGGTGTATTCCATTTCTACGTCGCCAACGCTAGGGGTCAGGGGACAGCGCACCTTGTGCGCTGTACCCT
>CAZMOR010000233.1:0-17962 GCA_964567795.1 uncultured Verrucomicrobiota bacterium
GGGTTTCGGGGTGGTGGCGGGAACCGGGGTCGAACCGGTGACCTAAGGCTTATGAGTCCTCCGCTCTGCCAACTGAGCTATCCCGCCGGGGACAACGGGGGGAAGTAATACGGGAAGGTGCTGGATTTGTCAACTGGAGGACTGGCAGGGAGGTCGGAATGTTCCCGCCGCAGTCGGAAGTGCTGATGGCGGCCATCGGGGGTGGCGGAAGCTTGGAGATCCTGCAGCTGAAAGCCGTTCGGGCATGGCTTCTGACCGGCGGGCGGGGTTCAATTCCGGCGGCATCCCATCGTTCCCGTGGCTGGCAGGCCGCGATGGGATGGGGTAGCTTGGCGGGATGAAACGGATGCCGGACATCCTGGTCGAAGTGCTGAAGCACGCCTGGGCGGTGCTGGGCGAGATGGCCCCGTGGGTGCTGGGCGGATTCGCCATCGCGGGCGTGCTCTCGCTGTGGCTCAACGCGCGCGTGGTGCGCGCGCATTTCGGCGGCGGGCGGTTCGGGGCCATCCTCAAGGCCGTTGCGCTGGGCGTGCCGCTGCCGGTGTGCTCGTGCGGCGTGATTCCGCTGGCGGCGTCGCTGCGCAAGCACGGCGCGGGCAAGGGACCGGCCGCCGCGTTCCTGATGAGCACGCCGCAGACGGGCGTGGACAGCATCGCGGTGACCTACGGAATGATGGGCGGGTGGTTCGCGCTCTTCCGGCCGCTGGCCGCGCTGGTTTCCGGCATCCTGTGCGGCGCGGCCGTGGAGGCGCTCGACGGCGACGCGCCGGATGCGGCCGCCCTGGCCGATCCCGCGCTTGAACCCGAAACCCGCCCGTGGTGGGCACGGGTGCTGCGCAACGGTTTCATCGTCCTGCCGCGCTCGGTGGGCGGCGCGCTGGTCGCGGGCGCGGTGATTTCGGCGGTCGTGATGGTGCTGGTGCCGGAAAACTACATCGCGGAACGGGTGTCCAGCCCGCTCCTGCAGATGGGGCTGACCCTGGCGTTCGGCATCCCGGTCTACATCTGCTCGACGGCGGCGGTGCCGTTCGCCCTCGGGCTGCTGGCCGCCGGACTGTCGCCGGGCGCGGCCATGGCCTTCCTGGTCGGGGGGCCGGGCGTGAGCGCGTCGACGCTGCTGGCCCTGCACCGGCTGATGGGGCTGCGCACGACCGCGGTCTACGTGGCGGTGCTGGCCGCCTGCGCCATCGGCTTCGGGCTGCTGATCGAGGCGCTGCTGCCGGCCGGATGGCATCCGCCGGGGATGCAGACCGTGAACCTCCACGCCCATTGCGAAACCGGCTGGGCCTGGAACGTGCACGCGCAGGCGGGGCTGCTCCTGGCGGTCATCGCCTGGGCGAAGTGGAAACCCGGTCCGGGGCATTGATCCGGGCTTGCCACGGCTCCCCGGAAATGCGAAAAGAGTCCGGGAGGCAGAGCATGAGCGAGATCAAGGTTCGTTCGGCGACGGCGGCGGAGGCGGGGCGGATCGCCGGGTTCAACCGGGCGCTGGCCCTGGAGACGGAAGGCCTCGCGCTCGAGGAGAAGACCGTGGCGGCGGGGGTGGTGGCGCTGATGGGCCATCCCGAGCGCGGTTTCTACCTGGTGGCGGAGGTGGCCGGCGCGGTGGCCGGCTGCCTGCTGATCACCTACGAGTGGAGCGACTGGCGCAACCGGATGTTCTGGTGGATCCAGAGCGTCTACGTGAAGCCGGAGTTCCGCGGGCGCGGCGTCTACACCGCGCTGGACGGAAAGGTGCGCGAACTGGCGGCCCGGGAGGGCAACGTGTGCGGCTTCCGCCTCTATGTCCACAAGGGCAACGCCCGGGCGCAGGAAGTCTACCGCAGCCTGGGCATGGAGGAAACCGCCTACCTCGTCTACGAGGACATGGTCTAGAACCGGCCGGGGGCGGCTAGGTCCGGTCCGGCGCGCGGAGGCAGGAACCGGCGGCGATGTGCGCGGGGGTGTCGGCCGGATTGCGCAGGTGCACGGCGCCCTCGATGCGCACGCCGGCGCCGAAGCGGATGTCCCCGTCGATGCGCAGCGAATCGCAGCCGATCAGGGAGGGGGCGCCGTGCGCGAAGCGCTCCTCGAAATCGGCGATGTTCTTGTAGAAGCGCGGGTCGAGCTGGATGTCGGGCGGCGGGGCCGGCCGCCGGGGATCGGGCGCGACCTGATGTTCCTCGCCGAGCAGGTAGAGATCCGAACGGATCGCGAGCAGGTCGTTGGTGGTCTTGACCGGCGCGAAGCGGCTGCGGGGCACGGCGAGGGCCTGGGCCGCCGCGAAGCAGGCGATGGCGGCGCCCATCGCGGCCTCAAGCTGCACCACGGGGGTGGAATCGGCGCGCACGGGGTCCACCGTCTTGCGGTTCACGATCAGCGGCAGCTGCGGCAGGCCGCCGCAGGCGCGGAACAGTTCCTGCAGGGCTTCCAGGTCCAGCCACAGGTTGTTGGTGTTGAACCAGGCATGTTTCCGGATGTCCTGGAAGTCGGCGGTTTCGGCGGCGGGACATTGCGCCGATTCGCGCAGCAGCAGGCGCCCGCCGGCGGCCGCGCGGGCGAGGTGGCCGCCCTTGCGGTCGCTTTCGGTGCGGGCGGTCACCTCCATCAGGAAGGGAATCCGCCGTTGCGCGACGTGGGCCAGGATGCCCATGTGCAGCAGGGCGCCCAGGTTGTCCGCGTTGGAGACGAACGCATGGCGGAAGCCGGCGGCCAGGAGCCGGTCGAGCAGGCCGGTGGTCTGCAGGGCGTGGTAGATGTCGGCATGGCCGGGCGGGCACCATTCCAGTGCCGGATTATCCGGCCAGCGCACCGGACCGCCGGTGGCGGGGTCGAGCTTCGGCACCCGGTGCTGGCAGAACGACAGCGGCAGGCCGGCGGGATTGGCGAAGCCGGGATGCTCCCGGGCCAGGGCGGCCAGGGTGTCCGCTTCGGTCGAGAAGCTGTTCATGAGCAGGAGCGGCAGCGGAGCGCGGCAGCGCCGGCGCAGGAATTCCACCTGGCGGACGATGATGTCGAGGAAGGAAAGTCCGTTTTTCGCGATGATGAGGGACTTGGCCTGTTCGAGGCCCATGCTGGTGCCGAGGCCGCCGTTGAGCTTGATGATCACGGTCCGGCGGATGGCGTCTTCGCCCGCGGGATCGAACACATCCAGGTCTTCGAGGCGGGTCAGGTCCCCGAGCGGGGCCAGCGAAGCGCCGGAAATCGTGCCCAGGTCGCCCGCGTTCCAGCGGCGCAGGTTCTGGAGAAAAGCGTCAATGACCAAATCCGGCGCGCCGTCCGCAAACATGCGGGCGCGGATGCCGGCTTCGATGACGCTGTCCTTCATGCCGGAGCGGAACTAGGGCGCGGCGGGGGCCGCGGGCAGGCGGGACTGAATGTCGGCCCGGAGTTGCGCAATCGCCTGGTCGCGCTCGGCATTCAGGGTCTGGTGCACGCGGATGGCCTCGGAGCCCCATTGATTGCGGGGGAGGGCCAGCAGCGGATCCACGGGCAGGAAGGCCGCCACGCCGGGATGCAATTCGGTCAGCGCATACGTGGCGGTGCCGCCGGCGAACTTCACCGAGACCTTGTCGCCGTCCACGGCCGTGACTTCCGCGTTCTGGCGCAGGACCTGGCCATCGGGGCCGGGCAGGACCGGGAAGATGATCTGGCGGCCCTGGATTCCCTGGCCGGGCCCGACATCGTTAACCACGGGTTGGGCCGGCAGGCCGGTCTTGGCCGCGGCAACCAGTTTGCGCATGTGGTCGCGTAGCAGGCTGGTCCGTTCCGCCGCGCTGCTTTCCAGGAGCCGGCGGTTGGCGGTTTCGAGTTCATGCGCCAGGCTTTCGGCTTCATCGGCCGCCGCCAGCGCGGCCGCGCCGAGGGCCGCGACATCCGGCCGCTCGATGCTGGCGAGTTCCTGCTTCAGGCGGGCGATTTCGCCCTCCTGCTGCATGGAAATGGCCTGGGCGCGCTGGATGGCTTCGTTCAGCGGCTGGAGTTGGGCCGCCTGCTGCTGCAGGTCGCGGGCGCGGGCCCACAGGAAAATATTGATGCCCAGGAGCAGGATGATGGCCACGAGAATGGCCCCGGCCGCCGCGATTTTCTGCAGGCGGCGGGACTTGGGCAGTTCGGGGATTTGCAGGGGATTGCCGCATTCGGGGCACTTGACGATGAATCCGGCACCCCGCTCATCCACCTCGAGGTTGTGGCCGCATTCCGGACAATCAAAGTTGATCAAAGCCATGGTCGCCTTCTTTCCTGATTCAGGGACGAACCCTGCCTATCCAATATATGGGGTGCGCCCGGCCGCCGCAAGCACTTTGGCAGCGTGGAGATGATGGAAATCCGTTGCGTGCCGGGGGTGGGACGGGTATCGTCCGGACATCATGAAGAAACGCAAGGCCATCGTGGAGCGGAAGACGCGCGAGACGCAAATCCGCGTGGAACTGGATGTGGACGGCTCCGGCCGGTACGAGATCGAGACCGGACTGCCGTTCTTCAACCACATGCTGGAACTGTTCGCCAAGCATTCGCTGCTGGACCTGAAGCTGCGGGCGGCGGGCGACCTGGCGGTGGACCATCACCACACGGTGGAGGATGTCGGCCTGGCCCTGGGCGACGCGCTGAACCAGGCGCTGGGCGACCGCAAGGGCATCGAGCGTTACGGCTACAGCCTGATGCCGATGGATGAGACCTTGAGCCGCGTGGCGCTGGATCTCGGCGGCCGGCCCTACCTCGTGCTCCAGGTGGCGAACAAGAAGAAGAAAATCCTCGATTTCGAACTGAGCCTGCTGGGCGAATTCCTGCGGGCGTTCACGACCCAGGCGCGGATGAACCTGCATGTGCACCAGATGTACGGCGCGGATGCGCACCATGCGTGGGAATCGGTCTTCAAAGGCCTGGCGCGGGCGCTGAAGACCGCCTGCCGGCGGGATCCGCGGGTGAAGGGCGTGCCATCGAGCAAGGGCGTGCTGTAGTTCAGGCCGCACCGGACGGCGATCTTCCGGTTGAATTCGGATGAGACAATGATTGGCGTGATTGATTATGGCATGGGCAACCTCGGGAGCGTGGCGAATGCGCTGGCGTTCCTGAAGGCGCCGGCGCGCGTCCTGAAGGGGCCGGACGAGATGGTCGGCTGCCGCGCGTTGATCCTGCCCGGCGTGGGGGCCTTTGGCGACTGCCTGGCGAACCTGCGGCAGTGGGGCTATGTCGAGCCGCTGAAGGCCTGGATTGCCGCGGACAAGCCGCTGCTGGGCATCTGCCTCGGCCTGCAGATGCTGTGCGAGTCGAGCGAGGAATCGCCCGGCGCGGAGGGGCTGGGACTGATTCCCGAAGCGGTGGTGAAGTTCGCGCTGCCGCCGCCGTGGAAGGTGCCGCAGATCGGCTGGAACCGCGTGCGCCGGGCGCCGGGCCGCGAGTGCCCGCTGCTGCAGGGCATTCCGGACGGGACCTATTTCTATTTCGTGCACTCCTATTACCTGCCCGGCGCCGCCGGCTGGGATGCCGGCCTGACGGACTACGGCACGGAGTACGCCTCGATGGTGTGGCGCGGCCGCACGGCCGCCGTACAGTTCCACCCGGAAAAAAGCCAGCAGGCCGGCCTGCAGATGCTGGCGAATTTCGTGGATTGGAGCGGGAGGTAGCGGCCATGGGCGAATTCATCATCCTGCCGGCGGTGGACCTGAAGGGCGGCCAGTGCGTACGCCTGCGCCAGGGCCGCGCGGAGGACTCGACGGTCTACGGCAGCGATCCCGCGGCCCAGGCGCGCGAGTGGGCCCGCAAGGGCGCCCGCTGGCTCCATGTCGTGGACCTCGACGGCGCGTTCCAGGGGCATCCCGTGCACCAGCAGGTCATCGGCGAGATGGTCCGGGCGGCGAACATCCCCGTGGAGTGCGGCGGCGGCCTGCGCCGCGATGCGGACATCGACGTGCTGCTGGAGTGCGGCGTGAGCCGCGCCATTCTCGGCACGCGCGCGCTGGAGCACGTGGAGGAACTGGCGGCGCTGGTCCGCCGCTACGGCGACAGGCTGGCGGTCGGCATCGACGCCCGCGAGGGCTTCGTGCAGGTGAAGGGCTGGACCGAGACCTCGCACACGACGGCCGTGGACCTGGCGCAGCGCGCCGCGGCCGCCGGCGTGAAGACGATCATCTATACCGACACGGCCACGGACGGCATGCTGCGCGGCCCGAACTACATCGGCCTCGCGCGCCTCTGCGACACGGTGGGCCCGGCCTGCCGCGTGATCGCCTCCGGCGGCATCACGACCGCGGACGACATCACGCGCCTGCGGGCGCTGAACAAGGTGAACCTGGAGGGCGCCATCGTGGGCAAGGCGCTCTACGAAGGCCGCACCAGCATGGCCGAGCTGCTGGCCGCCGCCACCGCCTGAAGGCCGCTACGCCCCCGGTGCGGGGTCTCGCGGCTCGGGAATTTTTCCACACTGTGGAAAACTATTTTCCATAGTGTGGAAAAATCCGGCGCGGACAATGAGCCGCGCTTCCCCGCATGGGGGGCTTAGAAGAGGTCGGCGAAGGACAGCGCCATGACCTGGGTGCCGGCATCGTTGGGATGCAGACCGTCCGGCATGTACAGCGTGGGATCGGTGATCGGGCGCGAGCGGATCGGGTCGGTGTTGTCGTAGCCGGTGGAAAATTCCTTTTCGAGATCCACGCAACGGATGCCGGCGGCTTCCGCAAGGCTCCGGATCTGCCCGTTGAGGCGGACGGTGCTGCCAGCGAAGAACCGGTGGCCGGTGATGGGCATTGGATAGGTCGCCAGCACGGGCACGACATGGTTGGCCTTGCAGATGTTGACCATCTGGGAGAGGGCGCCGATGATGGCGCTGCTGTCGATGCTGTGGATGACGTCGTTGACGCCGTAGAGGATCAGCATGTAGGCCGGGTGGTATTTGTTGATGACCTGCTGCGTGCGGTTGATGTTGGACGTCGCCTTGCTGCCGCCGACGCCGGCGTTGTAGACCACCTTGCCGATCAGGCCCGCCAGGCGCGCGGGATAGGGAACACAAGGGCATTCGCTGCCCTGGGTGATGCTGTCGCCAAACGCCACGACGACGTTCAGGTTGTTGAGGCCGGGGTCGGAATTGGTGAGCGGTCCTTCGCTGCCGCCGCCGCACCCGACCAGAAGCCCGAAGACCACGGAAGCCGCCAACAGGGAAAGCCAGCGCCGGGAACACCGCAAAGTCATGAACAACCCTCCTTGAAAAGTTCCATCTTCTTGAAGCGTACTGAAATGGAACGGGGAGTCCAGACAAAAAGCAGATTCTCGCCAACCCCGAAGTTCCGCGGAAAAAAGTGGCGCAGCGGAGGCGGGGTGTGTTTAATGTCGCGCAACATGAATTGCGAAGGCTCCTGGGTTGAAGTGGATTTGAATGTGCTGGCCGGCAATGTCCGGGCCATCCGGGCGGCGCTGGGCGGCGCGGACATGATCACCGTGATCAAGTCCGATGCCTACGGGCACGGGCTGGGGCCGGTGGCGGCCGCGTTGGGACGCCACGGGGTGCGACGTTTTGCAGTGGCGTATGTGGCGGAGGCCGAAGTCGTGCGGGCCGCGGCGCCGGAAGCAGAGCTGATCCTGGTACTGGGCGCGACCTGGCCGGCGGAAGTGCCGCGGATGCTGCAGAACCGCATCACGCCGATAGTAGTGTCGGCCGAGCACGGGCAGGCGCTTTCGGCGGCGGCCGTGGCGGCCGGCGGCCGACTGGGTGTGCATATCAAGCTGGACACCGGCATGGGGCGGCTGGGCTTCGTGTGCCCGGCCGAAGTCGCCCAGGCGGCGGCGCTGGCCCGCCTGCCGGGCCTGGAGCTTCAAGGGGTCTGCACGCATTTCGCGATGGTCGAGCCGGAAAGGAAACCGACGGCGGCGAAAAGCCAGGCGGAAAAATTCCGGCAGGCGCTGCCGGTGCTGGAAGCCGCGGCCGGGCACCGGCTGTTCCGGCACATGTCGAGCAGCCGTGCGGCGCTGTTGCTGCCGGACTGCGACCAGGATGCCGTCCGCATGGGCATCTCCCTGTACGGCTACGGCGCGGCGGAAACCGGACGGCGCTTCCAGACCGCGCCGGTGCTGAGCTGGAAATCGCGGGTGATGCAGGTCAAGACCGTGCCGGCGGGGTTCGCCGTAGGCTATTACAGCAGCTACCGGACGACGGGACCGACGGACCTGGCCACGATCAGCTGCGGCTACACCGACGGCTACCAGCGGCATCTCGGCAACAAGGGCCACGTGCTGATCGGCGGCCGGCGCCGGCCGGTCGTCGGCCGCGTTAGCATGAACTGGATCAGCGCCGATTTGGGGCCGGACAGCGGCGTGAAGGCCGGGGACGAAGTCGTGTTGATCGGGGAGCAGGGCGGAGAACACATCTGGGCGGACGAATTGGCCAAGCATTGCAACACCATCGCCTATGAAATCCTGACGGGCATATCCCGCCAGATTGATCGGCGCTATCTCGGGAATTGAACACAGCATGAAAATTCTGATCGCCTCGCGCAACGCCCACAAGATCCAGGAAATCCGGGAGATCTTCGACCTGCCGGGCGTCGAATGGGTTTCCACGGCCGAATTTCCGGAGCTGCACGATGTGGAGGAAAACGGCGCCACGTTCGAGGCCAACGCCATCAAGAAAGCCACGGAACTGGCGCGCGCAACGGGATTGTGGGCGCTGGCGGACGATTCCGGCCTGGAGGTGGCGGCGCTGGACAACGCGCCGGGAGTATATTCCGCACGCTATGCGGGCGAGCCCTGCAACCACGCGCACAACAATGCGAAGCTCCTGCGCGAGCTGGCCGGGAAGCCGGACCGCTCCGCGCGTTTCCGCTGCGTGGCGGCCCTGAGCGACCCAACGGGTCGCGCCGAAACCGTGTCCGGTTCCTGTCCGGGACGCATCCTCGAGGCTCTGCGCGGCGCGCAGGGCTTCGGCTACGATCCGCTATTCGTGCCGGACGGGTTCGAGCAGACGTTTGCCGAGATGGGCAACGGGCAGAAGAACAAGCTGAGCCACCGCGGCCGCGCCATGACGCTGGCCAAGGAAAAGTGGGGCCGGCTGATCGCGGCGAATGCGCCCGCGTTCCCGCGCTGAACGGCTATTTCAAAACGCCGGCGTGCACCAGCGCCAGCAGCAGGGCCAGATTGGCGCCGTTGAACAGCGCGTGCATGAGGATGGGGACCGCCAGGGTACCGGTGCGGGCATAGGCCAGCGACAAGGCGACGGAGAAGATCGCCAGGACCAGGAAGGTGCCGGCGTCGGCGTGCAAGGCCGCAAAACCGAGCGCCACCAGGGTGAGGCCACCGGCCGCACCGAGGTTTCGGATCAGCAGCGGCAGCAGCAGTCCCCGGAACAGGATTTCTTCCGCCACCGGGGCCGCCACGACCGCGAAACCGATGAACGCCAGCCGGTGCCAGGGATCGCGGTCCGCAATGAACAGGCGGACGGCCAGCTGGAAGTCCGGCGCATGGCCGAGGGCTTGCAGCAGGAGTTGCCACGTGAACGAGAAGAACCAAAGCACCGGCAGGATCGCCAACCAGCGCAGCAGGGCTTGACCCAACACCGCGCGCAGCGGGGCGGGCGCGCCGAAAGGCCGGGGTTTGCGCCAGGCCAGGAGCGCCGCGCCGGCGATCGCGACGCCCTGGAAGGCCAGCACGTCACAGGCGATGGACGCTGGCAGGAAGATGCGCCGCGCGAGCTGGGCCAGGGCCAGAATGGCCACGAGGAGGCCCAGGTCGCGGCCGCGCCAGGGGCTGGCGGCGGCCAGTTGCGCCAGCGCCTCCGGCCAGGGCGTGGCCTGGAACCGCCGGCGCGTGGCCAGGTGCAGCAGCGCCGCGACCCCCAGGAGCAGCCCCACCGCCAGCGCGGCCCCAATCAGAACCAGTCCGCGGAGGTTGCCGGGCACAGGCATCAGCCGGCCGGGGAATCGAAGGTTTCGCGGATGGTGTAGATCCGCTTGTCCTGCGACTCATGGTACGTGCGGATCTGGACTTCGGCCAGCAGGCCCATCGAGATGAATTGCATGCAGAACGCCAGCAGCATGAACGGCGTGATGACCCAGAAGGGGCGCTTGACGAGGTACAGATGCGCCGCGCCGCCGCCGCCGAACAGGCGGTCCAGCAGCACGACGAGCAGCATCAGCGCCGCCGCGCCGCCGAACAGGAAGGCGATCTTGCCGAACAACTGCATGGGGCCGCCGGTGAACCGCAGCAGGAACTTGACGGTGAACAGGTCGAGAATGACGCGGAACGTGCGCCCGATGCCGTACTTCGACTTGCCGGCCACGCGCGGATGGTGCGTGACGACCACCTCGGCGATATCGCCGCCGACCCACGAGCACAGGGCGGGGATGAAGCGGTGCATTTCGCCATAGAGCCGGACGCCCTGCAGGACCTCGCGGCGGTAGGCCTTGAGCGTGCAGCCGTAGTCGTGCAGGTGCACGCCGGTCATGCGCGAAATCAGCCCGTTGGCGATCATCGAGGGCAGCCGGCGGTTGAGGAACGGATCCTTGCGGTCCTTGCGCCAGCCGGACACAACGGCATAGCCGTGCTGCTCCATTTCGGCCAGCAGGCGGGGAATGTCGGCGGGATCGTTCTGCAGATCGGCATCGAGCGTCACGATGACGTCGTTCCGCGCGGCATCGATGCCGGCGGACATCGCGGCGGTCTGGCCGAAATTGCGGCGGAAGCGGATCAGCCGGAAATGGGGATAGAGCCGGGCGGCCGCGCACAAATTCTCCCAGGAGGCGTCGCGGGAGCCATCATCCACCAGGATGATTTCATAGGCGCGGCCGATGGCCGCCAGGGCCTCGTGGAGTTTTTTCGCCAGGGCGGCGACGTTGGGCTCCTCGTTGTAGACCGGGATGACGACCGAAACGCTGGCTGGGGATGTAGTCATGGGCGCAGTATGGGGCAGACGCGGCCGCTTTTCAAGCGGGGTTTGTTTTGACAGGGGGTTTCTCCGGATGCTACAAGCAAGGGCCATGTGGGCGCCCTGCGGGCGTCTTCCGAGGAGAGTTCCATGGCGAAAGTCGTTCTCGAAAACGTATATAAGATATATCCGGGCGACGTGACGGCGGTGCACGATGCAAACCTGGAGATCCAGGACCAGGAATTCGTGGTGCTGGTCGGCCCGTCCGGCTGCGGCAAATCCACCACGCTGCGCATGGTCGCCGGGCTCGAGGACATCAGCAAGGGCTCCATCTTCATCGACGGCAAGAAGGTCAACGACATTCCGCCGAAGGACCGCGACATCGCGATGGTGTTCCAGAACTACGCGCTCTATCCGCACATGAGCGTCTACAACAACATGGCGTTCGGCCTGAAGCTGCGGAAATATCCCAAGGCCGAGATCCACAAGCGCGTGATGGAAGCGGCGGAAATCCTGGGCATCACCGACTATCTCGAGCGCAAGCCCAAGGCGCTGTCCGGCGGCCAGCGCCAGCGCGTGGCCGTGGGCCGCGCCATCGTGCGGAAGCCCAAGGCCTTCCTGTTCGACGAACCGCTGTCCAACCTCGACGCCAAGATGCGCGTGCAGATGCGGGCCGAGATCAGCAAGCTGCACAACCGGCTCAAGAGCACGATGATCTACGTGACCCACGACCAGATCGAGGCCATGACGATGGGCGACCGCAGCGTGGTCATGAAGGACGGCTGGATCCAGCAGGTCGACACGCCGCTCAACATCTACAACAAGCCCGCCAACCAGTTTGTCGCCGGCTTCATCGGCAGCCCGCCGATGAATTTCTTCAAGGGCCGGATCGTCCGGAAGGGCAGCCTGGTGGCCTTCGACGAAGGCAAGTTCACGGTGGCCCTGGCCGGCCGGATCGCCGAAAAGATGGCGGCCTTCGACGGCCAGGCCGTCACCATGGGTATCCGCCCCGAGAACATCGACGAACGCGCCGCCCGGCCGGACGCGAATCCGGCGACGGTGGTGAAGTCCACGGTGGAAGTGGTCGAAATGATGGGCTCGGAAGTGTATCTCTACGCCAGCACGGGCCAGACCGGTTTCACGGCCCGCGTCGGGCCGTCCTGCCGCAAGCAGATCGGCGACGCCGTTGAGGTGGTGCTGGACATGGACAAGGCCCATTTCTTCGGCGGCACCGACGAAAAAGCGCTGCTCTAGGAAGGGTGGGGCATGAGCCTGGCGATCAGTGAACTGCTTCAAACCGCGGCCGTGACGGTGGTCGCGTATGTGGTCCTGACCGCCCTGGCGCTGTTCCTCAAGGCGGAATCGGCGACTTGGCCGGCCCGGGGCGACAACCCTGCGCCATGAAGCTCGGCGTCAACATCGACCACGTGGCCACGCTGCGGCAGGCCCGGGGCACCGTCTATCCTTCCCCGCGGGAGGCCGCCGCTCTGTGCGAGCGGGGCGGGGCGGACGGAATCACCATCCATTTGCGCGAAGACCGCCGCCACATCCAGGATGCGGATCTGTTCACGTTGCGCAAGATGCTCAAGGTGCCGTTGAACCTGGAAATGGCCAACAGCCCGGAAATCGTGCGCATCGCCCTGAAAGCGCGGCCGGACGAAGTCTGCCTGGTGCCCGAACGGCGCCAGGAACTCACCACCGAAGGCGGCCTGGATGCCGCCGGCCAACTCAAGCAGCTGAAGCCGACCGTGGCGCAACTGAAGGCGGCCGGCATCGAAGTCAGCCTGTTCATCGCGCCCGCCGCCCGCCAGCTGGAAGCCGCCGTGGCCCTGGGCGCGCCCGTGGTCGAACTGCATACCGGCAAGTACTGCGACAGCACCGGTACCGTGCGCCGCGCCGAATTGAAACGGCTCGTGGCGGCCGCGAAACTCGGCCACCGGCTGGGGCTCAAGGTCAATGCCGGCCATGGCTTGAACTATGACAACCTGACCGCCTTCTTGAAGGCCGTCCCGCATCTGGACACCCTCAACATAGGCCACAGCATCGTGGCCCGGGCCGTCATGGTGGGCCTGGTGCAGGCCGTGCGCGAAATGAAAAAACGGCTGCCCCGATGAAATTCGTGAATTCAGCGGGCTTGCGGACGGCGGAAGCCAAGGCGATTGCCCTGGATCATTCGCTGGCCATGCTGATGATGGACCGCGCGGGCAAGGGCCTGGCCCGGACCATCCAGGAAATCGCCCAGCACATGGGGAAAACACCTTCCGCCGTGCGCCTGCTGGCCGGTCCCGGCAACAACGGCGGCGATGCGTATGCCGCCGCGATCTATCTTCATGAAGCCGGTCTTTTGCCCGAAGTCTGGCTGACGTGTCCGCGCGAAAAACTCCGCGGCGCCGCCAAGGCCTATTTTGACGAGATGGCCAAAATCGCGGTTCCCTGGCGGGAAATGGTCGGCGAAAAGGCCTGGCAGAAAGGGGCGGACCAGACCGTGGCGCCCCTGATTCTCGTGGATGCCCTGCTGGGGACCGGCGCGAAGGGTGAACCCCTGGGCGATATCCGCCGCGCAGTGGAATATCTCAACGCCAAGCAAGGGCAATCCCTGATTGTCGCGGCGGATATTCCCACCGGCGTGGATGCCGACACCGGCACGGTGGCCGAGTGCGCCGTCACGGCGGATTTCACGGTGACCATGTGCCTGCCGAAAATCGGCATGGCGACGCCCGCTGCGCAGGAAGCCGTCGGTTCCCTGACCCTGGTGCCCATCGGCATACCGCGCGATTATTTCCTGGCCATACCCGATGCCGCGCCGGACCTGCAGTTGATCTCGCCCATGGATGTGCGCAAGACCCTGCCGCGCCGGCGGCGCGCCAGCCACAAGGGAACCTACGGCACCGCGCTGCTGCTGGGCGGATCACCGCGCTTTCCCGGCGCCATTGTCCTGGCGGCCGAGGGCGCCGCCCGTTCCGGCGCGGGCTTGGTGCGCGTGGCGACGGTCGAGTCCGCCGTCAGCGCCTTGATTGCCCGCGTGCCGGAAGCCATTGCCGAAGCCAATTGGGGGAACGGTGAACTGGCGCTGGCGGGCGCCACGGCCATCCTGGCAGGTCCCGGCCTGGGCCGCGACCCTGAAGCCCGCCGCCTGGTCGCCCGCCTGCTGCTGGAAACCCCGTGCCCGCTGGTGCTCGATGCCGATGCCATCGCCGTGCTTGAGGGTAAACCGGAAGTGGTGAAGAAATGCACCCAGCCCGTCATCCTGACGCCGCATCCGGGTGAGCTGGCCATGCTGCTGGGTACCGATGTGACCGCCATTCAAAAGGACCGGCTGGCCGCCGCGCGCGAGGCGGCCGTCCGCACGGGTGCCATCGTGATTCTGAAGGGCGCCGGTACGCTGGTGGCCCAGGCCGGTCAACCGACCTGGATCAACCTGAATGGCAATCCCGGCATGGCCTGCGGCGGCAGCGGGGATGTGCTCGCCGGGCTGTTGGTGGGCTTGCTGGCCCAGAAGATTCCGCCGTTTGCAGCGGCTTGCGCGGCGGTCTGGCTGCACGCCGCCGCCGGCGATTTTGCCGCGATTCACTACACGCAGGCCGCGATGAAAGCCGACGACATCGCCCAGGCCCTGCCGGAAGCTTTCCGGCTGGTTTCCATTCGCTGAGCGCCAGACCGGCACCCCCCATGCGGGGAATCGCGGCTCATGTCCCGGAGGGGGGGGGGGCAGGCCTTCCAAAGGCTGAAAAGGCCTAAAAACGGCACTTTCGCGGCGTTTTCAGGCCCGTTTCAGGTGCGCAGGATTACTTGGCGCTCTTTCCGGCGGACACCAGGCGGATGCCGAGGGGTTCGAAGGGCGAATCGTTCGGAGCGGATTTCCCGGCCACCGGCAGCAGTTCGACCAGGCGCTGGATTGCATCGGTCGGTTCCAGGCCGCGGCCGAGAATGAGATCGAAGTAGAGGAATTCCGCCGCCGCGCTGGCGCCCCAATCCACGGAGGTCGTGTAGCCGGACATCGGGAAGGAAATGCCGGCGGGGAGGTTTTTCGAGATTTCTGCCGGCAGCGTGCCCGCCATGATCAGGCAGGAAGAGAAGTGCAGCAGGGCCACGTTGTCGGCCCGGGCGAAACAGGCGGCGATTTCTTCGGCATTGATGCGGCGGCTGCCGACGGCCAGGCCTTCCTCCGAACCATGCGAGGCGATGACCACCACCGCGGGCTCGGGCAAAAAAGGAATTTCGGAGCAGACGCGCGCCAGGCTGTCGGCGTCATCGAAAAAGCGGTGGCGGCATTCGACGTTCTGCATGCGGGCGAAATAGGATTCCAGCATGGTGCCGTAGGCGTATTCGCGGTCGGCGAGGGAATTCTCCCAGCGCGCCTCGAGGATCACCAGCCAGACGCGGCCGGGCATGGAGGCCATGCGGGCGCCGGTCCAGTCGCCTTGCGCGCCGCCTTCCGCCTGCCAGGCGCCAGTGAAGCCGTCGCCCGCCGGCGCGAGTTCGAAATGTCCCGTGCCTTTCGTGCCCTGCTCGTCATAGTTGAAATCCAGCCGGCCATCCTTGACCGTGCCGGTGATGTCGGCAAACCGGCCGTCACCCATGCGGTAGAAGCCGCGAACGGTCTTGCCGCTTTGCGTCAGGCGCAGAGGACCGTAGGTGCTGCTCCAAACCCCGTCGAAAGTCGCGGCCGCCGTTTCAACGGCGGCGCCGCGCGCGCCGGTCCAGCGGCTCCAGCTCGTATCACCAGCTTCCCGCCAGCGACCGTCGAACGATTCGCCGTCGCCGGCCAGTTCAAACCAGCCTTCGCCCGCGGCATTGGGCTCGCGGTAGGTGAAGGTCAGTCGGCGGCCCGTGACGGTGCCTTCCACCAGGCCGATCTTGCCATCCATGTCGTAGGAGCCGACGACGTGCGTGCCGGTCTGCTTGAGCTTCAACGGACCATAGGTGGCGGACCAGGTGCCGGAGAAATCCGCCGGTTCCGCGGCCTGTGCCCATGCGCCGAGTACCAGCAGAACGAGACAGGTCACCCGGATGAATGTTTTCATGGAATTATCCTTTTGATCCGTGTTCAATCAAACGCCGCTTCGAGGCGCTTGAGCATCTTCTGTTCGTCATCGGAAATGGATCCAAAACCGAAGAATCCGCCGGCGGCCTCGGCGATGGCGCGGGCGTCTTTCATAACTTCGTCTTTTAAAGCGCGGCATTCGGTGGGGCCGAGTTCCTGGCCGAGGGCCTGGACATAGTGCTCCCACGCCTCGAGCAAGGCGGGATCGGGCTTGCGCCGGAGCCAGGTCAGCATGATGTCGCGGTCCAGTCCCTGCTGGCGCAGGCCGGCCTTCTCGGCGTAATCGAACAGGCGGTCGCGCTCCTTGTCGTGCATTTCGCCGTCCGCCCAGGCGACTTCGATCAGCGGAATCGCCATGAGGGTGGCGAGGGTTTCCGGGCGGATGCCCAGCGCCAGGAGCTTGTCGAGCACCGCGTCGTTCCGGATGCCGGAAACCTGGGCGAGGTTGGCCTTGGTTTCTTTCAGCTTCTGGATCTGACGGCGCTTCTCCTGCAGGCGGCGGTTCTGCTCGTAGAAAAATATGTCTTCCATCGTCTTGCGCAATTTGTAGTCGAGCATGGGCGGATTCCTTGAAAATTGTGACTTGCCCGGACGATAGCAGGTCGCCGCGGAAATGCTATCCGGAATGGACGACCGGAAGCTACCGCGAGGCCGGATCGAAGCGCGTGGAGGCGCGAAGCAGAGCGGAAAGGCGGGGGTCTTTCAGGAAAGCCGGGCTGGGGATGTGGAGGAAGCGCTTGGCCTTGCCGGTGCCTGTGAGCAAGTTTCCGGGATCCGGCAGGAACGCGCCGTGGACAAATCCGATAACGACCTGGTTCTGCCGCAGCGAAAGCTGGCAGACGCCGCCCTTGATCGCCCCGTCCGGGTCCGGCTTCTGGTAGGAAAGAGAATCCCACTTGATGAACTCGTTGCAGGCCGGCAGGGTTTTTAACACCGCGCGGCGGGTAGCCAGCAGCAGCCGTAACTGCGCCTGCGTGGCCTTGGGGAAATGCCGTGCAATCTGGGCGGTGTACAGGCGAAGTCTCATGGAGTGAATTTGTATCGCAAATTGATCGTTTTAATTACTTAGGGTAATTCGTAATAATGGTGGTTTCCGTATTGGTGCCATCTAATGGCTCGGTTATTGTCATAATCGACGCTGTTATAACGCGAAAACTGCCAACTGGACCATTTTCTGAAGGCAGGGTATCACTGACCTTAGGGTCCAATTGAGACACCCCATCCACAAGGAATCGATATGCACATATACTGGCGGGAAGCTGAAGATCGATTTTCCAAATTCCGTTTTCATCTTTTGCCATTGGATGGCGTGTTGGGTCCCAATTGTTGAATGTACCAATCAGGAAAACATTTGTAGCCTCAGGTGCAGACAATTCAAAGTGTGCATCCAATAGCGGAGTTGGAGCCAGTGTTTCGCCAAATACATCTGGTGACAGGCCCAACTCGCTAACGATTTTCTCCTTTGGCACGGCAAAAGGATTGTCTCTGCCCATGTAGCGGTCCCAGCGGGGGCCCAATTCCATTGCAAAGCGGCGGGCGGTTTCCTGATCCCCGGCCCAATAGGCGGCACAGGCAAAACGCGACTGCATCCAGCAGGCATCCACGTTCTGATTTTCGAAAACTCGTGTCATCAACTTTTTTGTGTCCGCATAAATACGGGGTTTCTTGAATATCGCCCCCGGGTTATCTGGCAATTCGAAGCCGATCATGTCCAGAATCGTCATGTACAACGCGGGCACCGGTGTGTCATATCGATCTGTGGCGAGGCATTCCCGTCCGAAGTCCAGCATTTGCTGGAGGTTTCCATACCAGCGCGGCATCAGATTGGGTAGATATGCCTGATATGACTCAAGGTCGGTGAAATCAGCCGCAACAGCTCGATCAAACCAATATCGCGGCGGCTCATTCTCGGGAGTTCCTCCCGCCTGGGCAACGGAAATCATGAGATGTGCAGCATCCGGAAACTCCGGATGCATGGGATATGCTTCCCGTAAAAGCTTTGCGGCGGTTGAAATGTTTTCCCGGAATCCTTGCCAGCCCACATCCGATACTTTGTCTGCATAACTTGTCCCTCGGGCTTTCCAGGC
>CAZMOR010000234.1:0-7701 GCA_964567795.1 uncultured Verrucomicrobiota bacterium
GGGGCATTTTCAGTGCTTCCCGGCCTTGAGCCCCCCCCCCCCCTTGCACATAAGTCGCGATTCCCCGCATCCAGACCCGGGTGCCCGCCGGTTGACGACCGGCGGACTTAGGGGATCACAATTCGGTAGTATCGGAACAGATCCACCGGAGGATTGGTATCCTGCAGCGTCAGGCTGCCGCCGGTTCCCGCTTTCGTGTCGCACGGGGTCCACGCCACGGGCAGCGTGACCAGGTCGAGCGTGAATTCCATCCGGTAGTTCCGGCCGGTCACCGAGGGGAATGTCGCCGCGGCTCCGGTGCCGTTGGTCAACGTGAAACCGGTCATTTCCGGCAGCGGGTGCACCGTGATCCCGACGGCCTCCGCCTGGCTGCCATCCTTGTCGGCGGCGTTGAAAATCACGCTGTACAGCCCTGTCGGACCTGCGCCCGCCCACCGGAAGGTGCCGTTCTCGTTTGTGGCATGGAACACCGCCCCGGCCGGCAGGTTGCTGGCCGTCAAGGTCACGGCGTCGCTCTCCGTCGGCGTGGCCGCCACCTGGAACTGCAGCTCCGACCCCAGGAATGTCGTCCGGTTGCCGATCGCTACCAGGACCGGCGGCGATCCCGTCGAAACCGATGTCGTAACGCTGGTCGTGGCCGAATCCGCACTGTTCGACACCGTGTTGTACGCCCGCGCCCGGTAGAAATAGGTCACCCCGGCCGTTAGCCCCGTGACGGCGCAGTTTGTGGCATTCCCGGCGTCGTGGTTTTCATATCCCGGAACATACCAGGCGGGAATGACACCGGTCCGGTAGACGATCAGGACGTCATCGATTCCCGCGCCGACAGTGGCGGTGGCGCCCAGCGCCTCCCACTTCAAGCGCACCTGTGCGTCTGTGTACGCCTCGAGGTTGAAGGCGTCCATGGCTGTCATGGTCGTGTTGGTCGGAACCCGCGTCCCCAGCACCGCCCAGCTACTCCCGTTATTAGTCGAGAAGGAAACAGTGAGGGTGTTGTTGGTGGCATTGACTCCGCCATAGGTGCGGGCCTTGAATGTCAGGGTCCGCCCCTGACCCGTGCTGAAATCCATGGCCGGCGTGATCAGTAAATCGCTGGATTGGACGATCAGGTAGGTGGAGCCCTGGGTCAGGCCCGTCTCCGTCCAGGTCCCGCCCGTACCCTGTCCCAGCATGCCGTTGTGATAGCCGTTGGTCATCCAGGCAGCACCACCGCTGTCGCCGGTGAATGTGGCATTCGTGCCGACGTCCAGTTGGTAGCCGGTGGCATTGCTTGAAGCCAGCCAGTTGGCCGTGAAGCGAGTCGCCTGCACGGCGGTGGCGGGCCGGATGGTCGGCGGCAGCAATGGCCCCGGCTGCACCGTGATGGCCACGGTCTCGGTGTCGCTGCCGTCCTTGTCCGTGGCGTAAAACGTCACGGCGTATACCCCGGTGGGCGCCGTGGCCAGCCAGATGAAATACCCGCTTTCATTCGTCGCCGTCAGGGACGCGCCGCCGGGCAGGTTGCTCGCGGTCAGTGTCACGACATCGCCGTCAGTCGGCGTGGCGGCCACGCTGAACACCAGCAGGTCGCCCGCGGTCACCGTGCGATCGCCGATGGGGTGCAGCTCCGGAGGCGTGGGAATGGTCGCTTCCGTCACCACGCCGGTCACCGCCGAATAGGCACTGGCCTGCGTGGCATTGGTGGCCTGGACCCGGTAATAATATGCGACGCTGCCGGTCAGTCCCGTGACCACGCAGTCCGTCGCCGCCGATACGTCGCGGTTTCCGTAACCGGGCACATACAGGTTCGTGTCGCCGGCGATGCCCACATAGAAGTTGTCCCAGTCAACGGCGGCGCCCGTGTAGGTGCGCACCTCGAACTCCAGGGTGTTGCTGCCGCTGTTCGGCACCACGTAATACGTCATCTTGGTCCAATTCGTGGCCACAGGCAGATAGGTGGCGGGATGCAGGTTGTCGCCGGACGCCTGGCCGCCCGCGGTCCACGTGCCCCAGATCCGGGCGTTGCCGGCATCGGCAGTCTTCCGGTAGTAGAAACTCACTTCGTATGCGGTAGTACTGGTACCGGAAATATCGATTGCCTGCATCAGGTTGCGGATGCCGGTGGCGTTGCAAGTTGCGTAATATGCGCCCTCCTGCGGGGCATTCGAGGCCACGGTGTATTCGGTTTCGAAGGTGTCCCACCCCGTCGCATCCCCCGTTTCGAATCCAGCGTTGACCATGAGATTGCTGCCCCGCCCGCTGTCGGGGAAGTCCGCATTCGTGCATACTTCCAACCGGTAGCCCGTGGCATTGGACGAGGCCAGCCAGTGGGCCGTGAACTGTCGGTCCTGCACGTCTGTGGCGGCCTGGATCACGGGCGCCGGCAGCACCGGCGGGGGTTCGTAGACCGTGATCGTCACCATCTTCTCATCCGTGCCATCCTTGTCTGCGGCTTGGAAACTCACGGCGTAGATGCCGGTCGGCGCCGCGCTTTCCCAGGCAAAGCTTCCGGCGGCATTGGTTGCACCGAAGACCGCCCCCGCCGGCAGATTGCTGGCGGTGAGCGTGATCGGATCGTCATCGACATCCGTGGCCGTAACGGCAAACGCCACCGGTTGGCCCACCGGGGTTGTCACGTCGGCCAATTCGCCCAGAACCGGCGGCTGGTTGCTGGGCAGATGACTCAACACCACATCGTCGATGTAATAGAAATCGTTGGTGTTGCTGGCGCCGACCGCTTCCTGGTACACCAGCCGCACCTTGATCTGGACCGCCCCCGCCGGCAGGGCCATGACCCATGGGTTCCCGGTCGCCGTGGCCAGATTGCTGGCGCTGGTACCGCCGAACGGCACCTCCGCATCGCCGTAGCCGTCCACTAGCTTCACCGCGTTGCTCCAGGTCAGGCCGTTGTCGTAGGACACATGCACATACAGGTTGTCGCTGTTGTCCGGTCCCGAAGCACTGTAGGCCACCGACAGGAAAACGCTATCTAGCGCGCCGAATGAAGAGTTCTCAAATTCCACGAACGGCCCGTCATCCTGATTGGAAGAACCGGCCAGGCGCAGGGACCGGGCCCCGGTGTAGTGCCGCTCGGACCGCACCGCGACTTGGCCCGACATCGGCATGAGCCGGAATCCCCAGGCATCATCGCCCCGGCCCTCGAATCCCTGGGCCAGCAGCGTCGTCGCGGAACCGGTCGGCGGCGCCGTCAGGCTGATGTGATCGAACGCCCGGCCGCGGACCGGGAAGGTGCCGGTGTCGTATTGTTGGAACCGGATCCGGAACGTTGCGGTCAACGGCAGGCCGTGCTGCGCGGCGAAAGCCGCCAGATCCACCGTCCGGTTCGTGTAAACCGCCTGATGGCCGGCCGTCGTCAGATCCACGAGCCGGTACCAGACCAGTCCGTCGGTGCTGACGGCAATGCCGTCGGCGTTGGTGGAGCCGCGGAAGGTCGCCGGCATGTAATGCGCCGTGTCGGAGAAATCGCGGGTCCAGCAGCGAAAAATCACGTTCGTTTGTCCGGCCAGGTCGATGGTCAGGGTCGCCTCGTTCAATGCCGCCCCGGACGTGGAATCCATGACCAGGCCCCGGTCGCCTTCAAAGCCGTTGGTCGGATTGGCCAGCTGGATGCGGCCCGCCCCGGTCGAAGACGTCGTCCAGTAATTCGACCATGTACCGGATTCGAACCCCTCGTAAAACGGAAACGCCGCCCGCGGAGCCTCGTCATCCCGCAGCGTCAGCACCGCGGTGCTCACCGTGCCAAGCGATACGCTGCCGGTTGGGCTGGAAAGGAGAATCTGGACGGTTTCATCCCCCTCCTGGCTGGAATCGTCCAGCAGGGGGATTTCGAAGACCTGGCGGGTCACGCCCGCGGCAAACGTGAGCGTGCCGGTGGTTTCCACGTAGTCCGCGCCCGGCGTGGCGGTTCCCGCCTGGGTCCGCCAACTGATGGTTCCGGCGCCCGCGGTACCATAGCGCCGGAGCACGGCGATTTCCGCCGTCGCCGCAGACTCCGCCTCGGTGAACTGCGCCGCGCTGAATTCGAGCTCCCCGAT
Organism: uncultured Verrucomicrobiota bacterium; assembly: GCA_964567795.1. Classification (GTDB taxonomy): domain Bacteria; phylum Verrucomicrobiota; class Kiritimatiellia; order CAIQIC01; family Lenti-01; genus Lenti-01. The sequence goes on from CAZMOR010000234.1 coordinate 4,035, forward strand.
GCCGTCATCGTCGGCCACCGCCACTTCGGCATGCATCGGACTGGTCAGCCCCGCCCCCCCCAGGGGGTTGAACAACTGGACCGTGAATTGTTCCTGCGGATCTTCATCGTCGCCATCCTGGACAACCGGCACCACGACCGCCTGCTGGTTGACCCCGTTGGAGAAAACCAGCGTCCCGGACGTGGCGCCATAATCGCTGCCGGCCTGCGCCGTTCCGTCATAGGTGGCATATTGCACGCTCACTTCCCCAACCGAGCCGTCCACGCGCTCCACGGCCAGGGTGATGGTGCCGTCTCCCTCGCCAGCCGCCCACGTCCATGGCTCGGCAAAACGCAGGTTCCCGGCCGGGACATATAGCGCGATATCGTCGAAGAAACGACCGTATTGCGCCGGAACATAGTAGCCGTACTTTTGGAACTTGATGCGGACATGGTTGGTGAATTCCAGGCCGTGGGCGGCAAGGATGGGCTCCAGCGCCACGTCGAACTGCCGATACGTTTCCTCCCCCGTGTCGTCATCCTCCAGCCCGTGGATTTTATACCAGTTAGTCCCGTCCACGCTGATCGCCACCCCGTCCGCATTGGTGTGGCCCGCGAATACCGCGGGCATGGCGCGTTCCGCCTCGAAATGGAAGCGCTTATGCCAGAAGCGCAGGTGCACGTCCGGCTGCCCCTGCAGGTCCACGCTCAGGGTCAATTCGCTGAGGACATTCGACCATCCATCGCCCTGCATGTCGACATGCCGGATCCCGCCGTGCGGCCCGTCGTTGGTTCCGATCACCGGCCGGTTGGACAAGCTGGTATACGTCGTCCAATAGTTGGAAAACACTCCCGACTCGAAGGTTTCCGCAACCGGCATGGCCGCAATGCCATCCTCGTCCCGGATTTGGAAGGTCGCGTTGCTCGGAGCCACCAGCACCGCGCCGCCGCCGGGATTGCCCAAGCGCACGCTGAAGGTTTCCAGCCCTTCCGCCACCTCGTCGTTCACCACCGGAATGCTCCAATGGATCTCCGCCACGCCGTTGCTCAGGAACAACGTCCCGGTTTGCGGTTCGAAGTCGTCACCCGCCGTCGCCGTGCCCGCCACGGTTTCGTAGTCGACGGAGACCACCCCCGCCAAGTTGCCGGTGCGGACCATGGTCAGATCCACCCAGCCGCGGTCCTCATCCACGCTGGTGGTGCAGGCCCCCAGGGCCAAATCCCCGCCGGCCCAGGCCACCTCGGTTGTCGCCGTCTGGTGGTTGTTCAACATGTCGGTGTCCAGAATCGCGGACGAAGCTTCCGCCACGAACACCAGCGTGCCCGTAGATTGGGGCTGGATGGTCACGGTCGTGAACGCCGTCTCGCCGGCCGCCAGGGAGCCGATGTCAAACACCACCGTGTCCGCATTGGTGGTCCACGTTCCCCGGCTCGATTCCACTGCGGCCACCACGGATGAAGCCGACCAGCGATTGGTCATGACCACGCGCTCGGCGGTGTCTGGCCCGGCGTTCGAAACCGTGACGGCATAGGCCAGGTTGCTTCCCACCGCCATCAGGGCCGGCACGGCTCCGAGGACCAGGCTGAGATCGGCCACCCGGTCCGGACTGTAGAGCTGCACGTCGTCGAACGACAATCCGTCCAGAATCAACGGGTAGTGCCCGTACTGCTGGAACTTGATTTTGACCGGCCCGTTGAGTGACAAGCCGTGCGCGCCCGCGAATTCGTCCAGATTCACCACCACATTGCTGAAACTCGTCGACGGCATGTTGGTTATTACGGCCAACCGGTACCAGTTGGTGCCATCGGTGCTGAGCGCGATCCCGTCGGCATTTGTCGATCCGCTAAATTGGGCGGGCATTGCCTGCATTCCACCGTAATATCGGCGAACCCAGCAATCGAAGTAGACATTGTTTTGGCCGGACAGGTCCGCCGTCAGCACCAGTTCGTCCAGGGCGTAGGTGGCATAGCTGATGCTGTCCAGCACGACATGCCGGCTCCCGTTGTGGGGCACCCCGTTCGTGGCAACGCGAATGATCCCGTTGGTTCCGGTGATCTTGGTGGACCAACAGGCCGCCAGGTTCTCGGATTCGAAACCGTCGAAAAACGGCACTGTTGCCTGCGCGGCGGCTGATGTTCCCCATCCGGCGTAACCGCATAGCAAACCGACCAGGACTGCGCTACGGATCCGCGAACCAGTAAATATTCGACCCTTTGGCATCCAGCCCCTCCGTTTGCGGCGTATGCACCAAGTACAAATGTACCCCGAATGAACCGAAGGTCATCTGTACCTTCTAGTACCGCCATGTTGCTACTGCGCGCCGGAAAATGCAAGCGGGACCGACGGCGCTCCGGCCGGGACGCCCCCGCGATATTTTCTCGGCGCTCCATGCGCTTGCTCGCGGCTTATGCCTGTAAACGCCGCGAAAGTGCCGTTTTGGGGCATTTTCAGTGCTTCCCGGCCCTGAGCCCCCCCCCCGTGAACATAAGCCGCGATTCCCCGCATCCGGGACGCCCGGATGCCTGTTTCCCGCCAATATATGGTCGATAGCCCGTTTTTCGTTGAAGAAATGGGGGTAAAGCGCGAATCTCATGTAAAGCATTTATTTCCAACCCAAGGACCGCCCATGGAAAAGAAAGATCAAGAAATCAAATACAGCGTCAGCCCTGCCGGCGAGAAATTCGCCATCCCGGAGAAGACCGAATATGCGAAGGAATTCGACCGGATCGCCAAGCTGGTCGAGAAAAACCGCAAGGAAGGCAAGGAAATCGTCGCCGTCCTGGGCGTGGGCTTCGTCGGCGCGGTCATGGCGGCCATCATCGCCGACACCAAGGATGCCAAGGGCAAGTCGGGCAAGTTCGTCATCGGCGTCCAGCGCCCCAGCACCCGCAGCTTCTGGAAGATCCATTTGCTTAACCGCGGCGAATCCCCCGTCAAGGCCGAGGATCCGGAAGTCGATCCGATGATCCGCCGCTGCGTGCTCGAAAAGAAGACGCTGGTGGCAACCTACAACGAGGACGTGCTCAAGCTGGTGGACTGCGTCGTGGTCGACGTCCAGTGCGACTATCTCAAGGAATCCCTCGGCGATCTCGCGACCGGCCAGGCCGACATGGCCGCGCTGGAGAAGTCCTTCGGCACCATCGCCGAACGCATCCAGCCCGAATGCCTCGTGCTGATCGAAACCACCGTGGCGCCGGGCACCACCGAGCAGGTGGCCTATCCCCAGTTCAAGAAGATCTTCAAGAAGCGCGGCATCGCCTCCGAACCGCTGCTGGCGCACAGCTACGAGCGCGTCATGCCCGGCCGCGACTACGTCAAGAGCATCCGTGACTTCTGGCGCGTCTGCTCCGGCGTCAACGAGCCGTCCCGCCAGCGCGTGGTCAAGTTCCTGACCGAAGTCCTCAACACCAAGGATTTCCCGCTGACGGTCCTCGACCGGCCGATCGAATCCGAAACCGCCAAGATCGTGGAAAACAGCTATCGCGCCACCATCCTGGCGTTCCTGGACGAGTGGAGCCTCTTCGCCGAACAGAACGGCGTGGACCTGCAGAAGGTCATCAAGGCCATCAAGGTGCGCCCCACCCACAGCAACATCATCTTCCCCGGCCCCGGCATCGGCGGCTACTGCCTGCCCAAGGACGGCGGCCTCGGCATGTGGGCCTACAAGCACATCCTCGGCTGGAAGGAC
>CAZMOR010000235.1:0-2075 GCA_964567795.1 uncultured Verrucomicrobiota bacterium
TCGGGCCGCATGGAAGGCATCAACAACAAGGTCAAGGTTATGACCCGCTCGGCCTACGGCTACCGGGACGAGGCCTTCTTCATCCTCAAACTCTACAACCTCCACCACTCCAGACAGGAACTTGTCGGATGAACCCAAAAAAGGCACTTTCGCGGCGTTTTCCGGTTACTTCGAGGGTGTGGCGGGGGCGGCCGGTTTCTGGGGGGCCGGCGCCTTACGGAAAAAGGTCGCCTTGACCCAGTTCCAATTCAGGTAAATGTGGAGAACCACCAGGGCGATCAAACAGTAGCCGCCGCCCTGATGCAGGATCGCAAACGCCTTGGGGGAGCGGGCGAAGATTTCATCCGCGAAGATGCCGGTCAGCGCCTGGTTGAGGAAGAACACCGCCAGGAGCGGATTGAGAATTTTCAAAGCAGCTACCTTGTTCATGGCAAACTCCTACGCGTCCGGAGGGCAATTCCGGACCGGGACCAAGATACCGCGCCGCGGGTGGTTTGTCGACGGCTACGCCGGGCCGGCCTCGCCGGCGGCGGGGAGGTCGCCGGAACTTTCGCGCAGGATGCCCTGCCGCAGATAAATGGGGCGGATGTGCGCCCGCAATTCCGGCAGGCGGCGGACAAACCACAGGGCGCCGGCGATGCAGCAGCCCCCGCCGACGATGACGGTGGCCCGGGCGCCGATGAGATGCGCCAGGGTGCCGGCGAACAGGCTGCCCAGCGGCACCATGCCCATGAACGCCATCGAGTAGAAGCTCATCACGCGCCCGCGCTGGTCGTCATCCACGATGGTTTGCAGGATGGTATTGGTCGAGGCGGTCTGCACCATCAGGCCCAGGCCAATCACGGGCATCAGCGCCAGCGTCACGCCCAGCCGGGAGGACAGGCCCATGGCCATCAGGCCGGCGCCGAGGATGACCGGGGAAACCGCGATGACGCGGCCGAGGCCGCGCACGGTGCGCCGGGTGGCCAGGTACAGCGCGCCCGCCAAAGCGCCAACGGCGGCGGCGGAAAGCAGGAAGCCCTGCGTGCGGGCATCGCCGTGCAGGATCTGCTGGGCGAAAATGGGGAGCAGTTGCGTGTAGGACGCGCCGGTCAGGCTGACCAGCGCCAGCAGGAGCAGCAGGGCGCGGATCGGCATGAAGCCGAAGGCGTAGTGGAAGCCCTCCCGCAGATGGTCGCGGACGGCGCCCCGGTGGCGGGGCGGGGGCTGGGGCGGGAGGCGCATCAGCAGGAGGCTGGCGATCACCGCCAGGTAGCTCAACCCATTGAGCAGGAAGCAGAATCCTTCGCCGGAACGGGCGATGAGGAAGCCGGCCAGCGAGGGGCCGATGAGCCGCGCGCCGTTGACCATGGAGGAATTCAGGGCGATGGCATTGTTGAGATCCTCGCGGCGGTCCAGCAGCTGGACGAGGAACGACTGGCGCGCGGGCATGTCCACGGCATTGATGAACCCGAGGAACAGCGCCAGCAGGATGACGTGCCAGATGGCCAGATGGCCGGAATACATCAGGCCCGCGAGCAACAAGGCCTGGAGCATGGCCAGGATTTGCATCACCAGGACGAGGCGGCGGCGGTTTACGCGGTCAACCAGCACGCCGGCGAATGGCGCCAGGGCGAAGGTCGGGATGCGGGCGGCGAAACCGGACAGTCCCAGGAGAAAGGGGTTGTGTCCCAGGCGCCAGACCAGCCACGCCACGGCGGTCATTTGCATCCAGGTGCCGATCAGCGACAGGCCCTGACCCATGAAAAAGAGCCGGAAGTTGCGATGCCGCAAGGACCGGAACATTGTGCGGAGACAGGAGGCGGTGTGCTTGCTGGAGGCCTGGGGCGTCATGATGTTCAGTTGGTTTCCGGCGGCCGCCCGGAAACCGGCGGCCGCCCTGGAGACACTCTACCCGGTTTGACCGGAAAGGACAGGCGCACGTGAAGACGACAGGCCGGCGATGAGCCGCGAGCCCCCGCATGGGGGCGCGGGTTTCAAGCGGCTTTCCGGAGGGCGCGCGCGAGGAGGGCGAGGAGCGCGAGCGCGGCGAGCCCGAGGAGGGTGCCGAAGACGGCCGGCCGCGCGAGGAAGGC
>CAZMOR010000236.1:0-2056 GCA_964567795.1 uncultured Verrucomicrobiota bacterium
CGAGACCGTCCTGCTGAAAAGCACCTATGAACTGCGGGCCACCATTTCCGTCGGCGCCTCGATGACGCTGGCCCGCCCGGGGTACAGCGTGGAGAACTTCCTGATCGAGGCCGACCGCGCGCTCTACCGCGCCAAGCAGACCGGCCGCAACAAGCTGTGCTTTGCGGGCGAAACCAGCACGGAGGCCGAGACCGCCGCCGCGCCCGCGGCCCCCGCCGCGCCCGCCGGCACGGTGGATCCCAAGCGGGTCGTGCTGGTGGTGGACGACGACCACGCGCTGTGCGTCCTGTTCCAGCGCATGCTGACCCGCGAGAAATTCGGCGTGCTGCTGGCCGAGTCCGCGGCGGCGGCGGTGGCCGTGGCCGAACGGGAACGCGGCATGATCGACGTGGCGCTGGTGGATCTCCACATCGGCGACGACGACGGCCTGGACGTGCTGCGACAGCTGCGGGGCGTGGATGAATCCATGATCGGCGTGGTGATCACCGGCCAGGCCACGCTGGAGAATGCGGTGGCCTCGCTGCAGCATGGGGCCTATGATTTCGTGCAGAAGCCGGTCTCGCCGGCGCAGCTCACGGCGGTGCTGGAGCGCGCGGCCAAGTACCGCCGCCTGGTGCTCGAAAACAAGCGCTACCAGATGCACCTGGAAGACATGGTGCGCGAGAAGAACGCGGCCCTTTCCCGCGCCCTGGAGCAGGTCACCGAGTCCTACCAGTTCACCCTCGAAGCCATGGCCGACATGCTGGACACCCGCGAGCGCAAGACCGGCGCCCACAGCAAGCGCGTGTCGCGCATGGCCGTCGTCCTGGCCCGCAAGATGGGCGCTTCCCTCGAGGAAATCGAGCACATCGGCACCGGCGCGCTGCTGCACGACATCGGCAAGGTCGGCATTCCCGACGCCATCCTGCTCAAGGAAGGGCCGTTGACGGACGCGGAGCGCGAGGTGATGAAGACGCACCCGCACCTCGGCTACAACATCATCAAGGCCGGCCCCGGGCTCGAACCCGCCTCCGAGATCGTGCTGGCGCACCAGGAGCGGTTTGACGGCACGGGCTATCCGCGCGGCCTCAAGGGCGAAGAAATCTGCCTGGGCGCCCGCATCTTCGCGGTGGTGGACGCCTACGACGCCATCCGCTCCGAACGGCCCTATTCCAAGGGCCGTCCCCCGGCGGAGGCGCTGGCGGAGATTGTCCGCAACTCCGGCACCCAGTTCGATCCCGCGGTGGTCACAGCCCTGCGCACCTGCCAGGACGACATCGAGGATGTCGGCCAGTGGGCGGTTTCCTGACGCCCGGATGCGGGGGCTCGCGGCACAGGCCCGGAAACCGGATTTTTCCACACAATGGAACCCGCCGCGGCGGGTCCACAGTGTGGAAAAATCGATGAGCCCCCCTCCGCCAAGGCTGCGGGGGACAAGCCGCGATTCCCCGCACGGGGAGTCGCGGGGCGGCTGGCCTAGCGGACGGAGTTAAGGACGCCGCAGAGCCAGCGGATGCGGTCGGCGTCGAGGGTGGGGTAGTTGCCGATGTAGAAACCGTAGAAGTGGATGTGGTCGATGACGGGGAAGCGGCGGGGGATGTCGGCCTTGGGCGGAGCGATGCCGGCGAGGTAGGGCTGGCGGAGCTGGTTGCCGCCGCCGGCGTTGCCGCGCCGGTGCTCGATGCCGTTGGCGTCCATCAGGGCCATGAGACGGTCGCGCAGGGCGTCGTCGGCCTTGTTCAACACGAGAGGAAAAGCATAATTGACGGAGCCTTCGACGAGGTAATCCGTCCAGTAGAGCTTTGGATCGATGAGCGAGAGGAAGAGCTTGAAGTTTTCGGTGCGGCGCGGGTTGTTGGCGTCGTGGCGCTGGAGCTGGGAGCGGCCGATGACGGCGTTGATTTCGGTGCTGCGGAAGTTGCCGGTGGGCCAGGCGAAGATGAACTTGGGGTTGAGATCGGGGGCGGCGTCCTCCCACTGCTTGCGGAACTCGGGGGAGTCGGATTCGCGGACCATGCCGTGGGAGCGGAGCATGCGGCAGGCCTGGTAGAAGTTTTCATCGTGGGTGCAGATCATG
>CAZMOR010000237.1:0-7068 GCA_964567795.1 uncultured Verrucomicrobiota bacterium
GTTTGTCCCCCCTTCCGCCGGGAACGACGGTGGGGTCGCGTAGGCTTTGAGCACGCCTTGCGTCACTGCAAACCGGATGGTGTTGTTGGTTGCCCAGCTGCCGGCATTCGCCAACCCTTCATTGCCGGCCTTGTCCAGGCCGACCACGACCACCGCGTAATCCTGGTCGTATTCCAAGTCATACAGGCGGATGCCCCCCTGGCTGAGGTTGGTCAAGGCCAGGTAGTTCGTGCCGGCCGCCGACGGATCACCGATCGAATTCGTGGCGGACACCGACAGCCAGTTGGTATAGGCGCCCGTCGCGATGAAGTTCGTATAGATGTACGAGTTCCCGTTGCCCGGTCCCGGATCACCCGGCGGCACCTGCGCCGGATCGAATGTGCCATAGTAAATCTTGTAGCTCTTCCACGGCGACAGCACATCCGGACCCGAGAAGCGGGCGCTCGGATAGTCCGGGTCGTCCTCGTCATCCGGTCCGACGCCGGTGGTGTTCCAGTGCAGATCAAACTGCGTGGTCGGGTCATCCACGGTTTCCGTCGAAGCCGCGTTGGCCGGCACCGGCACTTCGGTCGGCTGCGTAATGTCGTAGGCGGTGCCGAAGAACGGAATGTAGGCATCCGCCGGCGCACTGCTGGCCTTGCGGTCGCCGGCCCGGTTGTTGTCGCGGTCCACGGCAAAGAGGTAATTCGTCACCAGTCCCTGCTCGGTCGCAGTATAGACCGTCGCGGCTTCGTTCACGGGCGTGCCGCCGTTCAGCATCTCGATCTTTACCCGGACATCGTCCCAGTAGCCCACGCCCGACAAGGTCACCTGCACGCGGTCAACCGTGGCGCCCAGCGTCTGGGCGGCCGATGAGCCCATCACCCATTGCCCGGCGGCACCCGCGATCACAACGTCGAACGCCGATCCGCCCACCGGGGTCCCGTTGGCATCCAGGCCCACAACCGACTGCGTAACCGTGCCTGAACCCATGAACTGCACCCCCGCAACCGTGACGCGCGGCGTGTAGCCGTTCGTGTTCGACAGCTGCACGGTCTGCCGCGCCGTGGAACCTGTCGCCTGCACGGAATACCGGCCCTCGTAGGCCTGGTTGGTGGTGACAAACGCACCCGCGAGCGTCCAATTTGTGGCGCCGTATTCAAAGCCGTAGTTGGCGAGCGAGCTTTCCGCCGGCACGGCAAGGGGCGTGCCAAGGTCCGGACCAATGTCCGTCTTGTCCGTCGCCAGGCGATGTTCGCCGATTCCGGTTTTTTCGAGGTCCGTGCCGGCGGGTTCGCCGTCCACGGCCGGCTGGAAGGTGATCCGGAAGGCCGGTGCATTCGTCCAAGGCGCCGTCTCGCGCGTCCAGGTGCCGGTGACCGCCCGTCCGTTCACCGTCACATTGGTCGGGGCGATCGGCGCCACGGTGTCGTTGTCCAGCACCTGCAGCGTGCCCAATGCGACCGAGCGGCTCTTCTGATCCGCCGGCCGGTTGTCGTCGGCGTCATACACGTTCACGCTCATCGCGTAGTTCGAAACCGTGGCGGCCGCAGGCAGCCAGGTGCCGACATCGGCATAGGCAAACGATGTAAAGGTCCAGGTGCTGGTCGGGAACTGGGCGGCGATCTTGGTAAGCGCCAGCGAAGAACTCAGGTCGCTCCGGTAATTGGTGGCGTTGTTGACCTGCACCGTCCCGATGGTCAGCGCGGTATTGGTCACGGTGTGGCTGCTGCCGTTCGTGGACGACTCCGTCAAAGCGGTGCCGCGCCGCAAGCCCTTGATCGTGCGGCCGGAACCGCTGCCGCCCGTGTCGACCACGGGCAGCACGACGCTCAGTGGCGCCGCCGCCGACACTTTCGCCAACTGGCTGTCATACACCCGGTTCGTCATATTGGCCAGGATGGCCCCGGTATTGGTGTCCGCCAGCACAAGGCTGCCGTTGATCAGGAGGTTGCTGCGCGCCGCGTCGCCCGGCAGCCCGAGGTAGATCTTCGGCACCGTCCAATTGGTGCGCGAGACGCTCCAGTTGGTCTGCACCAGCGGCTGGCCCACGTCGTTGTCCAGGAAAGTCACGTAGCCCACGCGGGCGCCCGCCAACTCCAGGTTGTCGACGTTGTTGCCGAGGGCGTCTTGCCGGTCATCATCCTTGTCCCACACCGAGGCAATGCTGAATTCATTGGTGATGTTTTCATACGAATTGAACAGGGTGGCGGCCTCGTTCGTGCCGAAACGCCACTCCATCGTCGCCTCTGGCAGGTTCGTGGTGTTGACGTCGTCCGTGTGCACGGCTGTCAGCCAGCCGTTCGTGGCCATGACGCCCGCCGAGGAATTGGAAAACGCCAAGACCGGCACCGTCCAGCCGCTGTAATCGTACAGGTTCACCTTCACCGCGATGGACGTGGCCGAGGATGACTGCAACTGTTCGTCATTGATGCGGTATTCGCGGTTGTTGCCGCTGGACACCGCCTTGGTGAGGGTCCCGTCCACGTATACGCCGAGCGGGCCGCCAAACAGGGTCCCGCGCGCGGGCTTGCTGCTGTCGTTGTCGTAGACGGTATTGGTTGTCATGTTGGTCACGATGCGGCTGTCGCCATCGCGGTCCACGTCATAGTCATTCACGGTGAAGCGGGCATAATAGGTCAGGGAGGCGCCGCCCGCGCCCAGGGCGATCAGCTTCTTGTCCGCCGCCGGCGAAGGGCCGGAAAGGTTCAAGGTCGTGTTGGTGGCGCTGGACCAGCCGTTGGTGATGAAGGCGTTGGTCACCGGGCAGACGTTGGAAGCCGTGTTCCAGAAATCCACGCGCGGCGCACGGCCGGTCGACGCCCCGACGGTGCCGTCGATCCCGCTGTAGACATCCGCCGCCTGCAGGCTGAACTGCGCCGTGCCCTTCGCCAGGTCATGGTCGGTGATTTGCGTCCCGCCGGCCGGTCCAAGGATGAAGCCCGACAGGATGAGATTGTCCAGCGACCACGAGGCATTCCCGGTGCCGGTCAGGTGGTTGGTGTCCGCCACATAGGCCTTGAGCCGGAACTGCACGGTGTTGGTCGCGGCATACGGCATTGTGAAGCCGACCGAATACGAAGTCCAGTTCGTGCCGGCGGGATTCTCCGGATCCGACAGGTCGATCGCGTTCGTGGCCCACAGGATTTCGGAACCGCCCGGCATCGTCCCCCACAGTTCGATGACGTCCGGACCGTTCACGCTGCTCACCTTGCTCTCAAAGCTGATGCTGGTCGCCTTGAAGGTCTTGTCCGTCGTGGCCGAAGTGATGTTAAACAAGAAGGAGCGCGTGGTCCCGCCCGCGAAGCCTGCGGTGACGCCGATGGAATTGGTTGAGCCGGTCATCACCCCCGTGTCCAGACTGACCGGACTGGAGGTCACGCCGGCCGCCACGTTGGTGGAAAGAACCGAGTTTGTGCCGCCGTCGAAGGTCCACTCGACCAGGTTGGTGAGGGCATACTCCCGGGCCAGGCCGGTGCCGACCACCGCCAGGGAGCTTTCCGTCACCACGGGGTTCGTGGCGTCGTCGTCCACCAGCCGGACGCGCCCGAAATTCACGCGGGCCACCGCCTGGTCCCCGTCCCGGTCGTTGTCCACGTCATAGAGATCCATCTGGATCAGGTTGGTCACGCCCATGTCGCCCGCCAGGCTGCTCGGCCCCCACAGTGCGGTCACGTCCTGCGTGGTGATGCTCGGCCAGCGCCAGGTCACCATCGTGTTGGCGCTGCGGGTGTCGGTCGTGAGGCTGCGGGTGGCGTCAAAATTGGCCCAGTTCGTCTGCCAGTAGGCGGCCACGAACGCACTGTTGGTCAAGGTCCGCCCGCTCGCCGCGAATGTCGTGGCCGTGCCGAACGCCACCCCCTCGTAATAGGCGTCGTAGGCGTTGAAGGTGAAGGCCAGCGGCTGGCCGATCAACGCGCCGTCCGTCACCTGGTAGAGCGTATCCTGGCCCTCGCCGTTCACATAGGTGAGCCGGCCGGCCGGATTCGAAACGACCATGGACGCGTTGGTGCCGTTGTTGCTCCAGCCCAGCGCCGTGCTGGCCACCGGCGCCACGATATCGTCATCCACCACGTGGATTTCGATCAGCTGGTTGGTTGTGATGTTGCGCGCCGTGTTCGGGCCGTCCTCGCACCAGCCGCTGTAGTACGGCAGCGCGGCCGCCGAATTGGTGAAGCTGGGCCACGAACCGTAGGTCCACCAGCTGCCGCCCGTGGTATAGGCATCTTCGGCGCTGACCGTGAGGTAGTAGTCGATGTTCGGGTTGTAGTTCGTCATCGTGAACGCGGCGAGCACGTAATTGGTGATGATGGAGTTGTCGTTCCCGCTGGCCCGGGTGTTCGTGGCATAGAACGGCGCATCCTTGGCCCAATCCTTGGTGAGCACGCCTTCCGTGTATTCCACGATGTCCCAGTTGGGCGAAACGCGCCCGTCGGTGCTGACGATGTTGAACGCAAATCCGCCGGCGCCCATGGGCGGGCTGTCGGTCGCCCGCGCCTTGTTGGTGGCGTAAACGCCGCTGGCGTCGTCCCAGCGCAGCACGAAGCCGAACACGTTGTTCGTGTCGCGCAATTCGTTGTCCAGCACGCTCTGGATGGGCCCGTACTGGGAAATCCAGGTATCATAATCTCCGGCCAGGTAGCCGGCCACGTTCGTGCCGATGTACAACAGGGTCGGCTGCGGCCCTTCCGTATCCAGCTTGCCGACCACGCGGAACCAGCGCGTGGTCGCCGCCGACAGTTCACCGGCCGTGTCGCGCGCCCGCACCCGCCACCAATACTGCGTCGCCGAGGTCGTGAACGTGTAGTTCGTCGTCGTGGCATACAGGTTCACGCGCAGGTTAACGGTACCGTTCTCCGTGCCGGACACGCCGTTGAACTGGTCGTTCGTACTGACTTCCAGCAGGTAGCCCGTGATCTGCCCGTCCGTATCCGTGGAAGGCTGCCAGCCCAGGGTCGGGCTGGCGGTCACCGCCGCCGTGTTGGTCGGCGTGGTCAAAACCGGCGTCGACGGCTTGCTGTTGTTGGCGACTCCGCTCGCCGAGAACTTCACGTCGGTCCAGAAATCAATGTCGGCATCGCTGATGTCCTCCAGCCAGGCCGAGAGATCCGCGGAGTTGTCCTCCGTGCTCCACGGCGGAATGGAGATCGTATCCACCATGTCGGCCGTGTTGTCGGCCAGGTGCGTGGTGCCGTCGCTGTCGTTGTTCCACGCTCCCGTATTGAGGTAGCTGGCCACGGTGAAGCGGCCCGTGACCGCGCCGGTCAGGTTCAGGTCGGCGCGCGCAATCTTCACTTCGATGGCGTCGTTCGCCGCACTGATCGCCACATTCGTGTTGCCGCCTGTCGCCGGTGCATACCAGTAGGTGCCGCTCTGGCTGTACAGTTCAATCCGGTTGCCGCTGGCGGCGGAGACATAATGGACGTTGATCTGGTATTCGGGATAATGGGCCGCCCCGCCCTGGGCATAGCCGTCGCCGATGTTGGCCCCGGAATCGTCGCCCAGCCAGTTCATGGCGGTGCTGGCGGAGTTGGTGCGCGTGTCCACGCCGATGGCCACGAAAGGCTTCGCGGCATCCGTGATGTTCGTCATCTTGATCAGGAAATACACCCAGGTCGAATCCGCAAACACGCGGAATTCCTGGATGTCGCCGTTCGGATGGTCGGCGTTTTCCGGACGCACCTCACCGCGCTTGTCCGTCCAGATGAATTCCTGCAGCGAACTCGCGGAACTGTCGAGCACGGCCGAAGCCGACCCCGCCCAATCGGCCGGATTGCCGTCCACCGTGATGGCCTGCCCGCCGGCGGCCGTCGAATCGCTGGCCGTGGCGTAGGAAACCGAATAATACGTCCAGTTTTCAGCGTAGTAGCGGTAGTAATACGTCGTGCTGGGGGCCAGGCCGGTATCATTGAAGCTGGTTCCCGCGCCGCGGTAGACAACCGTGCCGCTGCCGAGGGCATCGCCGGCGTTGTAGGTGGCGCCGTTCACCGGCGTGGTCCAGCCCGAGTCCGCCGTCTGCCGCACAACCAGGGTGTCCTTGGCGCTGCCGGACACGCCGCGGCTCCACGCCAGGTTGATCTGGCTGTTGGTATTCACGCCATCCCGTGTCGCCGTCGCGCCGGACGGCGCCACCAGGTTGCTCACGGTGAGCTTCTGGTTGTTCGTGTAGATCGTCCCGCAGCTGCTGCCCGCCACGGCAAACCGGCTGGTGATGACTCCGGCCGTCGTCATCTGCACCTGGTTCGTCCAATACGTGTTGTTGTTGGCGTTCTGCCACCACGCCATGGAATAGGCAGAGGCAAACGCCCCGCTGCGCGCCCAGTCGAACTCGATGGCCGCGGACTGGCCCAGCCCGACCGGCGTGGACTGGAATTGGAAATTCTCCGTGTCGCCCAGGTAGCTGCCGGCGGGCGCCGTCCAGGCGGCGGAATTCATCGTGTTGCTGCCCGCCCAGGTCGGACAGGTGAGCGAAATCAGCCCGCTCCAGTTCGTGGCATAACGGATTTCATCAAAGAACACCTTGCCGATCGAACCGCCGGCGTCCGTGGAACCGATGTTCAGCTGGACCCGGCTGATCGCATCGATCCCGGTGCCCAGGGTTGTGGTCACATCCCAGCTGGGTTCCGATTCGGGGAACGTGTAGCCGTCCACGAGCCGGTAGGCTTTTGCCGCCAGCACCTTGCTGCTGAAATCGTACTTGCCGACCACCAGGTAAACGTTGCCCGTGCTGCCATATCCGTCGGAGGAATAGTACTGGCCCATGTCGTAGGCCGACCAGTAGGTGGTGGCGCCGTCGCCGATGCCCAGGGTGCTCCAGTTGCCGCCCGCCCCCTTGCCGAAGAAGGCCTTCTCGGTGCCACTGCTGTTCAACAGGCTCAAGCCGGCCCACTTGTTGGCGCCGCGATACTGGTAGGCCATCATGAAGGCTACATAGAACGTGCCGGTGGTGATGGGATTTTCCAGGGAGCGCTGCACCTTGGCGGCGCCGCCGTTGCCCGGATCGGCCGCGGCCGCGAGGTTGCCCGCCAGGCTGGGATAATTGCTCATGTTGATGAATTTCGGCACGCTGTCCACCACGGCGGTGGTGTA
>CAZMOR010000238.1:0-7206 GCA_964567795.1 uncultured Verrucomicrobiota bacterium
TATGAAAACTTTGCGTCAGATTCGCGTTTTATGCGGGAATCTTCAACGAAAAAGGGCGATTACAGGCCAAGGGCAAGGGGGCGGGGCATGGGGGGCTCCGGGATGGGGGGGAATCGTGGCGCAAGCCCAGGGGGGGGCTCAAGGCCGGGAAGCACTGAAAATGCCCCAAAACAGTACTTTCGCGGCGTTTACAGGCATCAGCCGCGAGCCAGCGCATGGATGGTGCAAAAAAACGGACCGGTCCACGAGGACCGGTCCGGCAGGAGCGCCGTGCGGGCATCAGCCGCGCAGGTCGGCAACCTTGAGGAGCTTGCCGTGCGAGATGACGTGCCGCGGGGCCTTGTGGTAGCGGAAGGCTTCGCAGACGCTCTTGGCGTCGAGCACGACGAGGCTGGCGTTGGCCTTTTCCTTCAGCTCGAACTTCGGCAGGTTGATGCACTTGGCGGCATTGACCGTGATGAGGTCGTAGAGCGTCTCCATCTCGGGATAGGTCGTCATCCACAGCAGGTGCGAGGCGAGGAAGGCGACCTCGAGCATGTTGTTCTGGCCGTACGGATAGTAGGCGTCGGAAATGTCGTCCTGGCCGAGGCAGACGAGGTTGCCTTCCTCGAGCAGTTCCTTCACGCGCGCATGCAGCGGGCCGGTGTGCGGATCGCTGACGACGCCCATCCTGGCCTGGCGCATGAGCGCGGCGATCTTCTTGAAGTAGGGCGTGGGATAGAGGCACATGGCGCGCGCGTGGTGCGCGAGGGAACGGCCGATGCGGCCTTCCTCGAGCGTGCGGACGGCGAGCATTTCCAGCGTCTTGAGCGTGGGGTCGCCGGCGTCGTCCACGAGCATGGAGATGTCCTTGTCGTAGGCGATGGCGAGTTTCATCATTTCATCGATGTGGATCTGCTCGTCGCGTTCGGTGAATTCGATCCAGGGGATGCCGCCGACGACATCGGCGCCGAGGTCCATGGCCTCCTTCATAAGGTCGACCGTGCCGGGCTCGCGCACGACGCCGTCCTGCGGAAAGGCGACGACCTGGACATCCACGATGCCCTTGAATTCGTTGCGGGCCTTGAGCAGGGCCTTGAGGCCGATCAGCTTGGCCTTGGAGTCCACGTCGGCGAAGGCGCGGATGTGCAGGTTGCCGTTGAAGGCGGCGAGCTTGAGCGCCTTGCGGACATTGGGGAGGATCCACTTCTCGTTGTAGTTGGCCTTGACGCGGGCGGCGAGTTCGATGGCCGTCATGGCGCCGCCCATGTCGGCGCCGTGGTAGGCGCGCAGGGCGAGGGAGTCCATCATTTCGAGCGTGTAGACTTTGCAGAGGTGCAGGTGGGTATTGACGTAGGGCTCGGTGACGAGGTTGCCGCCGGCATCGATGACCTTGGCCGCCTTGCCGCGGATGGGTTGCTTGGTGATCTTCTGGATGAGGCCCTTCTCGATGGCGATGTTCCAGAGTCCGGCCTTGCGGCGGAGCTGCGCGTTCTTGATGAGAATGTCGTACATGGGATTCCTTTTCGTTGCTTTTGAAATTACTTCTTTTGCATGGCCTGGCGGGCCATCCGGGCGCCTTCCCAGATCGCTTCGTAGCCGGTGCAGCGGCAGAAGTGGCGGGCGAGCGCGGTTTTCATCTCGTCGTCGGAGGCGTTCGGGTTTTTGGAGAGCAGCGCATAGAGTTCGAGGACGATGCCGGGGATGCAGTAGCCGCACTGGACGGCGCCGGCGTCGATCAGGGCCATCTGGATGGGATGGATGTCCATGCCGCTGGAGAGGCCTTCGATCGTCAAGACTTTCGCGCCGGCGAGCTTGGCGGCGGGCAGGAGGCAGGCGCGCTTGGCGTCGCCGTCGATGACGATGGTGCAGGCGCCGCAGGTGCCGTCGTCGCAGCCGCGCTTGGTGCCGGTCAGGTTCAGGTCTTCGCGCAGGACATCGATGATCTTCTCCCAGCCCTCGAGGGCCACGGTTTTGGGAGCACCATTGAGGGTGAACTGGATGGATTCGGCCATGGGTTTTACTCCTTGGGTTGCGCGCCGGCCCCGCAGGCGGGGCAGGCGGGATTGCGGGCGGCGTGGACGGGCTTGAATTCGGCTTCGAGCCCGTCATACGTCAACAACGTGCCGGTCAGCAGTGCGCCGATGCCGGTGAGGAATTTGATGGCCTCGACCGCCTGCAGGGAACCGATGACGCCGGGGATGGCGCCGAGGGGACCGGCGGCCGTCGGGGCCTCGGGGCCCGGGGCCGGCGGCGGCACGGGAAAGACGCAACGCAGGCACGCGCTCCGGCCGGGCACGACAGTCAGCAGTTGTCCACAAAAGGCGGAGATGCCGGCGTGGACGAAGGGCTTCTTCATCGCGACACAGACGTCGGAAATGAGGTATTTGGACGCGTAGTTGTCGGTGCAGTCGAGGATGATGTCGTAGGGCGCGAAGAAGTCGCGCGCATTGTCCGCCGTGAGGTGTTCGGCGTGGGGGTCGAGGCGCACGTGGGGATTCAGCGCGCGCAGGCGGCCGACGGCGGAATCGACCTTGGGCCGGCCGATGTCGGGCGTGGCGTGGAGGATCTGGCGCTGGAGGTTGGAGATGTCGACCTGGTCGGAATCCATCAGGCCGAGGCGGCCGACGCCGGCGGCGGCAAGGTAGTAGAGCGCGGGCGAACCGAGGCCGCCGCAGCCGACGACCAGCACGCGGCCGGCGCGCAGCCGTTCCTGCGCGTGGGCGCCGAAACCCGGCAGGTCAAGATGGCGGGCGTAGCGTTGCCGTTCTTCGGGAGTGAAAGCCATGGGAAAATGCTATTTCGGAAGGAAGTGGTGCGGGGCGACCTGCCCGGACGACAGCGTCCAGAGCGCGATGCCGACGTAGACCAGCAGGAGCAGGATCGCCAGGAAGAGGCACAGGATGTACATCCAGCCCCAGCAGCAGAAGAACGTGCGCAGCTTGTTGAAGAACGGCACGAGATCCGGCGAGATGAAGGGCGTGCGGTCGAGGGCGCCGCGGGCGCCCAGCAGGGCGATGCCGGCCAGCAGCATGGGGATACCGTAGAGCATCACGGTCGGCAGGAGCGAGCCGAGGATCGTCATGACGCCGATGAACGTCATCCAGCCGCGCAGCCCGTCGGGGAGAGGCACTTGGCCCTCGGTGCCGGACGGCGCCTGCAGGGCGGCGAACGCCTGGCCGGCGGGAATCCAGTTGGCCAGGCCATCGTGCCAGACCAGGGTTTCGGGGCCGATTTCGCCCGCGATGAACTTGGAACGCACGAACGCTTCGTCGTGCGGCCCGTTCTTTTCGCGGGTTTTGGGGTTCACAAAATACCAGTTTGCCATATCGATCTCCGGATAAAACACGATACGACAGGACGGGGACGTTGAAAAGAAAAGAGTTGCGGCGCTTGCGGCCCGGGGGGCGCTGTGGCACGATGGCTACCGGTTCCCGAGACGGAGGCCCACGCATGAGCTGGAAAATTTTCATGGCGACATTTTGGCTGGTGTTCCTGGCGGAGCTGGGCGACAAAACCCAACTCGCCGTCATGCTGCAGAGCGCAGTGCACGGGCGGTGGATCGTTTTTCTCGCGGCCAGCCTCGCGCTGGTGATGTCGACGCTGCTGGGGGTCTATGTCGGCGGGCTGCTGTCGAAGCTGGTTTCCGAGCGGCTGATCCATGGCGTTGGCGGTGGGCTGTTCCTCTTGTTCGGCGCGATGATGCTCTACTCCGTCTTCAAGCCCGGACCGGACGTCGCGCCTGTCATCCAGGCCGCGGACAAATCCACGATCGAAACACCGGCCGCGCCGGAGAACTGAAGCCGAGCCCCTCCGGGGCCCCCCATGCGGGGAATCGCGGCTCATGCCTCTAGGGGGGGGGCTCAAGGCCGGTTTGGTCCCCAAATGCCCAAAAACGATGCTTTTGCGGCGTTTACGGGTCGACCGTGGGGCACATCAAGAACCGGATTCCCGCAGGAGCAAAAGGTTCAACCGAATGCTTGAGCCGCGAGCCCGCGGACCCGGAGGGGAATGAAAAAGGCGGCGCGGGATTCCGCGCCGCCTTGAGGGCCCCGGGGTTTACTGCAGCACGGCGCCGATGTCGGCGGAGCCGACGAGGCGCTGGTAGCGTGCCAGCCAGCCGGTCTTGACGCGCGGCAGGAAGGGCTTGAGTTTCTTTGCGCGGGCCTTGAGCTCGCTCGCGGAGACCAGCAGGTTGACTGAATAGGCCGGGATGTTCACCGCGATCCGGTCACCTTCCTTCACCAGCGCAATGGGACCGCCGTCCGCGGCCTCCGGTGCGACATGGCCAATGGCGGAGCCGCGCGTGGCGCCGCTGAACCGGCCGTCGGTGATGAGGGCGACGTCCTTGTCCAGACCCATGCCGGCGAGGGCGGAAGTGGGGGCCAGCATTTCGCGCATGCCGGGACCGCCCTTGGGACCTTCATAGCGGATGACGACAATGTCGCCCTTCTTGATTTTGCCGCCATAGATGGCGGCGATGGCCTGTTCTTCGCTGTTGAAGACGCGGGCCCGGCAGGTTTTGACGAGCATTTCGGGGGCGACAGCCGAGCGCTTGACGACGGCGCCGCGGGGGGCGATGTTGCCGAACAGGACGGCGAGGCCGCCGGTGGGGCTGAACGGGTTCTTGACCGGTCGCACCACGTTCGGGTTGCGGTTGACCGCGCCGGCGATGTTCCGCGCCACGGATTTGCCCGTGACGGTGACCAGCCGGGTATCGAGCAGCTTGGCCGAGGCCAGTTCCTTCATGACCGCCGGGATGCCGCCGGCGAGATGGAGATCCTGGATGTGGTCGGGACCGGCCGGGCTGAGCCGGCACAGGTTCGGCGTCGTGGAGCTGATTTCGTTGATGCGCGTGAGGGGCATGGGCACGCCGGCCTCGTGGGCGATGGCGGTCAGGTGCAGCACGCTGTTGGTCGAGCACCCGAGGGCCATGTCCACGCGCAGGGCGTTGGTGAAGGCCGCGGGGGTCATGATGTCGCGCGGGCGCAGGTTCTTCCGCAGCACGTTCATGATCTGCATGCCGGCTTCCTTGGACAGGCGCGTGCGGGCGGCGGCCACGGCGGGAATGGTGCCGTTGCCGGGCAGGGCCATGCCGATGGCTTCGCACAGGCAGTTCATGGAATTGGCCGTGAACATGCCGGAGCAGGAACCGCAGCCGGGGCAGGCGGTTTCTTCGTAGGCCGTCAGTTCCTTCTGGCCGATCTTGCCGGCCTTGCAGGCGCCGACCGCTTCAAACAGGTTCGACAGGCTCAGATGCCGGCCGTCCAGGTCGCCGGCCAGCATGGGACCGCCACTGGCAATGATGGATGGAATGTTGATGCGGGCCGCGGCCATGAGCATGCCGGGGATGATCTTGTCGCAGTTGGGAATCAGCACCATGGCGTCAAAGCAGTGCGCCAGCGCCAGGGTTTCGACGGAATCGGCGATGAGCTCGCGGGAAGGCAGGGAGAATTTCATGCCCGGATGCCCCATGGCAATGCCGTCGCAGACGCCGATGGCCGGCACGAGGATCGGGGTGCCGCCGGCCATGCGCACGCCGGCCTTGACGGCTTCGGCGATCTTGTCGAGGTGGATGTGGCCGGGAATGATCTCGTTAAAAGCGGAAACCACGCCGATGAGCGGCCGCTTCATTTCTTCGGCGGTGAGGCCGAGGGCGTAGAGCAGGGAGCGGTGCGGGGCGCGTTCCGTGCCCTTGAGGACCATGTCGCTGATGCGGGTTTTGGCTGCCATGTTTGGATTCCTTCGGTTGGTTCAATTCAAAGCCAGAAGAATTTCCGCCATAGGGCGGTGTTTTTCAAGTGTTTTCGCGTACATTCCGGAACCCGGCGGCGGGGCGGGCGGGCGCGCGGAATCAGGCGCGGGCCGGCGTGTGCAGGCGGGAGCCGTCGGCAATGCGGGCCGGCGTGCCGGTGGGATTGTGCAGGTGCACCGCGCCCTCAATCCGGATGTGGGCGCCGAAGTGGATGTCGCCATCGATCTGGAGCGACTCGCATTGGAGCAGGGACGGGGCGCCCTTGGCGAAGCGCAGTTCGAAGTCGGAGATGTTGCGGTAGTAGCGGGGATCGAGCGTGATGGCCGGCGGCGGGCCGAAACGCAACGGGTGCAGGGCCACCTGGTGTTCTTCGCCGAGGGTGTAGAGGTCGGAGCGGATGGCGAGCAGGTCGTTGGTGGTCTTGACCGGCGCAAACCGGAAGCGCGGCACGACCAGGGCCGCCGCCTCCTGGAAGCAGGAGATGGCGGCGCCCATGGCGGCTTCGAGTTGGACGACGGCAGGCGAGTCGGCGCGCACGGGATCGACGGTCTTGCGGTTGACGATCAACGGCAGTTGCGGCAGGCCGTTGCAATCGCGCAGCATCCCGCGCAAGGCTTCAAGATCGAGCCAGAGGTTGTTGGTGTTGAACAAGGCATACCGGGTGATGTCCTGGAAATCGGCGGTTTCGGCGGCCGGGCATTGGGCGGATTCGCGCAGCAGCAGCCGGCCGGTTTCGCGGTCGCGGGCGAGGTGTCCGCCTTTGCGGTCGCATTCGGTGCGGTCGGTGACTTCCATGAGGAAGGGGATGCGTTTGGCGGCGATGTGCCCGAGGATGCCCAGGTGCAGAAGGGCGCCGAGATTGTCGGCATTGGAGACAAAGGCATAGCGGTAGCCGCCGGCGAGCAGGCTTTCAAGGATGCCCGTGGTCTGCAGGGCGTGGTAGATGTCGGCGTGGCCGGGCGGACACCATTCCAGGGCGGGCTGATCCGGCCATTGCACGGGCGCGCGGGTGGCCATGTCGATCTTGGGCACGCGATGCTGCGAGAAGGATAGCGGAATGCCGCCGTCGTTGCGGAATCCGGGGTGGCCCCTGGCCAGCGCCTCCAGCGAGTCGGCCTCGGTGGAAAAGCTGTTCATCAACAGCAGCGGCAGCGGGGCGCGGCAGCGCCGGCGCAGGAACTCCACCTGCCGCACGATGATGTCGAGGAAGGAAAGGCCGTTCTTGGCGATGATGAGGGACTTGGCGCGGTCGAGCCCCATGCTGGTGCCGAGGCCGCCGTTGAGCTTGATGAGGACGGTGCGGGCGATGGCCGTTTCGCCGGCCGGATCCAGCTCGTCGAGTTCCTCGAGCCGGGGCAGGGGGCCGATGGGGGCGAGGGAATCGCCGGGAATCACGCCGAGATCGCCGGAAGTCCAGCGCCGCCGATTCTGCAGGAATGCGTCGATGACCAGCGGCGGAGCGCCGTCGGCGG
>CAZMOR010000239.1:0-4186 GCA_964567795.1 uncultured Verrucomicrobiota bacterium
GGGGAAAATATGCCCCGGTTTTTCTAATGAAAGCGTGATTCCCATGTTGAGCGCCATATTCCTGGGTTGCTGCGTGCTGTTTTTCGCCGCCTACAAGATTTACGGCGGCTGGATGGAGCGCAAGCTCGACGCGATGGACGAACGGCTGACCCCGGCGCACACGATGTACGACGGGGTGGACTATTCGCCGGCGGCGGATCCGGTGGTCTTCGGGCACCATTTCAGCTCGATCGCCGGGGCCGGGCCGATCGTGGGGCCGATCGCGGCGGCGCTGATTTTCGGCTGGGGACCGGCGCTGCTGTGGATCGTGCTGGGGGTGGTTTTCATCGGCGGCGTGCAGGACTACACCGCCATGATGGCCAGCCTGCGCAACAAGGGGCAGAGCCTGGCGCAGATCGGCCGGCAGGCCATGGGCCCGTTGACCTACCGGCTGTTCCTGCTCTTCATCCTGCTGGTGCTGCTGTACGTCATCATGGTGTTCCTGGACATGACGGCGGCGACGTTTGCACCGGTCACGCTGGCGCGGGGCGGCGCGGAAACCGATGTGTCGCGCGTGGGCGGGGTGGTCGCGACGGCGTCGGTGTTCTACATCTTTCTCGCGGCGGTGTTCGGGCATATGCTGTACCTGTGGAAGATGCCGCTGCGCAAGGCCACGCTGCTGGCGGTGCCGCTGGTGTTCGGCGGGCTCTGGCTGGGGCGGGTGCTGCCGCTGTCGCCGTCGATCATCCCGGCCTTCCTGGGATCCGACAAATATTTCTGGTCGGCCGGGCTGCTGGTGTATTGCCTGGCCGCATCGGTGCTGCCGGTGTGGGCCCTGCTGCAGCCGCGGGATTACCTGTCGTCGTTCCTGCTCTACGCCTGCCTGATCGGCGGGGCGGCCGGGCTGGTGATCGGCTCCTTCAGCGGCGGGGCGGCGGTGACGTGGCCGATGTTCATCACGGCGCACACGACGACGGACGGCTGGATCTACCCGTCGCTGTGCGTGATGATCGCGTGCGGCGCGGTGAGCGGCTTCCACGCGGTGCTGGCCAGCGGGACGACCTCGAAGCAGTTGAACAAGGAAAGCTCCGCCAAGCGGGTGGGGCTGGGGGCCATGCTGGTGGAGGCGGTGCTGGCGGTGCTGGCGCTGGCGACCGTGATGACCCTGGCGGAGAAGCCGTCCATGGCGCCCCCGGCGGTGTTTGCGGCGGGCATCGAGCGGTTCTTCCAGCCCCTGGGCGTGAGCGCGGGCTGGATCATGTCGTTCGCCATGCTGGCGGTGAGCACGTTCGTGCTGACGACGCTGGACACCTGCACGCGGCTGAGCCGCATCATCCTCCAGGAACTGACCGGCATCGGCTCCGACACGGCCGGCAAGCGGGTACTGTCGACACTGATCGTGCTGGTGCTGCCAGCCTACGTGGTGTTCCAGGAGATTCCGGGTGCGGGCGGCGTGCCGATGCCGGCGTGGAAGGCGATCTGGCCGGCCTTCGGGGCGACGAACCAACTGATGGGGGCGCTGGCGCTGCTGATGGTGTTCGGCTGGCTCCGGAGCCAGGGCAAAAAGGCCTGGTTTGTGTTCCTGCCGATGGTGTTCATGTTCGTGACGACGCTGCTCGCGCTGGGGCAGATCGTCTGGCGCAACTTCACGCAGCACGGCAGCCCGCTGGTCGGCGGGTTGAGCGCGGTCTTGTTTGCGCTGGCCATCGTGGTGCTCGTGGATGTTGCCGTGCGCTTGGTCCGAAAGCCTGCCCGCCGCTGACCGAAGCGTTTGACCGGTTTCGCCGGTCAAGGATCGACCCTCCGGGTAAAATTTTACCGGTAAAATAGGCAATCATTTTACTTGCTTTGTCGAGCGATTTACCTAACAGTTTCCGGTTAAAAGCAAATCCCAGAGGAAAAACGGTACATGAAACGCAAGACGATCAAGGATATCGCCAAGGAAAGCGGTTTCTCCCTCAGCACGGTTTCGCTGGTGCTGAACAACCATCCCCGCATCAGCCAGGCCACGCGCGACCGCGTCATGGCCGTGGTCAAGAAGTACAATTTCTACCCCAACAGCGCGGCGCGCGGGCTGGCCTCGAAGTCCAGCAAGACACTGTCCGTCGTGGTGCCGAACCTCACGCGCGTGTTTTCGGACATCTATCTCGGCGAAATCATCTCGGGCATCTACGAGCGCGCGACCTCGCAGGGCTACAAGATCCTGCTGGACATCGCGACCTCGCAGTTCGTGAAGACGCAGGAATACACCAAGCTCCTCGCCAGCCGCCGCGCCGACGGCATGCTGTTCATCGCCTCGGACATCCATGCGGACTACCTGACGGTGTTCGAGAACAGCCCCTACAAGTTCCTGCTCGTGAACCACCTGTTCCCCGGCAAGAAGCTCAACTACGTCAGCGTGGACTACGCAGCCTCGGCCCGCCTCGCGGCGGAACACCTGCTCGGCCTCGGCCACCGCCGGATCGGCCT
Organism: uncultured Verrucomicrobiota bacterium; assembly: GCA_964567795.1. Lineage (GTDB taxonomy): Bacteria > Verrucomicrobiota > Kiritimatiellia > CAIQIC01 > Lenti-01 > Lenti-01. The sequence continues at coordinate 2,449 of CAZMOR010000239.1, forward strand.
GATCGCCGGCACGAACACCCACACCGGCCTGCAGTTCCGCGATGAATTCCTACGCGTGTGCAAGAGCTGGCCGGCCGGCGCCGCCCAGGTGACCTGGGTGGACGGCGGCGAGGAATGGAGCCAGCGCGGCGGCTACGCGGCCGCGGCCAAGCTCATCGCCCAGGAAGCGAATCTCTCGGCCATCATGGCCGCCAACGACCGGATGGCCATCGGCGCGATGCGCTGGCTGGCCGACAACAAGCGCGAAGTGCCCGAGGACGTCTCCGTGATGGGCGTGGACGACATCCAGCTCGCCGCGTTCGTGAATCCGGGCCTCTCGACCATCCGCCACGACCTGTACCAGGTGGGCATCGAGTCCTGCAACCGCATCCTCCAGCTCATCAAGGGCGAGATCAACGAGTGCAGCGACCTGCTGCCGACCTCGCTCGTGGTGCGCGGATCGACCGGCCGCGCCCGCGCGAACTAAAGCGCCGCCGCCCCCATGCGGGGGCTCGCGGCTCAAGCCTTGGAGAAAAGTTTTCCACACTGTGGAAAACTTTTTTCCATAGTGTGGAAAATTCGGTCAAAGTTTTTCCATTGTATGGAAAAATCGCCGAAAGATTTTCCATTGTGTGGAAAAACCGGGTGTCAGAATCCGAGCCGCGAGCCCCCGCATGGGGGCGGCGGATCAGGCCGCCGGCGGCGGGGCGGGCTTGCGCGCGACCAGGGCGACGACCGCGCCGGGCTTCAGGGCCAGGAACAGGCCCAGGAACACCTGCAAAAGGGTCGGCGCCATCTGGCCCCAGATCAATTGATGCGGGCCGTAGCTCCACGCGCGGTGGACATCGATCAGGATCCGCGCCAGCCGGGGCAGGGATTCGACCGTGACGAAGATGCCGATGAGGCAGGTGCCCGCGAGCAACGCCGGGACGTGCTCAAGGCCCGCAACCGGGGTGTCGTCCTGGATGCCCGCCTTGGCGGCCAGCCATTCGGTTTTGACCAGCGTCAGCCAGGCGATGGCCAGGGCGACGGCCAGGTAGACCGCCATGCCGCCGGCGCCCAGCAGAATGCCCCGCAGCGGGATGGGATCGGTTTTGACCAGCATGCCCAGCATGACCACCAGTTGCGTGGCCGTCAGCAGCGCCATGTAGAGTTGAACAAGACCCAGCAGCTTGGCAAAGACCAGGAACAATTTCTTCATGGGTTCTCCTTAGGTTAGGCGTTCGATTTGGATGGCGCAAAGGTGTCCGTTGACGTCCACGTCGCCGGTGCCGGGGACGGCGTCGAGCTTTTCGGCTAGGGTTTCGGCGGCGATGACATCGCGGTGGGCCGCGACCGCGGCGAGCAGTTCGGCGTCGGCGGAAATCTTCAGCGCGATGCGGTCGGCGACGTCGAAATCCTTGTCCTTGCGGAGATTCTGGATGCGGTTGATGAGTTCGCGGGCATGGCCTTCCTGCACGAGGGCGGGGGTTAGCGCGGTTTCAAGGGCGACGACAAGCGCGCCGCTGGAGGCGACGGCCATGCCGGCTTTCGGCGTGCGCTGGATCAGGACGTCGGCGGGGTCGAGCGCGACGGTCTTGCCGTCGAGGACGACCTCGACGGATTTGCCGTCGAGCAGCGCGGAGACCTGCGCCGGGGTGAACGCGGCGACGGCCGCGACGGCCTTCTTCATGAGGCCGCCGAGCTTGGGCCCGAGGGTCTTGAAATTCGCCTTGGCGGAGAGTTCGGCGAGCGCGGTTTCGTCGCGTCCGAAGCGGAC
>CAZMOR010000240.1:0-11653 GCA_964567795.1 uncultured Verrucomicrobiota bacterium
CGTCAGCTTCGCCTGCAGGTTGCGCGCGTGGTGGTCATAGACCAGCGTGATGGTCCCGGCGATCTCCTGCTTGCCGCGGCGCGACTGGTGTTCCACCACCGCGTCCCGCACCAGTTCCGCCACCAGCGCCGAGCGGCTCGCCGCGCCCTTGTCCGCCACCAGCCGGTCCAGCTCCCCCGCCAGGCCGTTCGGCAGCGACAGGCTCAGGCGCGCGATCCCGGTTTCCGCCTTGTTATTACGACTTTTCATAAAAGTAATACTACCCCGGGAAAACGGTTTACACAAGAAGAAATTGACCTCCCCACCGCCCGGACCTACGCTCGCCCTCCATGAAACACCTGCGGCTGCTGCCCCTGCTCCTGTTGTCCTGCGCGCTCACTCCGGACCCCGACGTGGACTTCTTCCTCGCCCAGGCCCGCACCGATCCCGACGTGCGCATCGAAGACGCCTACAAGTGGCTTTTCCACGCTACGCGCGGCGGCGAACACGCCGTCGCCAGCGAATTCGCCGCGCGCCAGTGGCTCCAGGAAGAATGGGCCGCGCTCGGCCCGCCGCAACCGGGCGAACCGCTCTGGGTTCCGCTCACGGCCGATGGCCGCATCGGCCGCCTGAACCTCCGGCCCTACCGCGCGCAGGGCGGCACTCCCGAACCCCTGCTCGCGGCTTTCCTCGCCAGTGCGGAATCCTTTGAGACTTCGCCCCGGCGGTTCCGCGCCGCATGGAATGCGCTCGGCCGGGAGTTGAAAAAGAATCCGGCCGGCCATCTGACCTGGGCCGAATGGCACCGCTACAACCGCACCATGCGCGCAAAAAACTACTCCGCCAGCCACCACAGCCCGGAATATGAAGCCGCCCGCCAGCCGGCTTATCGTGTCCTCACGGCCGCAGAAGCCCGCCAACTGCTGGATTCCCTGCCCGCTCCCTGAGCATTTTCATTTGCGATTTCCTCCGCCCGGTGTAGGTTTTTCAATCAACGCCGCCCCGGTGGCCGGCGGGAACCGGTTTCAAATAGAAGGAGAAAACGCATGTTTCACATCGAATCCATCCGCGCCCGCGAAATTCTTGATTCCCGCGGCAACCCCACCCTCGAAGCCGACGTCCGCCTCTGCGGCGGCGTCCTCGGCCGCGCGGCCGTCCCCTCCGGCGCCTCCACCGGCGTCAACGAAGCCCTCGAACTCCGCGACGGCGACGCCAAGCGCTATCTCGGCAAGGGCGTCCTCAAGGCGGTCGCGAACGTCAACGGCCCCATCGCCAAGGCCCTGCGCGGCCTGGATGCCCGCAACCAGAAGGCGGTCGATGACGCCCTGCTCAAGCTCGATGGCACCGAGACCAAGGCCAAGCTCGGCGCCAACGCCATGCTCGGCGTCTCCATGGCCGTGGCCCGCGCCGCCGCCAATGCCCTCGGCATCCCGCTCTACCGCCACCTCGGCGGCCTCAACGCCCACGTCCTGCCCGTTCCGATGATGAACGTCATCAATGGCGGCGCCCACTCCGACGCCCCCATCGACGTCCAGGAATTCATGATCGTCCCCCGCGGCGCCAAATCCTTCGCCGAAGGCCTGCGCATGGGCACCGAAGTCTTCCATGCCCTCAAGAAGATCCTCAAGGGCAAGAAGCTTTCCACCGCCGTCGGCGATGAAGGCGGTTTCGCCCCCGCGCTCGGCAGCAACGTCGAAGCCCTCGAAGTCCTGGTTGAAGCCATCACCGCCGCCGGCTACAAGCCCGGCCAGGATGTCTTCATCGCCCTCGATGTCGCCTCCAGCGAATTCTTCGACGGCAAGACCAAGAAATACACCCTGCACAAGAGCGACAAGTCCGTGAAGTCCGCCGCCGACATGGTGGCCATGTACGAAAGCTGGTGCAAGAAGTTCCCCATCGTCTCCATCGAAGACGGCTGCGCCGAAGGCGACTGGGAAGGCTGGAAGCTCCTCACCGACAAGCTCGGCGGCAAGATCCAGCTCGTGGGCGACGATCTGTTCGTCACCAACGTCAAGTTCCTGCAAAAGGGCATTGATCTCGGCGTCGCGAATTCGATCCTCGTCAAGGTCAACCAGATCGGCACGATCTCGGAGACCCTGGCCGCCATCGACCTCGCCAAGCGCCACGGCTACACCAACGTGATCAGCCACCGCTCGGGCGAGACCGAGGACAGCACCATCGCCGACCTCGCCGTCGCCGTGAACGCCGGCCAGATCAAGACCGGCTCCCTCTCCCGCACCGACCGCATCTGCAAATACAACCAGCTCCTCCGCATCGAAGAGGAACTCGGTTCCGCGGCCGTCTACGGCTGAGCCCCGGCCAGCTTCCGGCCCCCGCCCCCGTCCGCTTGCGCGGCGGGGGCTTTTCACATCCGGCGGCGCCGGTTGACATCGCGCCGGTCCGCGACTACAAAGGACCGGTTGAACTCCGTGCGCCGCCGGTTCATTCGCCGGCGTGACCGCGGGACCCGCTCATATTGGAAAATGCCTGACAACCGAATACATCCGCAGCAAGACCCGGACGCCGCTGGTCCGCTGGCTTTGACGTCCACCTCCGGCCTGGTCGTGTTTTCGATCCTGGCCGGCGGACTGGCTACGTTCACGCTGGGTTACAGTTATGGCATCAACAATCATATTGAGCTGCTCCTGCCCGTCATGCGCCTGCTGGATCCGGGCTTTTGCGCCGGCGATTTCACGGTCGATGCCTCCGCGGGATATGATGTGCGCTTCTTCTACGCCTGGCTGTGCGCTGGCCTGGCGCGCCTGGCCGGACTCCCGGCGGCCATGCTGTTGCTGACGTGGCTGCAGAATATCGGCGTCGCCCTGGTCACGGCCTTCGTCGCGCGCGACATGCACGGGCGCAAGACGCTGGCCCCCCTGGTGGCCGTCATCCTCGTGCTTTCCGTGGAAAGCATCCAACTCGGCGATGCCGGCTTCCTGCGCCAAGCCTACGGCTGGCCGGCCATACTCAGCCTCGTCGCGGCCCTGCCGGCCTTGTGGCTGGGCATCCGGCTGCGCCCCCTTCCCGCCATGGCGCTCGCCATGCTTGCCACGCTGATCCACCCGCTGATCGGCGCCGAAACCGGGGGCCTCGCCCTGGGAATCTGCGCCCTCTCGGCCCTGCGCGATCTGGAACTCGCGCCTCCCTTCCGGCGCCGGACAGCCGGACTGGCGCTGCTCGCCATCGGCGGCCTGGGCCTCTTCACCCTGCTGGTCTGGGGTCCTGTCCAGTCATTGAACTTTCTGGAAACACGCGACTTCCTGGACATCTATGCCCGCTTCCGTGTCCCCCATCACATCCTGCCCAGCCGGTTCAGCGTCCAGGACTACCTCGCCGCTTTGTGCTTCCTGTGCGCGGCCGGCGTTTCCTGGTGGTGGTGGCGCCGGCTGCCGGAGACGGGCTGCCGGCTGCCCCGCGGAATTCTGCTGGGCACCGGCCTGGTCCTGGGCCTGCTGGTGTGCGGCTGGTTTTTTGTCGAGGTGCTGCCCTCCCGGCTTTGGATCACGCTCCAGACCTTCCGGCTGGTTTTCGTGTTGAAATGGTTCGGCCTGTTGCTGTTCGCCGGCACCATCGGGCGCGCCTGGACCGCGGGGGCCCCGGGGGCGGCCGTCTCCGGGTGGCTGCTGCTCCTGCCGGTCGGCCAGGCGCGACCGCTGGCGGTTCTCTGGGCGCATGCGGTGGAAGTCCTGCGCCGCCGGATCCCGGCCCGGCAGCTCCGCCGGATCTGGCCGCTGATTGCGGTGTCCGGCCTGGCCGGAATGGCCGGCCTGCTGGCGATCCGCCTCGCGGTCCCGTTTGCTTCCGAAGCCCTCACCATGGCGAGTTGCCTGGTGCTCCTGGCGTGCTTCCGGTGGTTTTCCCGTCCTGCCTGGCGCTATGCGGCCGCCCTGCTGTGGACCGCCGCCATCATCGGCCTGCTGGTTGCCAACCGCGCGGCCCCGGTGCCCCTCATTGGCCGCCTCATCCAGGCTTCCAATCCGATCCTCACGCTCGCCGATGCCCGCGATCCGGCCGACCGCATCGCCGTGTTTTGCCGGGACGCGCTGCCGAAAGGAACCGTTGTCCTGGCCCCGCCCCATCTGGGGCGCTTCCGCCTGGTCGCCGAACGGGCGCTCGTGGTGGATTTCAAATGCCCGACCACCCGCGACGCGTCCCTCCTCGAATGGCGGCGCCGGCTCGCTGAATGCTACGGCCCCGTGACCGGCGGCGGCTTCAAGGTGATCGATCAGATGAACGAGTACTACCGGCGCCTGACAGACGCAGAACTCACCGCGCGGGCCCGGCGCTATGGCGCCACGTTCGCGGTGCTTTTCACGGAGACACCCACGCTCCTCGAAACACCCTATGCGGATGAAAACTTCAAACTCGTGCGGATCCCGCTCCTGCCATCCGAAAGTTCCGGCGCCGGTCCGTAGGTCAAAACCGCCGCCCCCATGCGGGGGCTCGCGGCTCATGTCCTCATGCAACCATCGGCGGCCGCAAATCCGGCCACCGTCCTGTATTTTCGCGATAATCGTCCGGATCAACCGTAAGCCCCCCCCTTCCGCCTTGCGGCTTCGTTCGTTGCGCGTATCCTTGGCGATAGAAAGTCCATCGTTTTGCCGGGAATGATTGCCATGACCCAAGACCACCAGATTTGCATCGCCACCTACCTCGACGACCTGCTCGCCGAGGTCGCCCGCAGCCAGCTCGAGGCCCGCGGCATCCCGGCCTTCGTCGCGCGCGACGATTGCGGCCACATGCTCCCGAACATGGCCAATCTCGGCGGCTTCCGCCTCATGGTCGATTCCGCGCACGCGGCCGAAGCCGGCGAATTGCTGCAACAAGCCTTCCTGGAAACGGAGCCCGCTGACGCCGGCGATGCTTCCGGATTCGAGTATCTCGGCACGTTTTCCACCCACGATGCCCGCCTCCTGCTGGATGAATTCATGAAGCAGGACATTCCCTTCTACCTCGCGGAAGATGCGTCCGGCATCCAGCGGCTCGACCCCGTCACCGCCGCCAACGGCGGCACCTTCGGCACCGGGTCCGGCGTGGCCGTCTTCACCAAACCGGCGGACGGACCGCGCATCGCCGCGGTGTATAAAAAAGTCCTGAAGATCGAGATCTAGCCGTGAAACGCCGGCATGTGGCCCTGGTTGTTTTAATCGCGGCCGGCCTGCTGCTGTGGGCCGGGCTGGCCGCCCTGCCGCGGCTGGGTCGCTATGGCGAAACCGCCCGCGCCCTGAATGTGCTGACCGATTGCTACCAGTTCGTTTTCCGCGCCACCATGGATAACGCCGGCTTGAACATCCCCGCCGCCCTGCCCCGGAAACTGGACGAGGTCCCCGGTTGGCGGGAACACGTGGCCGGCGTCACCAACCCGGCCTTCCGCAAGTATTACAAACTCATCGATTGGCATCCTCCGGAAAACGCCGCCACAAACGACGAAATCGCCAGCATCGCACTGTCCCATGGCCGCGTCATCGTTCTCCAAGGCGGATCGGCCTACGCCCGCCTGAAAACGCCGTGAAAGTGCCTTTTTTGAGCCTTTTGGACCTTTTCCGGCCTTGAGCCCCCCCTCCCCTCGGGCATGAGCCGCGAGCCCCCGCATGGGGGAACCTAGGCCTGCGGGAAGCGGCAGCGCACGCGCACGCCGCCGAGCGGCGCGGCTTCGATGAACAGTTCGCCGCCGAACACCTCGGCGCGGTGGCGCATGATGCGCAGGCCGCTGCCGCCTTCGCCGTCCGGCTTGGCGTCCGGCGCCAGGCCCTTGCCATCGTCCTCGATCGTCAGTTCGCCGCCGCGCGCGTCGTAGTCGAGCGAAATCACGATGCGCGTGCCGCCGCCGTGCTTGACGGCGTTGTTCACGGCCTCCTGCGCGATCAGGTAGAGATGTTCCGCCGTCGCAGTGTCCTTCGGCCGGCCTTCGCGCTCGGCGTAGAATTCGATGTCTTTCTGGAACAGCGCGGCGGATTCCTCGGCCAGGCGCCGCAGGGCGTCGGCGAGTCCGTCCTCCGTCAGCGCCACGGGCGCCAGGCCGCGGGCAATGCGCCGCACCTGGCTCACGGCGTCCTTCAGCGTCGCCGTGATCTGCGCGGCATCGGCCTCCGCGGTCGCGTTGGCGGCGCCGGTCTGCTGGCGGTAGGCGCCGAAAAGGTACATCGCCCCGGTCAGCTTCTGCCCCAGCGAATCGTGCAAATCGCGGCCGATGCGCGCCTTCTCGTGGCCCGAAATGCGCAGGACCTCGTCCTCCAGCTTGCGCCGCTCCTCCATCACCGCCTCGAGCTTGCGGTTGGCCTCGGCCAGTTCCGCCGTGCGCTTGCGCACCAGCGCCTCGATGCGCCGCGTGCGGCCGGCCATGCGCAGCAGCACGCCCGCCAGCAGCAGCGACAGCGCCGATCCGATGCCGGCCACCCATTCCGGCGCGCGCGACCGCGCCGCCGCCCAGTACACCGGATCGGCCTCCGCCACGAACCGCCATTCCTGGTTCGCCAGGCTGAATTCACGGACAAAATGCCGCGCCTCGGCAAACCGCGGCAACCCGGTGTTCGGCTCCAGCCGGGCCACGAGGCCGCGCGCGCCTTCGCCCATCGCGGTCGCCAGGATGCGGTCGGGCTGGAACAGCCCCGCCGCAAAACCAACCAGTTCGTCCGGCTGTTCGGCCGTGCCGTACACGATTGGCGCAAACATGTAGAGGCCGCCGGCGGCATCGGCGCCCACGGGCACCCCGCCCAGCGCGAACACGCCCAGTTTCTCCATGGCAGCAATCGCCGTCCGGTCCTCCGGGCGCGCCCCGAAATCGTAGCCCGCCTGCACGCCCAGCCCGCCCGGCGGCGTCTGGTACGTCAGCGGAAAATATTCCGCCCGGTCCTCCACGGGCGCAAAACCGCCCTGGCCGTCGGCCTTCACGATGGCATGCCCCGCGCCGCCGGGGGCCTCGTAGGTCGCGCGCATGTCGGCCGGAATCCGCTGGGCAAATCCATACGCCCCGAGAATCCGCCGCTGATAGATCATGCCCTTGCGCACGATTTCGTCGAACGCCGCCGGCGAGACCTGGTCCGACAGGCTGTGCAGCTGCCGGATCGAATCCAGCACCTCCATGAACAGCTGGATTTCCCGCAGCGTGCGCCCGAAGAGCTTGTCCGCCGCCTGCTGGAACTCGCGCTCGACCCGCGCGCGCTCCTGGCGCTGCTGCGAACGCGCGATCCAGGCCGTGGCCCCCAGGCCCGCCACCAGCACCAGCGCGGCCAGCACGACCTGCGCCGCCGCCATGCGGAGCCCCCGTGTTTTCTCCGGCCCGTTCCTGTCTGTCCGCGCGTCTGGCATCGGGTGGAAAGCCTACACCCGGGCCGCCCTGCGCGCGACTCGAAAAAGCAGGCCGTAAAACGGTGTTGCCGCCCCGCGCCCGCCGTGCCAAAGTTCCGGCGCAGATGAACGCGACCTCCTCCAACCGGCTGCGGGCGGGCTTCACCCTGCTCGAAGTGCTGGCCGCGCTCGGCTTGTGCGCCCTGCTGGCCACGGCCGCCGCCGCCGCCGTTTCCTTCGCCATGCGCGCCGAACGCGCCGCCCATCTCTACGGCGAGGCCTCCCTGCTCCTGCCGTCCCTCTACGCCGCCCAGCATCTCCGGCCCGGGGACCTCCCCGTGGCCCCCCGCGGCTGGCGCGTCGACCACACCACCGAAATCGTGAAAATCTCCGACGACCTCCTGCAGGAATGGCATCTGTTCGCCCTCGCTTGCGACGGCCGCGAAATCCCGACGTTCACCTTCCGCATCCTGGACGAAAAACCATGAGCGCCGCCCAACCCCGGACCCTCGTCATCGTCACCGCCGCCCTTGGCTGGAACCTCGTCGACAAGCACAAACCAGCGACGAAAATCCAGTTCCGGCCCGTGGCGCCCGGCGCGCTTTCGCTGACCTGCCCCGCGCAGGCCACGCTGCGCACGGCCCTGCCGCCATCGCGCCACGGCGTCGTGGCCTCCGGCTGGTTCCACCGCGACCTCGCCCGGCCGTTCTTCTGGGAACAGTCCGCGGCCCTCGTCCGCGGCCGCCGCGTCTGGACCGACGCCCGCGCCGCCGGCCAGACCGTCGGCCTGGCCTTCTGGCAGCAAAGTCTCGGCGAAGAGCTCGACCTGGTGATTTCGCCCAAGCCGATTCACCGCCACCACGGCGGCCTGGTCATGGACTGCTACTCGCGGCCCGAACCCCTCTATGCCGACCTGTGCGGCCGGATCGGCCGCAAATTCGACCTGTTCCACTACTGGGGCCCCCTCGCCCGCACGCGCGTCGGCCGCTGGATTTCCGAAGCCGCGCTCCAGATCCTCGCGCGGCCCGATGCTCCCGATCACCTGTTTGTCTATCTGCCTTCGCTCGACTACGAATTGCAGCGCCATGGCCCCGATTCCCCGCAGGCCGCCGCCGCGCTCGCCGAAACCCTTGCGCAGCTCGAACCGCTCATCGCCGCCGCCGAGGCGCAGGGCCGCGAATGGCTCCTGACGGGCGACTACGCCATCGAGCCGGTCGTCCCCGGCGACGGCGCGGTCTTTCCCAACCGCCTCCTCCGCGCCGCCGGCCTCTTCCACACGCGCGAGACCGCCAAAATGCTCTATCCGGATTTCTTCACCGCCCGCGCCTTCGCGGTCGTGGACCACCAGATCGCGCACGTCCACGTGCCCGATCCGGCCGACCTCCCGCGCGTGCGGGAAATCCTCGCCGCGGAACCCGGGATCACTGACATCCTCGACCGCGCGGCGCAGGTCGAGCGCGACGTCTATTGCGCCGACCGGTCCGGCGACCTGCTGCTCATCGCCGCGCCCGGCCGCTGGTTCGCCTATCCATGGTGGACCGAGCCGCGCCAGGCGCCCGACTACGCGCACCAGATGGACATCCACAACAAGCCCGGCTTCGATCCCTGCGAGCTGTTCTTCGGCTTCCCGCCGCCGCACACGTCACAGAACACGGCGAAAATCCGCGGCACGCACGGCCGCTCCGGCGCCGGGCACGAAATCGCCGCGGCCGGACTCTTCCCCGAAGCCCGCACCTTCTTCGACCTGGCCGTTGGCCTCCGGAACCGGCTCGCTCCGGCGCGCTGAAGCGCGGCCCGTTTTCCCACTCCGGTTTTTCCACACAATGGAAAAACTTTGCTGAATTTTTCCACACTGTGGAAAAAAGTTTTCCATAGTGTGGAAAAGTCTTGAGCCGCGAGCCCCCGCACGGGGGCAAAACAAAGCGCGCGGAACGTGGAGTTCCGCGCGCCGGGGGTCTGCCGCCGGAATTACTTCTTCTTGGCGGCGATCGTGGCCTTGCTCTTGGCGATCTTGGCGATGGAGGCGAAGCCTTCGGCGTCGTGGATCGCGATTTCGGACAGCATCTTGCGGTTGAGCTCGATGCCGGCCTTGTGGAGGCCTTCGATGAAACGGCTGTAGCTGAGGCCGTTCAGGCGGCACGCCGCGGCGAGGCGGGTGGTCCAGAGACGGCGGAATTCGCGCTTCTTGTCCTTGCGGTGGGTGTAGCTGAGGACCATCGCGCGGTCCACGGCTTCCGTGGCGAGGCGGAACTGCTTGCTGCGGGCCCCGGAAAAGCCTTTGGCGAGTTCAAGACGGCGTTTGCGGCGCTTGCGGCTGGCCGCGGCATTGGTGGTTCTGGGCATGGGATTCTCCTATATTGCGCTGCGGCTTAAACGCCCAGCTCGATCGAGAGGGACTTGGCGAACTTGCCGCCCGCCTGCACGTTCTGGCGCAGGCGCCGCTTCTGCTTGCGGGTCTTGCTGGCGGCCAAATGGCGCCGCCCGGGTTTCTTGTGCAAAATCTTGCCTTTCGCCGTCCGCTTGAAGCGCTTGGCGACCGACTTGCGCGTTTTCTTCTTCACTTTATTAGCCATGGTTCCGTTGTCCTCGCATCCGGAACCGGACCCAAAACCCGGTTCCTCTTTTCAATCTTTCCAAAACAGACGGCGACTTGTACGGGATTTGGCCCCCGCCGTCCAGTCAAATTCTCGGCACCCGTCCGGTTTTCAGGCCGGGGACGGCGGCGCGGCCGGCTTGGCCGCGTGCTGCTTGGCCTTCGGATTGGGCATCACCACCATCAGGATGTTCTTGCCCAGCAGCTTCGGCGCCTGCTCCACGATGCCGATTTCGCGGACATCGGCCAGCACGCGGTTCATCAGGTCGAACCCCAGCTCCTTGTGCGCGTTTTCGCGCCCGCGGAAGAACAGCGAGACCTTGACCCGGTGCCCCTCCTCGAGGAACTCCTTCATGTGGCGCAGCTTGACCTGGTAGTCGTTGTCGCCCACGGAGGGGTGCAGCTGGATCTCCTTCACCCGGGTGGCGGAGGCGTTCCGGCGGTTCTGCTTGTCCTTCTTGCTCTTCTCGTACTGGAACTTGCCGTAATCCATGATCCGGCACACCGGGGGCCGCGCCATCGGGGAGATCTCCACGAGGTCGAGGCCCGCCGCCCGGGCCCGTTCCTGGGCCTCGTAGGTGGCGACAACGCCGATTTGCTCGCCGCCGGGCCCGATCAAAAAGACTTCGGGCACGCGGATGCGGTTGTTGGTGCGCGTGGGGAATCCGCCGCGCGGATCCCGGGGGTTGGTCGGTGGAGGGAAGGCCATTCTTTCCTTGGGGTTGGGAGCTCTGCGCCGCTCCGTTGGCTGGTTAGTTCAGCGCCACCCGCCGTTCGGCGTCCATCTTGGCGATGAACGCGTCCAGCGGCATGGCGCCCAGGTCCCCAGCCACCCGGCTGCGGACCGAAACAGTTCCGTTTTCGATTTCCCGCCCGCCCAGCACGAGCATGTACGGGATCTTCTGCATCTGCGCGTCGCGGATCTTGGCGCCCATCTTCTCGCCGCGCTCGTCCACGACCACCCGGATATCCTGCGCCTTCAGCCGGGCGGCCACCTCGCGCGCGGCGGCGGTCTGCTTGTCCGTCACCGGGATCAGGCAGGCCTGCACGGGCGCCAGCCACAGCGGGAACGCGCCCGCGTAGTGCTCGATCAGGATGCCGAAGAAGCGCTCCAGGCTGCCCAGCAGCGCGCGGTGCACCATGTAGGGCCGGTGCTCCTGGCCGTCCGCGCCGACATAGGTCATGTCGAAGCGCTCGGGCAGGTTGAAATCGAACTGCACGGTGCTCATCTGCCATTCGCGGCCGATGGCGTCGCGGGTCTTGAGGTCGATCTTGGGCCCGTAGAACGCGCCGCCGCCCTCGTCCATCTCGTAGGCGATGCCCTCGGCCTTCAGCGCCGCCTCGAGCGAGCGCTGCGCCAGTTCCCAGCGGGCCGGGTCGCCCACGGCCTTTTCGGGGCGGGTCGCCAGGTAGGCGGTGATGTTCTCGAACCCGAACGCCTTCCACATGGCGATGGCGAAGCGCACGCATTCGCGCACTTCGCTCTCGACCTGCTCCTCGGTGCAGTAGATGTGCGCATCGTCCTGGGTGAAGCCGCGCACGCGCATCAGGCCGTGCAGCACGCCGGCGCGCTCGTAGCGGTAGACCGTGCCCAGCTCCGCCCAGCGCAGCGGCAGCTCGCGGTACGAGCGCTTGTGGCTCTTGTAGATCTGGATGTGGAACGGGCAGTTCATCGGCTTGATGTAGTAGCGCTGCTCGTCGATGTCCATCGGCGCGTACATGTTCTCGCTGTAGAAGCCGAGGTGGCCCGAGGTTTCCCACAGGCCGGCCCGCCCGATGTGCGGGGTGTAGAGC
>CAZMOR010000241.1:0-6767 GCA_964567795.1 uncultured Verrucomicrobiota bacterium
CGGCGGCATCAGTGGCTTCACCCAGCCCATCCTCGACATCCAGGTCATCCGCTCCACGCGCCAGGACAAGAACGGCCGCGAAGCCAACCTCGAAACCTGGGACCCTGAAACCAAGCTCTGGACCATCAGCGTCGGCGATACCGCCGAATCCTGGGCCAAGTCCGTCGGCAAGCTCCTCGCCGGCAAGTATGCCGCCGACAAGCTGATCCTCGACTTCTCCGAAATCCGCCCCGCCGGCACGCGCCTCACCGGCTACGGCTGGATCGGCCTGGGCGACGAGACCATCTCCGTCGCCTACCGCGCCATCGCCGAAATCATGAACCGCCGCGCGGGCCAGCTCCTGCGCAAGATGGACATCCACGACATTTGCAACTGGCTGGGCACCATCCTCAGCACCCGCCGCTCCGCCGAAATCAGCCTCTCCGAGTACGGCTCCCCCGAGTGGCAGGAGTTCGCCGTCTGCAAGAAGGATTACTGGAGCAAGGGCCAGCCCCAGCGCGGCATGTCCAACAATTCGCTCGTCTTCTACGACAAGCCCACCCGCGCCGAACTGCGCGGCATCTTCGATCTCATGCTCGCCGCCGGCGGCTCTGAGCCCGGCTTCATCAACGGCGCGGCCGCGCTCAACCGCGCGCCCTGGTTCTCCGGCGTCAATCCCTGCGCCGAAATCCTCCTCGGCAACCGCGCCTTCTGCAACCTGACCACCATCGACCTCGACAAGTTCAAGGACAACCCCAGCGGCATGCACCGCGCCATCTACGTCATCGCGCGCGCCAACTACCGCCAGACCTGCGTCAACCTCAAGGACGGCATCCTCCAGCACTCCTGGCACGAGAACAACGACTTCCTGCACCTCTGCGGCGTTTCGCTCACCGGCGTCGTCCGCCGCCCGGACCTCGGCCCCTACGAGCTGCGCCTGCTGCGCAACGCCGCCATCATGGGCGCCTACTCCATGGCCGACGAACTCGGCCTGCCCCGTCCCAAGAACGTCACCACCCTCAAGCCCGAAGGCACCATCTCGAAGTGCTACGACACCACCGAAGGCGCCCACAAGCCGCTCGCGCGCCACGTCTTCAACAACGTCGTCTTCGTCAAGCACGACCCGCTCGTCTCCGTCCTGCGCGAGGCGGGTTATAAAATCATGCCTCATCCCAACGGCTCCGGCGACTGGGTCATCACCCTGCCCGTTTCCTGGGACGACGTGGATTTCGAGAAGATTAACGACCTCGAGGTCAACACCGAGTCCGCCATCGACCAGCTCGAGCGCTACAAGCTGCTGATGGATAATTATGTCGAGCAGAACTGCTCCATCACCGTCAGCTATGACCCCGCCGAAGTGGACACCATCATCGAGTGGCTCCTGCAATACTGGGACCACTACGTTGGCGTTTCGTTCCTGCTGCGCGCCGATCCGCTCAAGACCGCCGCCGACCTCGGCTTCCCCTACCTGCCGCAGCAGCCCGTCACCAAGGAGGTCTTCGACGCCTACGTCGCCAGCCTCAAGCCCATCGACCTCGAGAAGGTCAAGGCGCAGTCCGAAGATGCCGTGGACATGGGCAACGAGTGCGCCGGCGGCGCCTGCCCCATCCGCTGAACCGGAAATGGAGCCCCGAATGCGCGCGCACCGGAACCCAACCCCTTCCCCGATGCGGGGGCTCGCGGCTCAAGCCGGCCTGGCCATCGCGCTCGGTTTCGCCCTGCCGCACTCCGCGCGCGCCGATGCCAGCCTCCTGGTCGGCACCGCCGCCTCCACCATCGGCACCCAGGCGGCCGCCAACCTCGTCAGCACTCCCTACGCCGGCCTCGGCGTCTTCGCCACGCGCTGGGACAGCGAGGACTACGGCACCCTCACCGGCTACGGCGTCCGCCTCGGCTGGAATATCTTCAATCCGATCGGCATCGAGGCCCGCGCTTCTTATCTCGAGTCCAAGGATGACGAGTTGGAAACCTCCCTCATCCCGCTCGAAGCCGCCATCACCTGCCGCCTGCCCCTCAACGCCCACCTGGTTCCCTACATCGGCGGCGGCGTGGGCTATTACCTGAAGGACGCGGAATACACCGACACCGATACCTGGGATTCCTCCGAAAAAGTCGCCGGCTATTTCGGCCTCGCCGGCGTCAGCCTCCATCTCGGCCCGGTCTCCCTCTTCGCCGAGGCCAAGTACAACCTGGTCAGCACCGACGAAGACCTCCAGTGGCGCGGGTCCGATGTCGAGGCGCAGAACTCCCTCGATGGTCCGTCCTTCACCGCCGGCCTCAAGCTCGGGTTCTAGCATTAATTCCACGTTACGGGCCGCTCCGGGCTTGACGCCCCCTTCACCCCTTCCTAACCTAGGATGCAACGGAAGGCAGTCGTGTGGTTGCCACGTCGAATCCTAAAGGAGGAAACAGTCGATGAAGAAGCTACTGGTTGCTCTGGTTCTAGTGTTGATCGGTGTGGTCGCGGCTTCCGCTGCCGGCGGCATCGGCGTGTTCGGGTCGTATCTGACCGATAGCGACCTCGGCACGGCCTATGGCGGCGGCGTGAAATTCAAAACCGAACTCGCGGACTACTTCGCGATCGAAGCGCGGGCGTCCTGCCTCACCCAGTTTGAGGATGACGACAGCGATGACGGCCTCTATGTGATCCCGCTGGAAGCCGGCCTGCTCCTGAACCTGCCGCTGGGTGAAAACGTGCCCATCACCCTTTACGGCGGCGGCGGCGGCGGCTATGCCATCATTCCGAAATGCGACGACATCGACCTCGACGACACCTTCTGCTTCTACGGGGTCGGCGGCGTGGAATTCGCCATCGGCGAATCGGCCTCGCTCTACGCGGAAGCCCAGTACCGCAGCCTCAAGGTGGATGGCGCGGAGTCGGAGGATGTCGATATCGAATTCGACTCGGATATCGATTTCTCCGGGGTTGTCGTCAATGCCGGCCTGCTCTTCCGCTGGTAATCCCCGCATTGGCTCGTTGTGAGCACCTTCCGGCGCCGGTTATCCCGGCGCCGGATTTGTTTTGCCCCTCGCGGTTAAATCGTTTCGCCGGATTCCGGCCCCGGGGGTCAATTTTTCTCGCGCCGTTTCGCCGAAATGCGTTAAGTTTGGGCGTTCGGCAGTCGGGCCCCGTCCCGCCGCCATTCCAGGAGATGTTGAACATATGAATACCGTCGGCCGCGTCAAGCAAGGCTATTACTTCGATTCCGTCACCCTCATGCGCGTCGGCCGCGAACTCTCCGGCCTCCCCGGCGTCGCCGAGGCTTCCGTCGTCATGGCCACCGAGGCCAACAAGTCCATCCTCGGCATGTCCGATCTCCTCCTGCCCGAATTCAAGAAATGCGGCGACCAGGATCTGGTTGTCGTCGTCCGCGCCAAGGATGCCAAGGCCGCCGACGAGGCCCTGGCCAAGGCCGATGAACTGCTCTCCCGCCGGAAGAAACCCGCCGCGGCCGGCTCGGCCGCCGCCCCCGCCCCGCGCGACATCGCGTCCGCCGTCGCCACCCTCCCCGGCGCCAACCTCGCCATGATCTCCGTCGCCGGCCGCTACGCCGCCCGCGAGGCCCGCAAGGCCCTCGAACAGGGCCTGCATGTCATGCTCTTCTCCGACAACGTCTCCATCGAGGAGGAGGTCGCCCTCAAGAAACTGGCCCACAAGAAGGGCCTGATCGTGATGGGCCCCGATTGCGGCACCTCCATCATCAACGGCGTGCCCCTCGCCTTCGCCAATGTTGTTCCCAAGGGGCCCATCGGCATTGTCGGCGCCTCCGGCACCGGCACCCAGGAAGTCACCTGCATCATCGCCAACGAGGGTTCCGGCGTGTCCCAGGCCATCGGTACCGGCGGCCGCGATGTCAAGGATTCCGTCGGCGGCATCACCTTCCTCGATGCCCTGCAGGCGCTCGCCCACGACCGTGAAACCAAGGTCATCCTGCTCGTTTCCAAGCCGCCCCAGCCCGGCGTCTTGAAGAAGGTTCAGGCCCTGGTCCGCAAGATCAAGAAGCCGGTCGTTTCCCTCTTCCTCGGCGAAGGCGGCACCCCCGCCACCCTTGAGCAGGCCGCCCTCCTCGCCGTCGCCCATGCCACCGGCACCGATCCGGATAAGGCGCTCGCCCACCTGACCCGCCGCGACGGCATCCTCGAGGCCGAAGCCCGCCAGATCGTCGCCCGCCGCAAGAAGCTCCAGGGCCGCTATCTCCGCGGCCTCTTCAGCGGCGGCACGTTCTGCGCCGAGGCCCAGGTCATCCTTGATGGCGTCATCCGCAACCTGCATTCCAACGCCCCGCTCGGCGATTCCCTCAAGCTGAAAAACGCTTGGAAACCCGAGAAGAACTCCGTCATTGACCTCGGCGAGGACGAATTCACCGTCGGCCGCGCCCATCCGATGATCGATTTCACCCTCCGCAACAAGATGCTCCTCGAACAGGCCGCCGATCCCGAGGTCTCCGTCATCCTGCTCGACGTCGTCCTCGGCTACGGCGCCAACCTCGACCCGGCCGCGGAATTGATCCCCGTCATCCAGCAGGCCGCCAAGAAGGTCTTCGTCGTGGCCGGCGTCAATGGCACCATCGGCGACCCGCAGAACCGCGCCAAGGTTGTCGAGGCGCTGCGCGACGCCGGGGCCCACGTCCAGCTGACCAATGCCGCGGCCTGTAAACTCGCCGGCTTCATCGCCGCCGAAGTGGCCCGCAAGAACCGCTGATCACAAAGGAATCCGCCATGAGCCTCCAGAAACTTTTCTCCGCCCCGCTCCAGGTCGTCAACGTGGGCATCGAGTCCTTCAAGGATACCTGCGAAAAATATTCTCCGCCCGCCATCCAGGTGGATTGGCGCCCGCCGGTCGATGTCGCCCCCGGGTCCGAAGCCGTCCTGGCCAAACACAAGGCGAAGATCGAAAAGGCCAATCGGAAGGTCCTGGACATCATCCTGGCCGGCACGCCCAAGCTCGTCGGCCTCGATATCGCCCGCCATGTCATCCCCGGCATGACGGAAGACACCATCCTCCACGCCGGTCCGCCCATCACGTGGGACCGCATGTGCGGCCCCATGCGCGGCGGCGTCATGGCCGGCCTCGTCTATGAAGGCCGCGCCGCCAGCATCGAAGAAGCTGAACAGCTTGCTTCCTCCGGCAAGATCCAGTACGCCCCGTGCCACGAGCATTCCGCCGTCGGCCCCATGGCGGGCATCGTCACGCCTTCCATGCCGGTCATGATCATCCACAACGAGAAGTTCGGCAATTTCGCCTACTGCACCCTCAACGAGGGCCTCGGCAAGGTTCTCCGCTACGGCGCCTTCGGCGAGGAAGTCACGAAACGCCTTAAATGGATGGAGCACACCCTCTATCCCGTTCTCAAGGCCGCGCTGGCCCACTCCGGCCCCATCGACCTGAAGAACCTGATCGCCCAGGCCCTGCACATGGGCGACGAAGTCCACAACCGCAACCGCGCCGGCACCTCCCTCTTCTACCGCGCCATCGCCCCGGCCATCGTCGCCACCTGCGCGAACAAGGACGACGCCGTCGCCGTCCTCAACTTCATCAACGGCAACGACCACTTCTTCCTCAACCTCTCGATGCCCGCCTGCAAGGCCACGCTCGATGCCGCCCGCAACGTCAAGGGTAGCTCCATCGCCGTCGTCATGGCCCGCAACGGCACCGATTTCGGCGTCCAGCTCGCCGGCACCGGCGACCTCTGGTTCACCGCCCCCGCCGAGGTGCCCGACGCGCTGTATTTCGCCGGCTTCACCAAGGCGGACGCCAACCCCGACATCGGCGACAGCGCCATCACGGAAACCGGCGGTCTCGGCGGCTTCGCCATCGCCGCCGCCCCGGCCATCGTGCAGTTCGTCGGTGGCTCCGCCTCCGACGCCGTGCGCTATACCCACCAGATGTACGAGATCACCGCCGGCGAAAGCCGCATGTACCAGATCCCGGCCCTCGATTTCCGCGGCACCCCCACCGGCATCGACGTCCGCAAGGTCGTGGAGAAAAACCTCGTTCCCGTCATCGACACCGGCGTCGCCCACAAGCAGGCAGGCGTCGGCCAGGTGGGCGCCGGCATTGTCAGCGCGCCCATGGGCCCCTTCGCCAAGGCCTATGACGCGTTGGCCAAGATCCTCAAGTAGATTTCAAAAACAAAGAAAGGAAACTGCAATGAACACCAAGCAATTCATCGACTTCCTGGACAACGCGCAGATGTTCGACCTGACGATGCGCCTCAGCGTCCATACCCCGCCGTGGCCGTCCTACATGCCCCTCGGCATCCAGTACTTCAAGCGCCTCGCCGGCGCCCACATGGGCCAGGGCGCCAACGGCCAGATCATCACCACCTCCAACCACGTCGGCACCCACATGGACGGCGAGATCCATTTCTATCCCGCCGGCCGCTCGATCGGCAACGTGCCCCTGCGCGACTGGGTCGGCCCCGGCGTCGTCGTGGACATCTCCAAGGAGGTCTCCGACTACTCCATCTACACCCCCAAGATGATCACCGACAAGGTCGAGGTGAAGAAGGGCGACATCCTCATCATCAACACCGGCTACCACCGCTATTCGTGGGACCAGAAGACCGGCGATGAAATCCGCTACTTCGTCATGCACCCCGGCCCGAGCCCGGACTTCGACGAGTGGTGCACCAAGATGCAGATCAAGTGGATCGGCGTGGACTGCGGCAGCGCGGACCACCCCATGAACACCATCATCCGCACCTGGCACCCCGGCCGCTTCCTCGATTGCGACGCCAAGATGAAGAAGGTCTACGGCAAGTCCTTCGACGAAATCTTCCCGCTCA
>CAZMOR010000242.1:0-2767 GCA_964567795.1 uncultured Verrucomicrobiota bacterium
ACGCGGGTGAAGGAGATGCGCGAGGAAATTCTGCGCACGATCCAGCTCTGGCAGCGCGACGTGCTGGCGCGGGCCTGCCAGGCGGAGGCAAAGCCCGAGAATTTCCCGGACGAGGCGGAAGCCATTGCGGCGCAGGCCGAGGGGCTGACTTTTGCCGAAGCGGCGATGCGGGTGGCGGTGGTGGACGACGTGCGCGAACTGCTGGAGCACAACATCCGCGACGAAGTGGCCTTGCCACGCATGGCCCGGGCCTTTTCGCGTCCGCGGCCGGCCTGATTTTCCGCGCGATGGAAAAAGTTCCGGCGGTTTTTCCACACCATGGAAAAACTCCGGGCCGACTTGTCCACCGCGTGGAAAAACAGGGGGTCGCACCCGAGCCGCGAGCAAGCGCATGGGGGGAGGGAGGTATTGCATTGGGGCGGAGGGGTCTGCTATATATAAACAAATATGGCTGGCAAAAAAGGCAAGTTGGCAAACGTCCGCCGCGAGGCGCTGGGCATTTTGATGCAGGGGATCTGGATCTTGCTGCTGCTGGCGCTGACGTCGTATGACGCGCGGGACACGTCCGATTGGGCGGCGGGGACGCCGTCGACGCTGAATTACATCGGGCCGGTGGGGGCCTGGGCGGCGTGGGGTATTTTCCGGGTGTTCGGGCTGGGCGGGTTCCTGGTGCCGCTGCTGCTGGCGGTGTGGGGCTTGATGCTGATCTTCCAGTCCGGCGAGCGGGTCTGGCCGCGGGTGTTGTGGATGCTGGGGATTTTGTGCGGCGTCTGCGTGTTGATGGACATCCAGCTGCCGTTCTGGAACGAGATTTCGCCGGAGCGGTTCAACCTGAACAAGATGCCGGGCGGATTGGCCGGGTTGTTCCTGGGGCGGATGCTGTTCACGAATTTCCTGGGCGTGGTGGGGGCGGCGATCATCAGCCTGGCGGTGATCGTGGGCGGTTTGTTCTTCGTGTCGCAGACGCATCCCGTGGAGCTGTGGCGGGCGCTGACGGAGATGTGGGCGCGCTGGCAGGAACAGCGCGAGGAACGGGCGGCGCTGCACCGCACGGCGCAGGAGCAGGCGGAGCGCGAGGCGCTGCTGCTGGAGCGGGAACGGTTGAAGCTGGAGCGCGAACTGGAAAAGGAGCGCCGCATCCAGGAGAAGGAAGAGCGCCGCCTGCAGAAGGAGCGCGAGCTCGAGGAGAAGGAAGAGTCCCGCCACCGCGAGGTGGAGGAGCGCCTGCGCCGCGAGAAGGAGGAGCAGGCTGCCCGCGAGCGCGAGGAAGCGGCGCGCAAGGCGGAATTCATGAAGCGCCTGGCGGACCAGCAGAAGGCCGAGGCCGACCGCCGCGCCGCCGAGGAGCGCGCGGCGAAGCAGGCGCGGCAGGAGGCGGAGAAGGCCGCGAAGAAGGCCGCGGCGGAGGCGGACTTGCCGGCGCCGAAGTGGGTGTTGCCGCCGATGACGATGCTGCAGCCGGTGCCGGAGGGCGCGGGAGCGCGAGCCGGGGCCGAAGAACTGGAGCGCACGATCCATGTGATCCGCGCCACGCTGGCGGAGTTCGGGATCGAGGCCGAAGTGACGCATGTGGAGCAGGGGCCGGTGGTGACGCGCTACGAGCTGCTGCCGGCGGCGAACGTGAAGGTGGAACGCATCGGGGCGCTGGCGAACAACATCACGCTGGCCCTGAAGGCGGACAGCATCCGCGTGCAGGCGCCGATTCCGGGCAAGGGCGTGGTGGGCATCGAAGTGCCCAACCGCAACGCGGCGCCGGTGGTGCTGCGCCAGCTGCTGGAAAGCGCGATGTGGACGACGTCCAAGGCGGCGCTGCCGCTGGCGCTGGGGCAGGACGTGGGCGGCCATGTGCTGATGGCGGACCTGGCGGCGCTGCCGCACATGCTGATCGCGGGGGCGACGGGCCAGGGCAAGACGGTGTGCATGAATTCCATCCTGGCGGGGTTGCTGATGACGCGCACGCCGGAGGAACTGCGGCTGATCCTGATCGATCCGAAGATCGTGGAGTTTTCGGGCTACAACGACCTGCCGCACCTGCTGGTGCCGGTGATTACCGACGCGAAGAGGGTGATCAGCGGGCTGCGGGTGGCGATCCAGGAGATGGAGCGGCGGTTCAAGATGTTCCACCAGGCGAAGGTGCGCGACATCCGGGCGTTCAACCAGCGGCCGAAGGCCGAGCAGATGGCGCTGATCGAGCCGGCGGCGGCGAAGCCCGCGGCCGAGGCGGACGCGGAGGCGGAGGCGCCGGAGGCCGGACTGCCGGCAGCGGTTGGGGCGGCCGAGGAGCCGCTGCCGGACCGCCTGCCGTACTGGGTCATCATCATCGACGAACTGGCGGACCTGATGCTGACGGCGCAGCAGGACATCGAGCCGCGGATCCAGAAACTGACGCAGCTGGCGCGCGCGACGGGCATCCACATGATCATTGCGACGCAGCGGCCGACGGTGGACATCATCACGGGCACGATCAAGTCGAACATCCCGGGCCGCGTGGCGTTCAAGGTGGCGCAGAAGAACGACAGCCGCGTGGTGCTGGACCAGGAAGGCGCGGACAAGCTGGTGGGCAAGGGCGACATGCTGGTGCTGACGGGCGCGAACAAGCTGGTGCGGGCGCAGGGCGCCTGGACCAAGGACGAGGAGATCCAGGCCATCGCCGACCACTGGAAGCGCCAGGGCAACCCGCGCTTCGACAACCGCCTGATGGCGAAGGAAGGGGCGGAGGGCGGCGCCCTCGGCGAGCTGGGCGAGGCGTCGGAAGAAGACGAAGAGC
>CAZMOR010000243.1:0-8049 GCA_964567795.1 uncultured Verrucomicrobiota bacterium
CCGCCCGCCGTGCAGATCAAATCCCCACCGCGCAATACCGTTATCAGTGGATCGACCAATCTGCAAATCTCCGTTTCCACCCATGAACGCGGCGCGCCGCCGGTCTATCTGGATCTGTATCTCGATGGATGCCACTATGCGCCGATCACGCGCCCATTTGCCGCAGTCGGCAACGACCTGATCGCACAAGTCGGCACCAACCGCTTTATCTACACCGTCGCCCCCGGCGAAGATCTTTTTGCGGCCGTCGCCGGCCTCGCCTGGGCGGTCAATTCACGCGGCGGCGGAATGATTACCGCTTCTGCCAAGGCCGACCGGCTGGAAATTGTCGTGCGTAATCCGCTCGGTAGCGATGGCCTGCCGCTGAATTTCTCGGTCTCTTCCGGACCGGGATTTGCCAAGGGCCTCTACATCGGCGGAAACGCGGGCACCGGTCGCCTGTTCGTGGCGGAGGACACCGGCCGAGCGGCAGCAACCTTTCATCTGGGCGCCGTTACCTCCTTTGACATCGATTACCCCCTCAACCTGTCGGCACTGGCACCCGGCGCGCACGTGCTTACGCTGGTTGTCCGCGACGGCACCGCCATGCAATGCCAGTCGCAGGCGGAACTGCCCTTCCGCATTCCGGCGCGCGCCGCGCCGCCGGCCGCGGCGCCCGAATGACCCGGCGCGCGCCGGTCAAGGCTGGGGCCCCGGAGCCTGCAGGATGCGGCCGGGTTCATAGGTCTGCATCAGGCGCAGGAACACCGGCTCGTATTCGTCGTACAGGTTCGGCGGAATGCTGAACTGCACGTGATGTTCCAGGTCCCCGGTCAGGAAGTCCAGGATCAGCAGCCGCGTCTTGTAGAGCTGCACGGTGCGCTTCACGGCGCGGTACGGCCCCACATAGGCGAAATCCATGTGCGTATCGGCGGACAGGGCGCGCTCCCGCTGCTGCAGCTTCTCGATCAGCCCGTTGAACGTCAGGCCGTTGGTGACCGCCACCTGGATGCCCATGTCCATTCCGTAGGGCCCCTGGAACGCCACGTTGAAGAACCCGTCGAGGGGCTTGTCCACTTTCACCCAGTTCCGCGGCGGCACCAGGCTGAACAGCCCGGCGGGATCGACGTACCGCGCATCATGCAGGCCGGCGGCGAGGTCGGCGGCATCCCCCCGCCGCGCCGCCGTCCGGCTGGCCGTCCGCTCGTGGAGCTTGCGCGAAATATTCCGCGTATCCGCCACCAGCGCCACCAGCGCCAGCGCCGCAAAAACGAAAAACACCAGGCGGAAGCGGTTGCGGACGGCGTCCCGCCGGAGCTGCTCCTCCTGCTGGCGGCGGCGCTCGCGGTTGACTTCCGCGGCAAAGGCGTCCGGACTGGGCGGGCGCAGGCTCATGTCAGTTGCTGCGCGCATAGCGCGTGACGTATTCGGGCAGCCAGTTCCAATAGGCGTAGTATTCGGCCGGCAGCTCCGTCACCAGCCGCTCGGAGGCGGTGACATCCTGCCGCAGCGGATCGTCCTTGCTGGGCAGCACCCGTTCGTCGCGCACGAACAACTGGGCATGGCCGGATGTCGCGTCGACCACTTCTTCAAACTCGATGGTGCGGTCGATCTCGCCGAAATGCTCGAACTGCTCGTCCAGGCCGGCCTCCGCCACCTGCCGGAAACGGTCGAACCGCCCCGGTCCCAGGGTCTTCTGCAGGTCCTTATAGAGTTCCTCGCGGACCAGCTGCCCTTCCTCGGCGTAGGGCGGCATGTTCAGCACCACCTGTTTCTCGGCCGGCTGGTCCACGGAAATCTTTTCGGTTTCCAGTTCCTGCAGCACCGAGCGCGTGCCGCTGAAGGCCGAATCCAAATGGTCGATCTCCTGGTCGTTCAGGCGCAGGACCTGGGCCAGGTCCGCGCTCACGGCCAGGTTCGTGTCCACCGGCAGGATCCGGAGATTGGCCATCTGTTCCTCCGGCAGCGGAAACGTCCCGCGCACATTGTCGAGAATCCAGGTGAGCATGTCGTCGAGCCGGCCGCGCAGGCGGGCGTTTTCCATTTCCAGGCGGAAGGCTTTCTTTTCCAGTTGGTCGCGGTCCAGAACCGCCTGCGTCGCAACGGCCGGAACCGCGGCCGCGGCCGGACCGGAACTCCGCCCGGCGGCGGCAGATGTTGGCGTGGACGCAACCGCCATCGCGCGCGGGGCAACTTCCGCACGGGCGGCCGCCGCCTTTCCGCCGGCGGCCGGCGCCGAGAGCCACCAGGAAGCCAGAATGGAAACCCCCGCCAGCGCGCCCACCCCCAGCAGCGCCCCGGTGCATTTCCGAAGAATGTTGCTTTCCAGCATGCCCGCACCCCGGACGGGCCGGTCAGACGGCCGTCGCCGCCTGCATGGCCTCGGCTACTGTGGGATACAGCTTCACCAGCTTGCTCATGCCGAGCAGCTCGATGGTCTTGGTGATCCGCCGGTTGAGCGCCGCAATCCCCAAAAACGAAAGGTTCTGGAGGGAAATCCGCTGATACCGTCCCAGCAGGGCCAACCCCTTGCTGTTGACATAGGTCAGGTTTTCGCAGTCCAGCACGATGCGGGTGCGCGCCTGGTTCACCAGGGGATCCAGCAGGTCCTTGAACCGGTCATGCGTCATGGAATCCAGCGGACCGGCGACGTGGATCACTTGGATGCCATCCCGGTTCTCGATCTGGGTTGTCAATACAGCCTCTGACATGCCGCTTCTCCAAAGCGTCAACGGCCAGTGGTCCTGGACCCGTCGACCTTCTTCACCTTAACCCCGCCCCCGTGGTTTTGTCATCCACTAAAATTCAAACCGCCCCCGGAATTTTTTCCGGGCGGGTTCTCCGCGCGGAGGTCCCGCATCCACTCAGGATGCCGCGGCGGTTTCTAGCGCCTGTTCCAGGGTGGGATACCACCGCATGGCCTTGTCCAGGCCCAGCAGTTCGATGTTCTTGACGATGCCCGGCCGCAGGGCGGCCACGCCCAAAAAGGAAAATCCCAGTTTGCAGACGCGCTGGTAATGCATCAGCAGCGTCAACCCGCGGCTGTTCACATACGTCAGATTCTGGCAGTCCAGCACGATGCGCGCCCGCGCCTTGTTGATGATCGGATCCATGAAATTCTTGAATTGGTCGTGGGTCATGGAATCCAGGGGACCGGACACATGGATCAACCGGACGCCCTCCCGGTCCTCAACATCAAATTTCAACGCCGCTTCCGACATGGATCTTCACTCCTTAAAATCGTCAGGCCGACAATTTTTCTAGTATGTTAACAGGTGCTTAACATATTTCTAATACTAGCGGAATGCAAGCCGGAATCTTGCGGATTTTTTTACGGCGTCGTAATGGTTTTCCGGTATACGACAAAACCCCCTTCGGCCGGCCATTCCCGGGAGGGCCGCAGGCCGATGGCCTTGGACTCCATCTCCAGGAACGGATCCGGTTCCACCCAGATGAACGGCTCCTCCGGCGGACCTTTCACCCCCGGCCCCCCCTGCTCCGGCCAGGCCGAATCATCATAGTCCGGCACCATCCAGTTCCCCGCCGGATTGAACGCGAACTTCCAGCTCTCGTCCGTCCCCGCGAACCAGTCCTTGCCCCGCAAGGCCAGCTGCACCCAGTCGTGATAGCGCTGGCGCGGCGCCTGGATGACCAGCACATGCCGGCCCGGCGCCAGGCTGAACGAAGCTGCCGCCGGCCGCTCCGGATGTCCGGCCTGCATGACCTCCTGCCCGTCCACGTACAGTTTCGCCGGCATGTTGGCATAGAGCACCGCCAGCGCGGCTTCGCCCGACCGCTGCCGCTCGATCATCTGCGCCGCCGTGGCCACGGCCGGCTGGCTGTCGGTCAGGAAAGCCGGCAGCGCCGGGGCGCCGCCCAGTTTTTCATCCAGCAGCGCCAGGCGGAATTCCAGCATCCGGCGCGTACCCGCGGGCAACTGCGCCCCGAACCGGCGCAGGCGCGCCGCCAGTTCGTCGCGCTCGCCCGGCCAGTCGCCGAGCCGTTCCGCATTCCACAGCGCCGTCATCAACCCGCCCAGGTCCAGTTGCGGGTCCAGCGGCATGCCGCGGTTCTCCGGCCGCAGCCGGACCGCATCCGCCGCCTGCGGCCGGTCCAGGTAGCACCAGCTTATGCTCTCGAAATACGCCCGGCTGTTCTGGTCGGGGCCGCGTTCGAAATACATCTCCAGCGATTTCCGGAACCGCGTCGGGTCCATCGCATGCACGCGGTACTGCACCGCCCGGAACGGCTCCTTCATGAACAGCCCGTGCGTCGGCCCCGCCATCACGTTCTGGTAGTACCAGCCGCCGTTGAAATAATCCTCCAGCCCCGTGCCCAGCCAGCCGGGCGTTTTCTCGTTGTCCTTGCGGAGGCTCTCGTCGCCCTCCCACGCCCAGTAGGACCCGTCCAGCGTCGCCACCGCCAGCAGGCAGCCCACGTATTTCCCGTTGCCCGCCACGCGCAGGATGGGATGCGGCCGGCCCGCGTCGCTCGGCGTCGTCCGCCACCAGCCCGCATGGAAATAGCCCAGGGGCGCCGCGACCTCCGCGCGCTTTTCCACCCAGGCGCGCACCTTCACCGGCACCGCCGGGATCCGGCCCGCTTCGAGCCGGATCTCCGCCGCTTTCGCAAACGGCATCGGAAAGGCCGTGAACAGCGCGTTGCCTTCCATGCCGAAATACAGCGACTGCGCCCGCACCCGCCGCCACGGCACGCCGCACAGGTCGCCCAGCGGCGCCCGCACGCTCTCGTTCGTGCTCCCGTCGTAGCGGATCGTCACCACCCAGTCCCGCAGCACCGCGTCGCGCGCCGCCTCCGGAATCTGCGCCCAGTCCGGCTCGAACTCCAGCCGCCGGATCACCGCCGGCCCCGGCACCGTGACCGGCTGTTTCCAGTCCGCCAGGGTGAACTCGGTCTCCTCGCCGGCCGCCGGCAGCTTCCGGGCCGTCCAGATGGCCCGGACCTTGTCCAGCGCCGCCGCATCCCGTTCCGGCAGCGGCCACGCAAAGGTCTCCACCGGCGTCCGGCGCGGCAGCGGCGACTCGGACACCTGGTAATACACCTTGCGCGGCGCGCCGTTGGCATCCGGCGGCCCCTGCTCGCATTCGATGCGCAGGCCCTTGGCGTACGGCATGGGCACGAACGAATACCAGCAATAGTTGTTATATTCCGCCAGCGGCGCCAGGAACGGCGCCATTTTTCCGCCGAACAGCACCTTGATGTCCCCCTCCAGCCGCGGCTTCTCCTCCCCGTCGAAATAAAAGCGGAACCGGTGCGGCGCACCGTCCTTCGCGCCCGTGAACCACACGCGCGAGACGTAGCCCGGCCCCTTCAGGTCCGCGATCACCTTCCAGCCCGCGTCCCGGCTGTCGCGCACGAACGTCCCGAAATCGTCGTTGCCCCCCGTGCGGTCGTAGGACGAATGCAAAACCGTGTCCGGCTGGTCCAGCCGCGCCAGCCACAGCGGATCCGCCAGATGTTCCGTCAACGTCGCCACCGTCACCGGCGCCCCCGCGGGCTGTCCGCCGCACCCCGCCAGCGCGACCAACAGGCCCGCCACCGCCATGAACCGCCAAATTTGCTTCATTTTCACCTCGCCAGTCCTTACTATGCTCCATCGCGTTGAACAAATGAACCTTTTTTCGTTCCAGAACCAGACCCCGCGGATGCCGGCATGATCATTTCGCGCACGCCCTATCGCGTCTCGTTTTTCGGCGGCGGCACCGACTATCCCGCCTGGTACCGCGAACACGGCGGGGCCGTCCTCGCCGCGGCCATCGCCCGCTACTGCTACATCACCTGCCGCTGGCTCCCCCCCTTCTTCGCCCACAAGTCCCGCATCGTCTATTCCATCATCGAGGACATCCAGAACGTCGAGGACATCCAGCATCCCGCCGTCCGCGAATGCCTCCTCGATCTCGGCATCCGCGACGGCATCGAAATCCACCACGACGGCGATCTGCCCAAGATGACCGGCCTCGGCACCTCCTCCTCCTTCACCGTCGGCCTGCTTCACGCCCTCCACGCCCTCCGCGGCGAGTTCCGCTCCAAGATGCAGCTCGCCCAGGAAGCCATCCACGTCGAACGCGACCGCTGCGGCGACCGCGTCGGCTCGCAGGACCAGGTCAGCGCGGCCTTCGGCGGCCTCAACCAGATCCGCTTCGCCCCCGACGACTCCATCGCCGTCAACCCCGTCCCGCTCCCCGCCGAACGCATGAAGGCCTTCCAGGACTCGCTCCTCCTCTTCTTCACCGGCTTCTCCCGCTACTCCTCCGAAGTCGTCGCCGAGCAGCTCCAGAACGTTCCGAAAAAGAACAAGGAGCTCACCGAAATGGCCGCCATGGTCAACCAGGGCCTGCATATCCTGACCGACAACCGCGACCTCGCCGACTTCGGCCGCCTCCTCCATGAAGGCTGGCTCCTCAAGCGGTCCCTCAGCTCCCGCGTCAGCTCCCCCGAAATCGATGCCATGTATGCCGCCGCCCGCAAGGCCGGCGCCCTCGGCGGCAAGATCACCGGCGCCTGCGGCGGCGGCTTCCTCCTCCTCTACGTCGAACCCGACCGCCAGGCCGCCGTCCGTCAGGCCCTCGCCCACCTCCTCCACGTGCCCTTCGACCTCGACCACTCCGGCTCCCAGATCATCTTCTCGAACCCCATCCCCCTGGAAACCGTGCCATGACCTTCAAGCTGCCCCTGATGGAAAACAACATCACGGCCGCGGACCGCGCCGCCGTCATCGAATTCCTGCAGGGCGACCCGATCCTCACCCAGTCCTCCAACGTCCGTGCCTTCGAGCAGGAATGGTCGCAGTGGCTCGGCGTGCGCCGCAGCGTCTTCGTCAATTCCGGCGCCTCCGCCAACTTCATCACCATGGCCGCCATCCGCCACCTCTACGGCCCCGGCGAAATCATCGTCCCCACCCTCACCTGGGTCTCCGACATCTCCTCCGTCCTCGCCGCCGGCCACAAACCCGTCTTCATGGACGTCAACCCGCGCACGCTGGCCATGGACCCGCGGCAGGTCGTCGCCGCGCTGAACCCGAACACCCGCGCCGTCTTCCTCACCCACTGCCAGGGCTTCGACGGCCTCGACGACGCCCTCCTCGCCGAGCTGCAGAAACACAACATCCCGCTCATCGAGGACGTCTGCGAATCCCACGGCGCGACCCATCACGGAAGGAAAGCCGGCTCGTTCGGCCTCGCCGCCAACTTCTCCTTCTACTTCGCCCACCACATGAGCACCATCGAAGGCGGCATGATCTGCACCAACGATGAAAACTTCTACCAGGCCTGCCGCATGCTCCGCTCCCACGGCATGGTGCGCGAATCCGACTCCCCCGCCTTCCGCAAGAAGTGGGAGGACGCCGCCCCCGACCTCAACCCCAAGTTCATCTTCGCCTGGCCTACCGGCAACTTCCGCAGCACCGAAATCAACGCCGTCATTGGCCGCTCCCAACTCCGGCGCCTCGACGCCAACAACCGGCGCCGCACCGAGAACTTCAAGCTCTTCCTCTCCCTCATCGATCCGAAACTCTACTGGACCGACTACCTCGTCGAAGGCTCCGTCAATTATGCCTTCCCCCTCGTCCTCAACCAGGCCGACGACGCCCTCCGCGACCGGCTCATGGCCCTCATGGACGCCAACGGCATCGAGCACCGCCGCGGCAACGCCGGCGGCGGCAACCAGCTCCGCCAGCCCTACCACGCCGGCCTCGCCCCGCCCAAGGCCGACATCCCCCGCCGCTTCCCCGTCATCGACCACATCCACTTCCATGGTTTCTACATCGGCAACTACCCGACGCTCGAAGCCGACCGCATCCGCTGGCTCTGCGGCGTCCTGAATTCCGTCCGGCCCTAGCCGGAGGAAGCCGGCAACGCCGCCAGGCCGGCGATCAGTTTCCGGTAGGTCTCCACGGCGCGGCGCGGATCGAAGCATTCCTCCCCGCGGGCCAGGCCGGCCCGGCCGATCCGGGCGGCGGCCGCCGGATCCGCCACCACCCGTTCCAGCGCGCCGATGAACGAGGCTTCGTCGTCGGGCGTGAACAGGAAGCCGTCCACGCCGTCGCGGACG
>CAZMOR010000244.1:0-8146 GCA_964567795.1 uncultured Verrucomicrobiota bacterium
CATCACCGAGGCCGGCTACGTCGGCGAGGACGTGGAGAACGTCCTGCTGCGCCTGATCCGCGCCGCGGACGGCGACGTGCCGCGCGCCGAACTGGGCATCGTCTACATCGACGAGATCGACAAGATCGCGCGCCGGATGGAAAACGTGTCCATCACCCGCGACGTGTCGGGCGAGGGCGTGCAGCAGGGCCTGCTGAAGATCCTCGAAGGCACCATTTCCAGCGTGCCGCCGCAGGGCGGCCGCAAGCATCCCCAGCAGGAGATGATCCAGATCAACACGGAGAACATCCTGTTCATCTGCGGCGGCGCGTTCGTCGGGCTCGACGACATCGTCAAGCGCCGGGTGGGCAAGGGCGTGATCGGGTTCGACAGCGAGACCGAGCAGCGGCGGAAGCCGAAGGCCAATCCCGTCCTGCCGGCGGTGGAGCCGGAGGACCTGGTGAAGTTCGGCCTGATTCCGGAGTTCGTGGGGCGCCTGCCGGTGGTGGCCGCGCTCGAGGCGCTGACGGAGGACGACCTGGTCCGCATCCTGACCGAGCCGAAGAACGCGATGATCCGGCAGTACCAGAAGCTGCTGGGGATGGAAGGCGTGGAGCTGGAATTCACGCCGGCTGCGCTGCGCGAACTGGCGCGGGAGGCCGTGCGCCGGGAGACCGGCGCGCGCGGACTGCGGGCACTGCTGGAGAACATCATGCTCGATGCGATGTACGAAGCCCCGCGCCGCAAGCATGGCGACCGCTACGTGATCAGCGACAAGGTGGTGCGCGGCCACGAGAGCATCCTGGAGGCGGCGCGGCCCGCCAAGCCGCTGGACGAGGCGGGATGAACGGCGGGGGGGCGGCATTCGGGAACCTGCGCGCCCGGGCCCGCAGGTTTTTTGTTTTCACGGCGCTGCTGCTGGCCGCGGGGCCGGGTTCCGCCCGCGTCGTCAACCTGACCGTGTTGAACACCAGCGACCTGCACGGGACGCTGAACGTCGAGGCCGGCGGGCGCGGCGGCGGTTCCCTGCTGCAGTGCGCCACGCTGGTCCGCCAGGTGCGCGCGGAGAATCCGAACACGCTTCTGCTGGATTGCGGCGATATTTTCCAGGGGTCCGCCGTGAGCTATCTGAGCCGCGGGGGCGTCATGGCGACGGCCATGAACGCCATGGGCTACGATGCCTTCACGATCGGCAACCACGAATTCGACTGGGGCGTGGACACGCTGGCCGGCTTCCTCGGCCGCATGGCCGCCCCGCCGCTGGTGGCCAACCTGCAGGCGGGGCCGGAGGCGCCCGCCGCCTTTCGCCGCATCCAGCCGTACCTGATCAAGGAGCTCGACGGCGTGAAAGTCGCGATCGTCGGGCTCACGACACCGAACATTCCCAACTGGACGCGGGGGGTGGTGGAGCACGACCTGCAGTTCCTGGATTCGCGCCGCGCGCTCGAAAACATCCTGCCGCAGGTGCGCGCGGAGCAGCCGCAGGTCCTGATCCTGCTGGTGCACCAGGGCCTGCTGGTGGAGGACGACGTGGCCAACCAGCTCAACGCCATCGGCCAGCGTTTCGGCGAGTTCGATTTGGTG
This sequence comes from uncultured Verrucomicrobiota bacterium, assembly GCA_964567795.1. GTDB lineage: Bacteria > Verrucomicrobiota > Kiritimatiellia > CAIQIC01 > Lenti-01 > Lenti-01. The sequence goes on from CAZMOR010000244.1 coordinate 1,564, forward strand.
CTGGGCGGCCATCTCCACGCCCAGGTTTCCGGCCAGCGGGTGGGCAAGGTGGACTACGGCCAGGCCGACAGCTACGCCTCCGGCGTGCTGCGGGTCGACTTGGCCTACGACACCGTGGCCGGCGCCGTCGTGGACAAGAAGTTCGAATTCCTGCCCGTGACCGGCCGGGTCCGGCCGGATGCGGACATCGCCGCGCAGGTGGCCCCCGACCAGGCCAAGGCCGACGAGTGGCTGGCCACCGTGGTGGGCACGGCCAAGACCAACATGGAATTTTCGGTGGCTGTTCCCGGCCTGTGCCCGATCCAGCAGCTGCTGTGCGCGGCCATCGCGGAGAAGACGGGCGCCGAGGTGGTGCTGCACGACACGCTGTCGGATGAAAGCCTCTGGGCGGGCGAGATCCGCGTGGCGGATGTCTGGCGGATCGTGCCGTTCGAGAACACGGCCGGCTGCCTGTGGCTGACCCTCGGTGAAATCCGGGAGATCATGGAGGAAAGCGCAACCTACCTGGGCACGGACCGGTATTTCGGCGCCTGGGGGCTGCAGTACGAGGTGCATCCCAACGCGCCGGAAGGGCGGCGCATCCGCAACCTGCGCGCGGCCGACGGCAGCGCCATCAACGGCAAGCGGCGGCTCAAGGTCGCGCTGAACAGCTACCATCTCGCGGGCGGCGGCGGCCGCTTCCCGGCGATCGTGAAGGCGGTGGCCTCGCCCAACTGCCGCCTCGAAATGGCGGACGGCGCCGTGCGCGACATGGTCATCGACTACATCCGCCGCCACCGGTCGATCGGCTTTCCCGCCGGAACCAACGCCACGGTCGTGCTGACCGAACCCCGCGGCTGGCACCTGCGGTTCTGACCCGCTTCCCCCCATGCGGGGGCTCGCGGCTCATATCCGGAACCCGGTTTTTCCACACAATGGAAAAACTTTCACGGAATTTTCCATACAATGGAAAAACTTTGGCCGATTTTTCCACACTGTGGAAAAAAGTTTTCCATAGTGTGGAAAACTGGCATTTTGGACGGACATGAAACTCCTGGCCCTGGAATTTTCGACCGAGACCGCCAGCCTGGCGCTGCTGGAAGACGGCCGTTTGGCGGCCGCGCTGCCGGTGGATGCGAGCCAGCGGCGCAGCCAGGGGCTGTTCGACGCCGTGGCGGGCCTGCTGCAGAAGGCGGGCTGGAGTTTTGCGGATCTCGGCGCGTTCGCGGTCGGGTGCGGGCCGGGGTCGTACACGGGGCTGCGGGTGAGCGTGACGGCGGCCAACGGCTGGGCGCTGCCGGAGAAGAAAACCGTCTGGACGGTATCGAGCGGCGCGGCGCTGGCCGCGGAGATTTTCGCGGCGCGGCCGGAGCTGGCACAGGTCGTCGTGGCGGGCGATGCGCGGCGGGGCACGATCTGGGCGGGGCGGTTCGAGCGCGACGAAAAGCACCTGGTGCGGCAGGCGGGCGAATGGAAGCTGCTGCCGGCGGAGGCGCGGGGCCGGGAATGGCCGGAGGCGCATTGGGTGGATGCCGGGCGCGCGCCGCAGGCGGAATGGGTGGGGCGGCTCTTTTTCGCGGGGGGCGCGAGCGAGGAGGTGCAGCCGATCTACCTGCATCCCGCCGTGGTTGCCGCGCCGCGGTTCGATGCCGACGGCCGGCCGCTGGCATGAGCCGCGAGCCCCCGCATGGGGGGCGGATTTCTCGGTTCTTGAAGTGGCGGGGGGAGTTGGGATAAAGTAAGGTTTTCCATTGGAAAGGACCGGACATGCAACGGATCATGCTGAAATCGAAAATCCACCGTGCGACGGTGACGGGGCTCGAACTCGACTACGAGGGGAGCATCGCCATCGATCCGGTCCTGCTGGAGGCGGCGGACATCCTGCCCGGCGAACAGGTCCAGGTCCTGAACCTGCAGAACGGCGAGCGGCTGATCACCTACGCGATCCTCGGCAAGCGGGGCACGGGCCAAATGATGCTGAACGGGCCGGCGGCGCGGCTGGCGTACAAGGGCGACACGATCATCGTGGCGGCCTACGCGGTGCTCGAGGACGCCGAAGCGCGGAAGTTCAAGGCGACCGTGGTGAAGGTGGACGCGCAGAACCGGATCGTCAAGGTGTTGAAGAAGTAAGAGGTTGTCCATGGGCCTGTTGATCCGCGGGGGCGAGGTGGTGACGGCGCAGGGGCGCCGCCGGGCGGATGTGTGGTGCGAGGGGGAGAAGATTTCCAAGGTCGAGGCGGGACTGACGCCGCCGCCGGGGGCGGTGGTGGTCGAGGCAGCGGGGAAGCTGGTGTTTCCGGGGTTCATCGATCCGCACGTGCATGCGTACCTGCCGCTGGTGAACGTGACGGCGAAATCGAACTTCGCCAACTGCACGCGGGCGGCGCTGCTGGGCGGGACGACGTGCCTCATGGATTTCGCGGGGGCGGGGCGGGAGAAGGATTTCGACGAGGCGTGGAGCGCGTGGGAGGCGCAGATCGCGGGGCAGGCGGCGTGCGACGTGGGCCTGCACCTGATGGTGCGGCGCTACGACGCGGAGTTGCAGAAGCAGCTCGAGCGGCTGGTGGCGAAGGGGCTGAAGTCGCTGAAGATCTACCTGGCGTACAAGCCGGCGCTGGCGATTCCGGACGAGGATTTGTTCCGGGTGCTGCAGTTCGCGGCGGCGAACGACCTGGTGGTGATGGCCCATTGCGAGAACGCGGACCTGATCCCGGCGCTGCAGAAGAAGCTGCTGGCCGAAGGCAAGACGGGCCCGGAGTGGCATGAACCGAGCCGGCCGCCGATGATCGAGGCCGAGGGCACGTGCAAGTTCCTGACGTTCGCGGCGGCAGCCGGGGCGAAGGCCTACGTGGTGCACCTGAGCTGCGCCGAGGCGCTCTCGATGGCCGACCGGTTCCGCGGGAAGCTGGAGCACCTCTACATCGAGACGATGATTCAGTACCTGACGCTGGACAAAACGTACGCCGAGCGGCCGGATTTCGAAGGCGCAAAGTGGATTTTGTCGCCGCCGCTGCGGGAGCAGAGCAACCAGGCCGCGTTGTGGGCGGGCCTGGCGGACGGCCGGATCGACACGCTGGGCACGGACCACTGCCCGTTCGATTTCAACGGGCAGAAGACGATGGGCCGGGGCGATTTCACGAAGATCCCGAACGGCATCGCGGGGGTGGAGGAGCGCGTGGCGCTGGCCTACACCGCGGGCGTGGTCGGCGGGAAGCTTTCGCTCGAGCGGTTCGTGGCGGTGGCGGCGGAGAATCCGGCGAAGATCTTCGGGCTGTGGGGCCGCAAGGGCACGGTGGCGCCGGGCTTCGACGCGGACCTCGTGGTGTGGGATCCCAGCGTGAAGCGGACGATTTCGGTGAAGACGCAAAGCCTGGACACGGACTACAATCCGTACGAGGGTTTCGCGGTACAGGGCGCGCCGGAGGTGGTGACGGTGCGCGGGGAGATCATGGTGCGCGGCGGGAAGTTCGTCGGCCCGGCGGGGAAGGGCCGGTTGCTGATGTGAGTGAAAGTTTTTCCATTGTGTGGAAAATCCGGCGAAAGTTTTTCCATTGTGTGGAAAAATCCGCCCCGGTTTTTCCACAGTGTGGAAAACTTTTTTCCACAGTGTGGAAAACCGGCCTGGCAGCGGCGTGCGCGGCCCTGCCGGCCTGGGCCGGTGAGCCGGCGGTGCCGGCGACAAATGCCCCGGCGCCCGCGCCGTGGGTCGTGGAGAACGACTGGGGCCCGCTGGCCTCGTGGCTGGACGACAGCGACGGCAACGCGCGGTTCCGCGCGGCGGGACCGTTCTGGGAGCAGGCGGAGGGGCCCGGCGGCCAGACGCTGACGGCGCTGCCGCGGCCGCTGTGGGCGCGGGCGGCGGATCCGGCGGCGGGTAAAACCTCGTGGGATTGCCTCTGGCCGGTGGCGTCGGGCAAGACGTTCGGGCCGGAAAAATCCTGGCGGGTGCTGCTGGCGTGGTTCCTGGACGCGGACCGGACGAATCCGCAGTCGCCGTACCGTTTTTGGGCGCTGCCGGTGTGGTTCCACGGGCGCAGCCGGGAAGGCGAGCCGTATGCGGCGCTGTTCCCGGCGGGCGGCAAGATCTGCAATCTCCTGACGAAAGACCGCGTGCGGTTCGTGCTGTGGCCGCTGTGGATCCAGAGCCAGATCCACGACGTGAAGACGACGGACGTGCTGTGGCCGATCTTTTCCCGGACGACGACGCCGGACCACCACCTGGAAGGGCGGCGGGTGTTCCCGTTCTATTCCTGGACGAAGAACGTGCCGCAGTACGAAAAGACGGCGATCCTGTGGCCCATCTGGACCTACGCGCACTACACGCATCCCAAGGCCAACGGCACGGCATGGATCCTGTTCCCGTTGTGCGGGCGCGTGAACCTGAACAGCCAGCAGGGCTGGATGTTCCTGCCGCCGTTCTTCCAGCACATCCGCAGCGAGCAATTGGAGCGCACGGTCATCCTGTGGCCGTTTTTCGTGCGCGTGACGGGCGTGCGGGAAAAGCTGTACTGCTGGCCGTTCTACGGCTTCCGGAAGGACGGGGCGCTGGAGCGGCGCTACTGGATCTGGCCGCTGATCATCCACGAGCAGAACGACTGGGGCCGCCGGAAACTGAACCGCTGGAGCGTGATTCCGTTCTACAACAACGTGACGCAGACGGAGAATCCCGCGGCGGCGACGGGCAAGCCCGCGGGCGGGCTGTTCGGCGTGATGGCGGGTCCGCGGCTGAAGCCGGCGCCGGCGTCCGAAAAACCGGCGGCGCCGGGGGCGGTGATCGCCAACCGCACAAAGTTGTGGCCGCTGTATTCGCGGCAATACGACTTGAGCGAGGCGAGCTACCGCCTGCGGCTGCTGGACCTGTGGCCGGCGGGGCAGCCACCGGCGGTGGAGCGCAGCTGGGCGCCGCTGTGGACGGTGCTGGACTACCGCGTGCGGGGAACGGACAGCGACCTGGACGTGCTGTGGGGCTTGTACCGGCAGACGCGGCGGGTGGAGGGGGCCCGGGCCTTTTCGCTGTTCCCGCTGTGGCAGCATGAGCGGACCGGCGGGGATGCCGCCCGGCGGTGGTCCGTGCTGAAAGGATTGCTTGCCTACGACCGAACGGCTACAAATCGTCAAATGCGCGTGCTGTGGCTGGGCCGGATTTCCCTGAAACCGGCCGGGGCCGCGGCGCCGGAAGAACCCCAGCCATGATTACCCGCGAGCCACAGAATTTCGATCCGCCGGTCAACACGATTGCGGCGCTGGGGCGGCGCGTGATCGGGGCGTGCCAGGGCAGCGGGCGGGCGCTGATGATGCTGACCGGGTCGATCCGCTACCTGCCGTTCGTGCTGTCGCGCAAGAACCGTGCGGACGTGATGCAGCAGTGCTACACCGTCGGGGTTAAAAGTCTGGGCGTGGTGACGGTGGTGGGGCTGTTCACCGGGATGATCCTGGCGCTGCAGCTGGGGCTGGCGCTGCGGACGTTCGGACAGGAATGGACGATCGGCACGCTGGTGTGCAACGCGATGCTGCGGGAGATGGGGCCGTTCATGACGGGGCTGGTGATCGCGGCGAGCGTGGGCTCGGCGATTGCGGCGCAGATGGGGACGATGACGGTGTCGGAGGAGATCGCGGCGCTGGACGTGATGGGCGTGGATCCGCTGCGCTACCTGATGATGCCGCGGCTGGTCGCGCTGGCGGTGATGACGCCGATGCTGGCGCTGTACATGAACATGATCGGGCTGTTCGGCGGGTCGGTGGTGGGGGCGACGATGCTGGGGGTGTCGTACGAATCGTATTTCGACGGGGCGTTCCGCTACACGCACAACAAGGACCTGTACGTGGGGCTGTTCAAGGCATTCCTTTTCGGGCTGATCATTGTCTGCGTGTCGTGCTACCAGGGGTTCACGACGACGGAAGGGGCGGTGGGGGTGGGGCGGGCGACGCGGCGGACGGTGGTGGTGTCGTTCCTGCTGATCCTGACGCTGGGCTATTTCGTGACGAGGCTGGCCTACCGATGATCCGGTTTGAACAGGTGACCAAGCGCTTCGGGCGCAAAACGGTGCTGGACGACGTCAGCTACGAGATCGAGCAGGGCGAAACGTTCGTGATCGTGGGGCTGTCGGGCGCGGGCAAGAGCGTGAGCCTGCGGCACATGGTCCGGCTGCTGACGCCGGAGTCGGGGCGGGTGTGGATCGGGGACGAGTGCGTGAGCGAGGCCGAGGGCGCCGGGCTGGAGAAGATCCTGCGGCGGTTCGGCGTGCTGTTCCAGGGGGCGGCGCTGCTGCAGTGGCTGAACGTGATGGACAATGTGTGCCTGCCGCTGCGGCAGACGCGCCAGCTGCCGGAGGCCGAGATCCGCCGGCTGGCGGCGGAGAAGCTGGAGCTGGTCGGGCTGGAGGGCGCGGGCGACAAGATGCCGGCGGACATCTCCGGCGGCATGCGCAAGCGCGTGGGGCTGGCGCGGGCGATCGTGACGCAGCCCGAGATCATCCTCTACGACGAGCCCACGTCGGGGCTGGATCCGGTGATTTCGCGGCAGATCGACCTGCTGATCGACGACCTGCGGCGGCGGTTGGGCGTGACGAGCGTCGTCGTGACCCACGACCTGTACAGCGCTTTG
>CAZMOR010000245.1:0-9568 GCA_964567795.1 uncultured Verrucomicrobiota bacterium
CACCGGATGCTCCGCGAAAATGTGCCGCGACAGGTCCATCAGCGCCAGGAATTCCTCCGCGCGCGGCCCCTTCGGCAGGAAATTCGCGACGGGCTTTCCGGAAATCTCGTGCGGCGGCACCAAGACCAGTTCGGCGGGGCCGTTGCGCCAAATCAGCAGATGGCGGTAGCTCACGCCGCCGTGAAACCGCAAGCCGGTGCGCCCGGCGGCCGAATTCAGCGCGGCGATCAGGTGGTGCGCCTCTTCGCTGGAGATGTCGCCCGCCGAATAATCCAGCATCTTGCCGTCTTCGATGGTGACCAGGTTGGTGCGGTAGGCCACGTCGGCGGGGTCCAGCGGCAGGCGCGCGCCGGCGGCCTCGATCGCCGCCCGGCCGGTGTAGTTTTCCTTCGCGTTGTAGCCGAGGAGACCCATGTTCGCCACGTCGCTGCCGGGGGACATGCCGTCGGGCACGGTATGCACAAGTTGGACGCGGCCCAGCCCGGCGACGCGGCGGATTGTCGCAATGTCGGCCGCCTGCAACGGGGTCTTCCCGCCCAGCACCGCCACCGGCTCGTCGCCCATGCCATCGCCCACCAGAACCGCTATTTTCCTTTTCGCACTCATAAAGGTTGCCAACCTACCCGACCCGCGCGCGAAAATCAATCAGCCGCGCGCAGGATTTTGACCGCAGATTCGCAGCCATCAATCCTCCTCTCACCTGCGGGTGCTTGCGGCATGCCGTTTTACTCTCCGCCGGGCCTCTTTCCAGGCCTTGCGGGCCGCATTCCGGCGACGCTTGGCCAAGCGGGCCGTTTTCTTGGCTCGTTTATGCGCCTTGCGGACGGCTTTGAGCCGGGCATGGCTGACCCGGATTTGCCGGCACGCGGCCTGGTGTTTTTTCTTCGCCAAGCGCAGCAATAACTCCGCGGCGCGCAGCGGCGCGGTTGCTCGGACGTTGGTCCGATCTGCTTTTTTCATTTTCTTCACTCCCCTCCCCGCCTTGTTATTCATCGGGCATGGGTGGCGTCGCCACCTCGGGTGTATGACGCACGATCCGGCCCTCCACCATGTAGATCAGGTCTTCGGCGATATTGGTGGCATGGTCTGCGATGCGTTCCAGATGTCGCGCGATGTGCAGGATCTGCATCAAAGCGTCGAACAGCACCGGCGCTTCCATCACCCCCTCCCGCACCTGCCGGAACGTGTGTCGTTTGATGGCGTTGATCTCGCCGTCCAGCATGCAGACTTCGCGCGCGGCGGCCGTATCCAGACGGGTGAACGCATCCAGCGCCTGCTTCAGCATGCCCAGGACCTTCATGCCCATTTCATCGAGGCGGAAGGGTATGTTCAGCGCCGGCAGGGTGTTCAACGTCAGGCTGCGCTCGGCGATGTGCGCCGCCAGGTCCCCGATCCGCTCCAGGTCGCGGTCGATCTTCAGCGCGGCGATGATCTGGCGCAAATCACCCGCCACCGGCTGGTGCAAGGCGAGAATTTTCAGGCAGTCCTCCTCGACATCAACCTCCATGGTATTGGTCTGCGTCTCCCGCACCATCACCTGCCGCGCCAGGTCTTCATCCCGGTCCACCAGCGCGCGCACCGCCAGGTGCACGTCTTCCTCGACCTCCGTGCCCAAGGCCAGCAACCGCCGTTTCAACTTTTCGATGTCCCGCTGTAAATGCACTCTCATGTTCCGCCTCCACTTATCCAAACCGGCCGGTGATGTAGTCCTCGGTCTGCTTTTCCTGCGGCTGGGTGAACAGTTTCTGGGTCGCCCCGAACTCAACCAGCACGCCTTCGTACATGAAGGCGGTCAGGTCCGACACCCGCGCGGCCTGCTGCATGTTGTGGGTCACCACAATGATCGTGTAGCGGCCGCGCAACTCGTCGATCAAATCCTCGATCCGCAGCGTCGCCCGCGGATCCAGCGCCGAGGTGGGCTCGTCCATCAGCAGGATCTCCGGATCCACCGCCAGCGCGCGCGCAATGCAGAGCCGCTGCTGCTGCCCGCCCGACAGCCCCAGCGCATTTTCCTTGAGCCGGTCCTTCACCTCGTCCCACAGGGAAGCCGCCGTCAGGCTCTGTTCCACGATGTCCTCCAGTTCACTCCGACGGGGCCGTCCGTGCAGCCGGGGCCCGTAGGCGACATTGTCGAACACCGACTTCGGGAACGGATTCGGCTTCTGAAACACCATCCCCACCCGGCGCCGCAATGCCACCACATCCAGGTCCGGGTGGTACACATCTTGCCCGTGCAGCCGCAACTGGCCGTCGGTCCGGCAACCCGGCACCAGGTCGTTCATCCGGTTGATCGCCCGCAGCAGCGTGCTCTTGCCACAGCCGCTGGGCCCGATGATCGCGGTCACCTGGCCCGCGGGAATCTGCAGGCTGGCCTTCTTCACGGCTTCCTTGTCCCGATAAAACACCGAAAATTGCGTCGCTTCCACGGAAACAACTTCATTCCCGCCGGCCACGGCATCCATGGCCACGGCGGTGGCGGCCGGGCTGCTTCCGAATCCATTGGTTTCCAGTCGCATGCATTTTCTCCTTCTAGTTCCGCAATTTCCGGGTGATGCGCGCCCGCAGGATGATCGCCGCCAGGTTGAGCAGCAGCACCAGTCCCACCAGCGTCAGCACCAGCCCGTACTGAACGTGCCGCACCAGGTCCGCCGCCTCGTGCTCCGTGGCCAGGTTGTAGATGTTCCACGAGAGCGCCGGGGTCGGCTGCGTCAGGGTCTGCCAGAGCGCCAGCGGCTTGCCTACGCTCACCGCCGCGGTGAAGATGATGGGCGCCGTCTCCCCCGCCGCCCGGCCCATGCTGATCACAATGCCGGTCAGGATGCCCGGCAGCGCCGCCGGCAGCACCGCGCTCCACACCGTGTGCCAGCGCCCCGCGCCGAGGCTCAGCGCCGCTTCCTTGTACGTCCGCGGCACGGACTTGATCGCCTCCTCCGACGCTCGGATCACCGTCGGCAGGATCATCAGGGCCAGGGTCAGTGATCCCGCCAGCACGCTCTTCGACGGCGACACGTGGGCGGTATTGATGAAAAATGCCAGTCCGAACAGGCCGAACACGACACTCGGCACCCCCGCCAGCGTGTTGTTGCACGTGCGCAGGACCGTCAGCAGGCGGTTTTCGCGCGCGTATTCCGTCAGGTAGATCGCCGCGATCACCCCCATGGGCACCGCCAGCAGCAGCGTGCCGATGGCCAGATAGAAGGTTCCCAGGATTTCCGGCCAGATGCCGCCGAAGAAATGCGCATCGAACGACTCGTCCGTCCAGAACCCCCAGTAGAACGTCCGGCGCGGCAGCAACATCGCGTTCAGATTCTGTTTCACGTATGGGAACATTTCCGCCAGTGGTGTGCCGGCAAAATCGTCGGCCCGGGACTTCAACCGGCGCACGCCGCCTTACGCCGGATCCGAGTAATCCCATTCTTCCCGCCACAGCACCCGGTCCAACCCCCGTTGCGCCAGATCCAGCCGCGTCTGTCCGAATTGGTCCCGGAGCAACGGCGGCCGCGGTTTGCCGGGCTCCGGCCCCAGCAGAAAATGCAGCGCTTCCCGCAATTCCTTCAGCGGCAGCCGGTATTTCGCCCGCCGCGCGGCATCTCCCTCCGCCAGTTGCCGGTCAAACCCGGCCAGCAGGTCCCAGACCGGTGCGCGCGCGGCATCTGCGGCGCGGATTTCGGCTTCCACGGCCGGCCGGTTGCCGCGTTCGAATTTCTCCAGCAGGAACCGCCGGTGCTCAATCGTGCCCTGGAAGCATACCGCCCGGAGCCCCCGCACCGTCATCGGCGCCAGCAGGACCAGCAGCGCGGCCGCCAGCCAGGCGATGGCCAGCAGGCCCGCCCCGGCAAACGAGCGGTCCAGAATTTTGCGCGTTTGCAGGTTCACGCGCTCACCCTCCCGCCTTCCGGCGCGACCGGTGCAGCACCCATTCGCTGGTCAGGTTGCAGAGGAACGAGAACGTCAGCAGGCACAGCGCCATGGCAAACAGCACGTGATAGCGCGCGGAGCCCGTCACATGGTCCGCTTCGCCCATGTCGCCGGCGATGGTCGCGGTCAGCGTGCGCACCGGCTCCAGCCCGTTGTACCACGGGTGCGGGATTTGCGCCGCGTTGCCGGAGGCCATCCAGACCACCATGGTTTCCCCGATCGCCCGCATCACGCCCAGGATCACCGCCGCAAGAATACCGCTGCGCGCCGCCGGCAGGATGGTCCGCAGCATCGTCTCGGCGCGCGTCGCCCCCAGTGCATAGCTGCCCTCGCGCAGTTCCCGGCCCGCCGCCTGCAGCGCATCCTCCGACACGCTGACTACCGTCGGCAGCGCCATGATTCCCATCACCAGCGAGACGTTCAGGGCGTTGGTGCCGCTCGCAATTTGCAGGCCGGCCAGCGAGCGGGACGCCGCCCACAATCCAATCGCCGCCGCAGTTCCCAGAACCAGGAGCAATCCCAACCGGACCGTTTTCCGGGTTGGTGCCGGAAACCGGTCGGTCCCCCAATCGGCCAGGATGAACGTCAGCAGCGCCGCCACCGGCGCCCCGATGATCCAGGCCGCCGCCGCCAGCACCGGGCCGCCGCTGCGTTGCAGCAGCGGCGCCAGCACCACCAGCGCGAAAAAGCCGTACGCCACCGAGGGGATCGCCGCGAGCATTTCGACCATGGGCTTGACCACCTGCCGCGCCCCGAACGGCAGGACGTCGCTCAGGCACATGGCCGCGGCGATGCCCAGCGGCACCGCCACCAGCACCGCCCCCAGCGTGACCCATCCGCTTCCAAGGAATATCGCCAGCGCCCCGAACTCCGGCTCCGCCGCCGATGGATACCACCGCATGCTTGTGAAAAATTCCTTGAATCCCTCCAGCTGGAAGAAGGGAATCGCGTCCCGGGCGATGAAATAAAAAATCGCCAGCACCGCCAGCGTGGACAACGAGGTTACGGCCAGCAGGAACAACTGCCCCAGATCCGCCGCCAGACGCTGCCGGCGGCGGGCGCCGCGACTTATGAGCAGCGATGAAACCGGCCTCCTGACAGTCACGACTTCCATTCCACCTCTCCGGGAACCGGACGGCCGGAATGCTCTCCCGACCGTCCGCTTGGCATCTCTTTCCTCTGTCAGGGCAACGGCACGAAACCGGTGTCCGCGATGATCTGCTTGCCTTCCGCGGTATCCGCCAGGCCGACGAATTCCGCCAGCGGCGAGCCGGACGCCGGACGTCCGTTCGTATACATGTAGAGCGGCCGCGCAATGGGGTATTCCTTGCCCACCACCGTTTCGGGCGTGGCTTCGATTCCGTTCACGGTCACCGCCTTGACGCCTTCGGTGAAAGCCAGACCGACATAGCCGATGGCGCCGGAGGTGCTCATCACCCGCTGCCGGATGGCGCCGTTGCTGCCCGTGTATTCCACCTTCGCATCCATTTTCTCCCCGGCCAGCACCAGCGCCTCGAAGCACTCATAGGTACCGCTGTTCGTATCCCGGCTGATCGCCACGATCGGCTCATCCGGTCCGCCCAGTTCGCTCCAGCGCCGGATCTTGCCCGTGTAGATGTCGCGGATCTGCTCGATCGTCAGGGCGGCGGCTGGATTGCGGTTGTTCACCACCACCGCAATGCCGTCCATTGCCACCACGTGCTCGATCGGCAGGACCCCCGCATCCTGCGCCGCCTTCTTTTCGGAGCTTTTCATCGGGCGCGACATCGTCGCCACATCGCAGGCGGCGTTGATCAGGCTCTTCGCCCCGTTGCCGCTGCCGGACTCGCTGACGGTGATGTTCACTTCCGGATGCTTCTCCATGTAGGTTTCCGCGAACGCTTTCGCAATCGGTCCAACCGTCGTGGACCCATCCACCACGATCTCGTTGCCGCCGCCAGCCGTCGCCGTCACGATTATCAGCAACACGGCCGCGATCCCCGTCACCATTGCCTTCAATGTCTTCATGGTTCCTCTTCCTTCCCTGTGCTTTTCACTTCATCACGGCGCCGTGAGACGGCCGTGATACTTTTGTTAGATTTTCGCGAGCGCCGGATGTCAGAAATTAACCGCCACATCGAGTTGCAGCCGTTCGTAATCCGTCGTTTTTGCCGCATCCGAGATCTTCTTCTCGCCGGTGAAATACGTCGCCGCCAGCTGCAGGTTTTTCAGCAACTGGTATTTGGCGTAGATGCGATGGCTCCGGCCGTCGGTGCCGCCGCCCCAGCGGTCCGAATCCGTCAGCATGCCCAGCGTGGCGTCCTTCTGCAGTTCCGCATGGCTGTAGCCGATTTCCCACGTGTGCAGGTTCTTGGCCTTGCCCAGCGCGACGCCATAGAGATGCCCCTGGTCCTGGCTGTCTGCTTTCGGATTGGTCAGCTCCTGGATGAAGAAGGTCGCCGGCTTACCGAGCGCCCACACATCGAGTTGCGCGAAATACGCCACCGGCGTGTACTCCTCCGCCCAGGCCTTGTTCGTGGCCCCGTCAACAACGCTTCCGTCCTGCGTACTGTTCCCGTACGGATTGTTCTTCGCCTCCCAGTCCAACACGTCGTAGCCGGACACGTTCTGGAACGCATAGATCGCCGCGCCGGCCGTCAGACTGATTTCCGGGATAAACTGGAACCGGGCCGCCGCCTGCCCCGCATGAAGCATCAGGTCGTCATCGGCCGCCCGCTCCTGCACCCACATGTAGCCGCCGTTTGCAAACAGCGTCGCGAAGTCGTTGCCGGTCTGTGCTTTCGCCGCGAGGCCTTCCGGGGTGGCATCCGCATCCCACACCAGGTCGTCGGACCCCATGGTGATGAACGGATTCTTCATCTTGCCCGCGATCGCATGCACTTCGTATGGACGGGAATCGGCGAAGAAGCTGTAATCCGCGTAGGCTAGGTTCAGCCGCATTTCCTTTTTCCCGAAGCCGTCGCCCAACGTCTGGTTGCCCGACACCGGGTCCGTCTGTCCGGTGGAAAGTTCCAGGCCGGCCTTTAACTTATTGTCGATCTTGGCTTCTGCTCCAAGCCGTGCGCGGATCCGGTTGCGCTCGCGGGTAAAGGTGTCGCCGGCGCTATTCTTCTTGGCCTCGTCCTGAATGGCTTCGTACCGGTAGCGCAGGTCGCCCTTGAAACTCAGCGTATCCACCCACGTCTTCGGGGCCGGAGCCGCCGGAACATTCGATTGCGCCAAAGCCGATCCGGTCAAGCTGGCCGCCACCATCGCGCCGGCCACGTGAATCTTCCATGATTTCATCTGCTGGGTTCCTTTCTGTTGGCGGGCCGCAAGGCCCTTTTCATTTTCACAGTCGCCAGCAGAACCCGTCCCGGTTGGCACCCCATGAGCCGGAAGCTAGAAATTGGTTAGATTAAAGCGCTTAACCGAACCCTGTTGCGGAGTCGCCGCCGGGTGTTTTCCGGAAGAGTTCCGCCGGGCCCCCCGTTCCGGTGCCGCCTAGCGTTTCGGCAGCCGGATCGTGAACACGCTGCCCTTGCCGGGCGTGCTTTCGACCCCCACCGAGCCCCCGTGCGCCTGCGCGATGTGTTTCACGATCGCCAGCCCAAGCCCCGTGCCGCCCAGGGCGCGGCTCCGGGCCGAATCCACCCGGTAGAACCGCTCGAAAATCCGCGCCAGGTGCCGTTGCTCGATCCCCGGCCCCATATCCCGCACCTGGATCGCCAGGCCCTCGCCGTTGACGGCCGCCGTCACCCCGACCGGCGTTCCTTCCCCGCTGTACTTGATCGCATTGTCGATCAGGTTGCCCACCGCCTGCTCCAGCAGCGCCGCGTTGATCGTGGCCATCAGCCCCGGCGGGCATTCCACGGAAACCGTGATCCGCTTGGCCCCCGCCGCCATCGCAAAGTTGCCCGCCGCCCGCCGCAGCACATCGCCTACCGGTCCCGGTTCCAGCGGAATCCGGCCGTTGCGACCATCATGCTCCAGGCGCGACAAACTCAGCAGATCCCCCACGATCGCCCACAGCCGCTCCACCTGCCGCCCGATCATCGCGATGAAATGCGCATCGTCGCTGCGGTCGTGCCGTTCCGGATCCAACAGCGTCTCCACCGAACCGCGCAGCGCCGTGATCGGGGTCTTCAGTTCGTGCGAAACATTCGCCACGAAATCCTGCCGCATTTTTTCCAGCTGCTTCAGCTTGGTCGTGTCGCTGATCACCGCCAGCGCGCCGATCCGCCGGCCTGCGGCATCTTCCAGCGTTGTGCCGTGCAACTGCAGTACGCGGCCGTCCGCCAGCAGGATTTCCTCCTCCGCATCCCGTCCCGAGGCCCGCACTTTGCGCACGAATTTCTGCAGATCCGGAAGGCGGACAACCTCCTCCAGCATCCGGCCCCGGGCCTGCTCGGGCGCCACGCCCAGCAGCAGCGCCGCCGCCGGATTCAGGTTCAGCACCCGGTCGTCTGCATCCACGGCCAGCATGCCCTCCGACATGCTGGAAAAAACCGCCTTCAGTTCGTTGCGGCGCTGGGTGATCAGATCCAGCCGCGCTCCGAGTTGTTCGCCCATGCGGTTCAGCGCGCGGCCCAGCGCGCGCATTTCCTCGCCGACGGTCTTCACCTCCACCCGCGTATGCAGATTCCCTCCGGCCATCCGTTCGGCCGTCACGCGCATGTCCTCCAACGGCCGGCTGAACCGCCGCACCAGGCCCGACGCCACCAGCGCGAAGAGCCCTGCGGCCGCCAGCACGCCCAGCCCCACCTCGCGGCTGGCCGACGCCAGCGCGCGGTCGATGCTGGCCAGCGGCATCGAAGTCCGCACGGCGGCCACCACTTTGCCGTCCCGCCACACCGGCACGGCCAGATAGGCCAGCATGCGCCGCAGCGTATCGCTGAACCGTTCCGATTTCCCGGTCCGCCCGGCCAAGGCTTCCTGGATTTCAGGCCGGTTGGCATGGTTTTCCATGGTTGCCGGCGCGACATCCGAATCGCCCACCACGCGCCCGTCCGGCAGCACTACGGTCACGCGCACGTGCGCCGCCCGGCCGGCCTCCTTGCACCGCGCGTCCACCCGCTCATACGCCGGCAGGCGCGCGTTCATGCCCAGTTCCCCGGCCATCCAGTCGGCCTGCGCCTGCAGCTCGGCCGCCACCTGCTCCCGGTAGACCCGGCGGACCGTCCGGTTGGCCTGCAGCCCGGCGAGCAGGAATGCAACCATCGCCGCCGCGAACAACCAGAGATAAACCCGCCAGAACAGCTTCATCGCCGCTCACTCCTCGCCGCGAAACCGGTAGCCCACGCCGCGCACGGTTTCGATGTAGTCCGCCCGCGCCCCCAGCTTCCGGCGAATGCCCACGATCTGGAAATCCACCACCCGGTCCGTCACCGCGTAATCCTCGCCGCGCACCGCATCCACGATCTGGTCGCGCGTCATCACCCACCCCGGCCGGCCCGCCAGCAGGTGCAGGATGCGCAGCTCCGTCACCGTCATCTCCACGGGCTCGCCGGCCACCTTCACCTCGTGCCGGCCCGGATGGATTTCGATGTCCCGCACCTGGACCACCGCCTCCGCATCCGGCGGCGGGCCGCGCCGCCGCCGCAGCGCCGTCCGTACCCGGGCGATCAGTTCCTTCATGCGGAACGGTTTCACGATGTAGGCGTCCGCGCCC
>CAZMOR010000246.1:0-2872 GCA_964567795.1 uncultured Verrucomicrobiota bacterium
GCGATTTCGGCACCCGCAAGGGCCCCGTCTTCGCCAACATCATCCTCGCCGACGAAATCAACCGCGCGCCGGCCAAGGTGCAGTCGGCCCTGCTCGAAGCCATGCAGGAACGCCAGGTCACCATCGGCCAGGAAACCTTCCGGCTGCCGGATCCGTTCCTCGTCCTCGCCACGCAGAACCCCATCGAGCAGGAAGGCACCTATCCGCTCCCCGAAGCGCAGGTCGACCGCTTCATGCTCAAGCTCGTCATCAAGTATCCCTCCCTCGACGAAGAGCGCCGCATCCTCGACGCCAATGCGCGCACCGAAGTCGTCCATAACGTCCGCCCCGTCGTCGAACCCGACGCCATCCGCCGCGCCCGCCAGGTCGTCGATGAAATCTATGTGGACGACAAGATCAAGGACTACATCCTCTCCATCGTCTTCGCCACGCGCGACCCCGCCGCCTACAAGCTCGACGCCCTAAAGGACAACATCCGCTACGGCGCCTCCCCGCGCGCCACGCTCTACCTCACGCTCGCCGCCCGGGCCCACGCGTTCCTGCAGGGCCGTGGCTACGTCACGCCCCAGGATGTCAAATCCATCGCCCCCGACGTCCTCCGGCACCGCGTCATCCCCTCCTTCGAAGCCGAAGCCGAGGAGCTGACCGCCGACAAGATCGTTGCCACCCTGCTCAACGAACTGCCGGTGCCATGACCCCCTTCACCCTCATTTTCATCCTGCTCCTGCTCAAACTGGTCATCTGAAACATTAAATCCTGAAATCCGGTTCTCGCCATGATTCCCCGCGAAACACTCAAGAAAATCCGGCGGATCGAGATTCGCACCCGGCGCTCGGTCAACGATGTCTTCGCGGGCCGCTACCATTCCGTCTTCAAGGGCCAGGGCATGGAATTCCAGGAGGTCCGCGAATACGTCCCCGGCGACGACATCCGGTCCATCGACTGGAACGTCACCGCCCGCACCGGCGCCCCCCACGTCAAGAAATTCACCGAGGAGCGCGAACTGACCGTCATGCTTCTCGTGGATATTTCGGCCTCCAACCGGTTCGGCTCCACGACGCAGCTCAAGCGCGACCTGGCCGCCGAAGTCGCCGCCGTCCTCGCCTTCTCCGCCATCACCAACCATGACCGCGTCGGCCTGATCCTCTTCTCCGACCGCGTTGAAAAGCACGTCCCGCCCGCGAAGGGCCCGACCCACGTCCTGCGCGTGATTTCCGAGATTCTCAACGCCCGGCCCACCTCCCCGCGCACCGACCTGGAACCCGCTCTGCGCTTCCTGAACCACGTCGTCCGCCGCCGCTCGGTGGCCTTCCTGATCTCCGACTTCATCGCGCCACCCTGCGACCGCGTCCTGCGCGTCACCGCCCGCCGCCACGACCTCGTCAGCGTCGTCATCGGCGACAAGCGCGAGAGCGCGCTGCCCGCCGTTGGCCTGGTGGACTTCGCGGACGCCGAAACCGGCCGGCGCATCGTGCTCGACACCTCCCACGCCCCGACCCGCCGCGCCCTCCTTGCCCGCCAGACCGAGCGCCGCCAGGCCCTGCTGCGCACCCTGGCCCGCGCGCGCTCCGATGCCATCGAACTCAATGCCGGAGAACGCTACGACCGCGAGCTCGTGCGCTTCTTCCGCCGCCGGGAGAAACGCCGGTGAACCCGCGCCCCCCCATGCGCTTGCTCGCGGCTCAAGATTTTTCCACACAATGGAAAAACTTTCCGCGATTTTTCCACACAATGGAAAAACTTTGGGGAATTTTTCCACACTGTGGAAAAAAGTTTTCCACACTGTGGAAAACGTTTCCGGCCGTGGCCGCCGCCATCCTCGTCGGCTGCTCCAAGCCCGAGCCGCGAGCCCCCGCGCTGCCCGCCGGCCAGTCGGTTTCGATTTCCGCGGCGATGTCCACCAACCAGATCCGCATCGGCGACCTGGTCGACGTCACCCTGACCATCCTGCATCCGGCCGGCACCACCGTCGGCTTCCCCAACCCCGGCAACGGCAAGGACGTCATCGTCCGCGATGCCAAGACCGAAACCCATACCTTTTCCAATGGCGTGAGCCAAACCGTCCAGAAGCTGCGCGTGACGTCGATGACCGTCACCAACCACATCCTCGGCGACAAAGCCTCCATTTTGATTTCCACGCCCCAGGGCGTGCTCACCAACGCGTATCCGTTCCTCTCGCTCGACGTCGTGTCCTCGTTGAAACCCGGCGAAAAGGACATCCGGCCCGCTAAGGGCGGCCTGGCGCACTGGCCGGCCCCGCCGTCGCACTGGCTCTGGATCGCGTTGGGCCTCCTGGCCGCGCTGGCCGCCGTATTCTTCGCCTTGCGGAAGTTCCTGACCACGCCGCGCACGTTCCTGCATCTGCCGCCGCCCGTGCCGCCCTACCAGATCGCGCTCGACGCCCTCGCCGCCCTGCGCGCCAAGGGCTGGATCGAGGCGCTCAAGATCGAGCCGTTCTATGTCGCGCTTTCCGGCATCGTCCGCCGCTATCTCGAGGCCCGCTTCGGCCTGCGCGCCCCGGAACGCACCACCGAGGAATTCATACGCGACGCGCTGTCCTCCAAGAAGCTGTCCGACGCGCACCGCGACCTGGTCGCCGGCTTCCTCGAACAGTCCGACCTCGTGAAATTCGCGCGCCACGCCCCGGGCGCGTCCGACATGCATAACGCCCTCGACTCCGCCGAACGCCTGGTCCGTGAAACCATGCCGGTGGAACCGCCGCCGGCCAAGCCGCCCTATGTGCAGGAGGAAAGCGCATGATGACCTTGCGTTATCCCCTCCTGCTGCTGCTCCTGCTGCTGGTGCCGGTGCTGGTCTGGCTGCGCTACGCCCGGCGCCGCCAGGCGCCGCTGGCGTTCTCCGACGGCGCGGC
>CAZMOR010000247.1:0-1764 GCA_964567795.1 uncultured Verrucomicrobiota bacterium
GGGGGCGGGACCGTCGAGAACCAGGGGATTCAGGCCGGCGCGGCCGGCATAGATCGCGGCCGTGAGACCGGCGGGGCCGGAACCCAGAATGACCAGTGATTTCATCGCAGGCACGATACAAGCGAAGGGGGGCTGCCGCAATTGGGAAATCGGGGGGAGGTCCGGCGGGCTCGCGGCTCATGCCCCGGCGCGGGATTTTTCCACACAATGGAAAAACTTTCGGCGATTTTTCCATACAATGGAAAAACTTTGGGGAATTTTTCCACACTATGGAAAAAAGTTTTCCACAGTGTGGAAAAACCGATGAGCCGCGATTCCCCGCATGGGGGGGCGGGTTCAGTCGGCGGTTTCGCCGGGTCCGGGGCTGTCGTCCTCGTCGGGGGCGGGGAGGTCGGCCAGCGGGGTTTTGCGGCGCAGGAGCTTGGGCAACCACGCCAGGACGGCGAAGAGGCCGGCGCCGGCGAAGAGAACGATGAGGATGCGCCAGTCCATCTGGCCGCGGGCGAGCTGGCCGGCGGCGCGGGCGGTCCAGAGCAGGGCGAGGACGTTGGGGATGACGCCGATGACGGAGGCGAGAAGGTATTGCCAGAACGGGATAGCGGTCAGTCCGTAGGCGTAGTTCAGGACGCTGAAGGGGTTGATGGGCAGCAGGCGCGTGAAGAGGACGACTTTCCAGCCTTCGCGGCGCATGTTTTCCTCGAGGCGGCGGTAGAGCTTGGTGTGGCCGATGCGGCGTTCGAGCCACTCGCGGGCGAGGTAGCGCGCGATGAGGAAGGTGGCGGCCATGCCGAGGCCGAGGCCGGCCAGGCAGATCACGAGGCCCCAGCCGACGCCGAAGAGCAGCGCGATCAGGATGCCGACCAGCGTGGTGGGCAGGCTGAAGACCGTGAAGGCGGCATCCAGCAGGATGCACAGGAGCGGGGCCCAGGGGCCGGCCGCGCGCACAGCGCGGTCGATGTCGGCCCAATGGATGCGAGCGCAAAGGCGCGAGATTTCGGGCCAGTAGAAGACGGCCAGCGCGGCGGCGACGACCGCCGCGAGGGCGACCCAGGTCCGCTTGCGCTGGAGGAGGGACCGGCTCACGGGGTTTCGTCGGGCAGGACGACGGCGGTGGCGTCGCCGGGGGCGGAGAAGATGGATTCGGCGGCGGCGCGGACGGCGGCGGCATCGAGGTGCTTCAGGCGCTCGGCGGTTTCGAAGGCATGGCGCCAGCCGAGGCCGAGGAGTTCGTCGATCGCGCATTGCTGGGAGAGGCCGGCGTTGTTCTGGAGCGCGCGGGCCTGCTCGGACAGGAGCTGTTCCACGGCGCGCGAGAATTCTTCGGCGCGCAGGCCGTCGGCGCGCAAGCGGTCGACCTGGACCTGGATCTGGTTCTCCACCTCGGCGCGGCCTTCCTCGGTGGTGCCGGCGTAGATCATGAACAGGCCGCCGACGGGGCCGCTGAAGTGGGTCGCGCCGGTGTAGTAGGCCAGGCCGCGCTTGTCGCGCACTTCGATGAACAGGTCGGACGACAGCCCGCTCAGGGCGTCCATGAGCACGGAAACGGCGTCTTCGCGCGGGTCGCCGATGGCGATGCCGGGCCAGGCGCGGACAAGGACCGTCTGCTTGAAGGGCAGGCGCTTTTCGGCGCGGACGGGCTTTTGCGGCGCGGCCGGCAGGGCCGGCCACGCGGGCACGGCGACTTCCGGGAGGGCGGCGAAGGACTTCTCAACCGCGGCCACGACGGCTTCCATTCGGACATTTCCGAACACGGTGATGACGAGG
>CAZMOR010000248.1:0-19211 GCA_964567795.1 uncultured Verrucomicrobiota bacterium
CGGTCTATGCCAAATCCGCACGGGCGGCAACTTCCTCGTAAAACCGCTGGAATTTCTCCAGCACAACCGGCGGGGCATGCTGCCGCTCCACATACTCCCGGCCCCGGCGCCCCATGGCGGCGGCTTGTTCCCGATTCTGCAAGAGGGCAATCCACGCCTCCGCGATCATCGCGACCGGACCATCTGCCGGCACCAATCGTCCGGTCTTGTCCGTTTGCACCAGCTCCCGGTTCCCGCCGCAGTCGGTGGCCAATACCGGCAGGCTCGCCGCCATGTATTCCAGGATGGTATTGGACAGCCCCTCGTTCCGGCTGGGTACCAGGGCCCCGATTTCACATTGCGGCAACAGGGCCGGAATTTCCATG
Source organism: uncultured Verrucomicrobiota bacterium (assembly GCA_964567795.1). Classification (GTDB taxonomy): domain Bacteria; phylum Verrucomicrobiota; class Kiritimatiellia; order CAIQIC01; family Lenti-01; genus Lenti-01. Next base: position 366 of record CAZMOR010000248.1, read on the forward strand.
ACTTCCCCGAGGAAGCAAACCGCCTCCGCAATTCCGAGGAAAGCGGCCCGGGCCCGTAATGCCGGCATTTCCCGGCCGTCGCCCGCGACAACCAGAACCGCGTCCGGCACCGCCTGGCGCACGCGCGGCAACGCCTCCAGCAGCACCCCCGTGTGTTTTTCGGGATCCAGCCGGTTCACCACCACCAATCTGCGGCCGGCGGGCAGAAGGGGGGCACAGCCGCAAGGCAACCGGGCCAGCCGGTCGCGTTCCGCCAAATCAAGCAGGTTGGGCAAAACCCGCATCTTGCCCGCCGCCACGCCCTGCGCGGCGAAATGGTCCCGGATGACCTCGGCATTGGCCACGACCCGGACGGCGCGCCGGTCCGCAAGCCGCATCAGGGCCATTTTATGCGCGGGGTAAATCTGGCCGAGGTCCCGGCGGCTGGTCACCAGCCGGACGCCCGCCCGCCCGGCGGCAAACTGGCCGAAAATGGCGGCATCGGCATCCCAGGCATGCAGGATATCGAACTTTTCGCTCCGTAAAAACCGTGCCAGCCGGTTCACTTCGAACAGCGTGGCGGGCCGGAACAGATGGCGAATGGCCACCTCGTGGACGGGGCCGCAGGCCGTTTCCACCGCCTCCAGGAAAAAGCCGCGGCGGTGGAATACCGCCACCTGGTGCGGCAATCCGAGGCGGGACAGCCCCATGGCCACCCGCGCACATTGTCCCTCCGTCCCCCCGCGGATCAGGTCGAAAACCAGATGGAGGACCCGCGGCGCGCTCATTTCAACAAGGGCTCCGCCGCGCGCCACAGTTCTTCCGCCGCCAGATGGATGCCGGTGTCATTCCAATGCGTATCATCCCGCCAATACAGCAACTGCCCCTGCTGCGTGGCGGCCTGAAACACCGGCATCAGATTCACCACCGGCACTCCGGCGGCTTCCAGGCCGGATTCAATCTGGCCCAGCAGTTCGACGCCGCAGGCCAAATCCTGCTGATCCTCCTCCGGGAGCGCCCGGCGATGAATCTGTTCTTTTTCGGGAACCAGCAGGACCAGCAGGGCGATGTTCTGCTCTTTCAGCCGCGTTGCCACCCGGGCCACGGTTTGCACGATCGGGCCGGCATTGGCTTCGGGTGTCAGCAGCGGCAGCATGCGCAGGTTTTCCCGGTAGAAAAGCATGGGGCCAAACCGGGGATCCTCCACCCCCATGACATCCCGGGGCCAGCCCTTCAGGAGACCCAGTTTGATCCGGGCCCAAAAGCCCCGCCCGTAATAGGCAAGCAGGGAGGTGTTGGGCATGGCCTTGCGCAAGACCGAAGGCGCCAGAATTTCCCAGCGGACCGGTCCGCTTGGACGCGCCTTCTGGCCGGATTCCACGAAGGCCCGGGTATAATCAAACCAATGGTCCACCGGCTGGCGCTGGAACAGCGGCGCCCCCAGCTCCCGTGCGGACAAGTTCCAAATCACCAGCCGGGGCGGCGGATCGAATTTGGGCGTCACAATGAACTTGCGCAGCTCCTGGAACGGGCCGGCGCCGTAGCGGGCGTGGTTGTAGACATGGATTCCGCCGATGGCGGCCAGGGCCTGGGCCACATTCTGCGTCCCCAGCGAGAGCATGAAGCTGTCCCCGATCATGACCACGGAATAGTGCGCGCCCGGCGGCAAGGGGCTGTTGCAATAGCCGTCCGCATCCCGGTATTCGACATACGCCGGATGGAACTCCTCGTACCGGGCGGCGATTGCGGGGATCGGCACCATTTGCGTCAGGCCACCGCCGGTTTTGGCGGGAACCGTTACCGACTGGGCGGCGCTCGCCTTGGCGGCCGCCCGCGCCACCGCGGCATGCCGCGGCAACCACTGATCCTGCCACCGGAACACGCTGAACCGGGCCCCCCAATCCACAACCATGAGCAGCAGCCAAAGCGCGCCGGCCCAATAAACCCAACGGCGGACCCGCAGCGGGGAAGTCTCCGCGAAGGCCGCCAGCAGTTCAGGTTGTTCGAAGCGGTTGTCCATATGTTCAGAATTGGAAATACAGGAAGGGGGAACTGGTATTCACCAGGAACGTGACGACGCAGATGGTAAAAAGCAGGGCCAGGGCCAGATAAAGGCGCCAGCCGGGGCGCCAGTGAATCTCCCAGGTATTGCGGGCCAGGAAGACCAAAGCCAGGCAGAACCCCAACGCCAGCCAGTTCAGGATGCCGGCATCGGCCAGCGGATAGAGGGCGCCCCAGCCCGACAGGCCGGACAGACCTTTCGCCATCTGCATGAAACTTTCAATGGAAGGCGACCGGAACAGCACCCACCCGAACATCACCAGGATGAACGTCAAGCCGACCTGGAAAACCCGCGGCAGGCGCCAGCCGAATCCGCGGCGGTTATTCATGCGTTCGAGGGCCAGCAGAGAACCATGGTAGGCCCCCCAAAACATGAACGTCCAACTGGCTCCATGCCACAGGCCGCCCAGCAGCATGGTGAGAAACAGATTGATGTACGTGCGCACGGGCCCCTTGCGATTCCCGCCCAGGGGAATATAGAGATAGTCGCGCAGCCAGGAGGACAAGGAGATGTGCCACCGGGTCCAGAATTCACTGATGGAGGCGGACTTGTAGGGCGAGTTGAAATTCTGGGGAAATTGAAAGCCCAACAGCAATCCCAGGCCGACCGCCATGTCCGAATAACCGCTGAAATCGAAATAGATCTGCATGGTATATGCCGCCAGGCTGCTCCAGGCACCGGCAAAGCCGATATCCGGCCGGGCAAAGCCCCAATCCGCCACCGGGGCAACCGCATCCGCCAGCAACACCTTTTTAGCCAGCCCCAGCACAAACAGGACGATCCCGGCTCCGGCCTTCGTCCAACTGTGGGTTCGAACACGGAGCTGGTTGTCTAATTCATGGTAACGGACAATGGGACCGGCCACCAACTGCGGAAACAGCGAAACATAACAGGCAAAATCGATGAAGTTCCGGGCCGGACGGGCATGGCCGCGGTAAATGTCGATGGAATAACTCATGGACTGGAACGTGTAGAAGGAGATGCCGACGGGCAGCACCAGGTGCAACAACGGCAACAGGCCATGGCCCGCACCCAATGCCTGGGCCAGGGCGTTGGCCGTTCCCGCGCCGAGATCGTAATACTTGAAAAAGCCCAGCATCCCCATGTCGCTGCAGATCGACAGCAGCAGCCAGCGCTTCTTTTTCGCCGGATCCGGGGTGGCGGCAATCCGGCCGCCGGCGAAATAGTCGATGCTGATGGCAGCGAGCAACAGGCCGCAATAGCGGTAATCCCACCAGCCGTAAAACACGAAACTGCAAAGCGCCAGCCACGCGTGCCGCCACACCTTGGGAAGAAACAGGTAATAGCCCGCGAGCGCCAGCGGCAGCAGGAAAAATATGAATTCGTAGGAATTAAACAGCATGGCCGGTCATGCCCCCACCAGGAGGGGCGCCAGGCGCGCATCCCGCTCCGCCTTCAGATTGGTCACCATGGCCGACACCGAACCCACCAGCAGCATCATGTGCGGATTCCACGGGATCGGGCTGAACGCCCCGCCCACGAGGATGGCGATGGCCTGCATCTGGAATGTCCACCCCAGATCGTGCACCGCCGGCCAATGCACCGATTGCCGCCGCACCCACCAGCCGCCGAAGAATACAAACGCCAGCATGCCGGCATACAAGCCCATGCCGATGAGCCCCATCTGGCGGCCGGCCATGAGGATTTCACAATGCACCTGCCCCATCGCCATCGGGAAACGCTCGGCATACTGCTTTTCATCCGGATTCATGCCCACGCCGAAAATCGGGTGTTCTCTGATCAACCCCCACGTGTCAACGTTCTTGCGCTTGCGATCCTCGGCGCTCTGATCATCCTGGCTCCTCGGCCCGGAAGATTCGGTTTCCTGCTTGTGGAGGAAGGAGGCGATGGACCGGGGGATGGTCTTGAACCGTTGCACGTTTTTCTCGCCAGTCATGGGGAAAATGAAGGCCAGGGCCAGCGCAATGATCGCCAGCGCCTTGAGATGTGTCCGCCCGTAGTAGGGCAGCAGGAAAACCCCCATGGCGATCAAGGTCACCAGCCCGGTCCGGCTGCCCGTCTGGAAAATGATGTAGACGGCCGCCAGGGCACATGCCAGGAAAAACCACTTGATCCACAGCTTCTTGGCCTGCTGGAAGGCATAGAGGTAAAGCGGCAGGAAAATGCACATCATGTAGGCGAAGCCGTTGGGATTTTCGATCAGGGAAACCGCCGCACCCATCAGCCGGTCCCCGGACGTCGTCGCCCCCATCTGGGACAGCCGCAATCCGCCTTTTATCCACCACAACGTGCAGAACAGCGTGGTCATTTGAACGGCCCAAACCCGTTCAACAGAGGTCGCCATGGATTCCACCATGATGAGCAGCAGGGAGTTTTTAACCACGATGTCAATGAACGAATTCCATGCCGTTGAAACCTGATACGCACCAAAATATTGCGCCAGCATGGACAAAAACAGCAGCGCCAGCGCCAGCATGGTTCCCGGCCCCGGACGCACAATCAGGCGCCGCGATTCCATGCAGGACAGAACATGCAGGGCCACGGCCGTGATAAAGGAAATATCCGCAATATGAAGCGGCCAAAGGAAGGTGAACCGGTTCTGCGGCTGCACCAGCAGAACGCAAACGTACCAAAGCAGGAATCTGAAGCCCCAAAGGCTCACGCGAACGCATCCCCTTCCAGATGCAAGGCTCCCGGCCACTCTCTTCCCGGACGGCAAGTGCCGACGCAGACTCCGGCCAGACCGCCGCCCGCCAACACCGCCTGACTTTTCCTAGGCTTTTCCATGATGTTGGGGGTTCTATTTACCCCAAATACAGCCGCATGACTAGCGCGGAATCACCTTTCCTGCACCCGCTCCGCACGCGAAACTTGCACCGTCTGTTTCTTTTGGGCTATGCTGTTTCCATCGATTCGGTCCGGCCGGGAAGGACGGTTTCCCCCGACGGCACGGGCTGAAATGATTCAGATGAAAGAAACGTGCAAGAACATCCTGGCCGCAACGGGGTTGCGTCACATCTGGAATCGCTGGCTGGGGGGCAATCAACGGCGCATCCATGGTCAACGCAACCGGATCCAGGCCGGCCGGGCGCTCTTTACTCGAACCCAGATCCGGATCTGTGGAAACGACAATCAAATCCGGATCGGCGACGAATGCCGGTTGCACGACCTGAAAATCATCATGTCCGGCTCCTCCTTGCACCTGGACATCGCCCCGGGTTGCCGCTTGCGCGGCAAGATCAAACTGGAGGATTGCGGCAGTTCCATATCCATTGAGGCCGAGGCCACGATGGAAAACGCCTACCTCGGTGCGTATGAAGGCACCCGGATCCGGGTCGGCAAGGGCTGCATGTTCTCCGATCAAGTGGGCATTCGGACCGGGGACATGCATTCCATCCTGGATGCGAAAGACAAAACCCGCATAAATCCCGCCAGTTCCATCGAGATTGAGCCGGAAGTATGGCTTTGCCGGGGCGTGACAGTGCTGAAGGGATGCACCATCGGAACCGGAACCGTGGTCGGCGGCTATTCGATCGTTACCCGTTCGTTGCCCGCCAACGTCCTGGCCGCCGGCGTTCCGGCCGCCATCATCCGGACCGGTATCGAATGGCGGCGCGAGCGGCTCGCGGCCGCGGCGGCAAGCCAACCATGAAAATCGCCCTTTTCCCCGGCACCTTCCTGCCGCAAACCGGGGGTGCCGAAATCGTCACCCATCAACTGGCCCGGCATTTGCAGGCCCGGGGGCATACGGTTGTGGTTCTGACCTGGTGGGGATTCTGGCGGCGCCAGCCGCCGGACCTGCCGTATCCGGTCCGGCCCTTTCTGCCGCGCACATTCACCTGGCAAAACCTGTCCGCGTGGCCGGGGTTCGGCAACCATGCGGCATTTGCCGAGTTCCAAATCGCGGCCCTGCAGAAATGGCACCGGTTTGACCTCTGGCATGCCCATTTGGCTTTTCCCGCGGCCGCCCTGCTCGCCCGCATCCTCCCCCGCCTCCACGTGCCGTATGTGGTCACCTGCCACGGCGGAGATGTCTGCACCTTGCCCGAAATCCAATATGGCCTGCGCTTGAATCCCCATGTGGACGTGGCGGTGCGCAATGCCTTGCAGCAGGCCCGCGCCGTCATTGCCATCAGCAGCTTGATGGAGGAAACGCTGGCTGCCATCGTGGCGGACAGGCAAAAGATCGTGCGCATTCCCAATGGGATTGACACCGCCGGATTTTCTCCTGCCGCCGAACCGCCGGGCGGCGACACCGGGACGCGTCCCCTTCGCCTCCTGAGTGTCAGCCGCGGAGACCGGGTCAAGAACACCCCCTTCATCGCAGACATCGGCGCCGTGCTGAAATCCCGCCGGCTGCCTTTTCAATGGGAGGTCATTGGCCGGAACAATGAGGAACTCCGCGACCGCGCCGCCGCCCTTGGATTATCCGGCGAGATCATCATCCGCGGAGAAATTCCGGCGCTGGCAGCCCGTCGGGATCCCGCGCCGGCCGCCTCGGCCTTGCGGGCGGCTTACCACCGGGCAGATGTGGTGGTGGTGCCCTCCTTGTTTGAAAGTTTCAGCCTCGTGGCCGGAGAAGCCATGGCTTGCGGCAAACCGGTCGTGGCCTCCAGCGCCTGCGGCTGCCGCGACTTGATTCAGCCCGGGATCAACGGACAACTGGCCAAACCGCGGAGTGCCGCGGACTTTGCGGATAAAATCCTGGCCTGCATCCCGGCGAACAACAGCCGCATGCATTCCGCCGAGATCGCGGCCGGCATCGCCGCGCAGTATTCCTGGGAAAAAATCACAGCCGCGTACGAACAATTGTACCGGCGCGTCGTCTCCTGACGGTCATTGCGGCCAGAATCCGTCAACGCATTCACCCGGCATCGGGACCGTCGCTTGCCGCCGCGAGGAGCGCCGGGGGGGCCGCCGACCCCGGGCCGGCCGATCGGGTCCGGGCTTTCCGGCCATCACGATGAAATCCCGAACCGCTCCATCCATTTCCGGATCAGGTTCTTCAGGCCCGGCGGGAGCCATGTTCGCCAGGTGGGCTTCAAGGCCCGCGGAAGGTGATAGCGGCGCAAGTCGCTCGCCGCCAGCCGCCGGTCCGGCAGGGTTCGCAGGCTCGCCAGCGCTTCGGCATAGGCGGCCGCCGTGTGCGCCGCGGTAAAGCGGTCGGCAATGCGCTGCCGGGCCGCTTCCCCCATTTGCCGGCGCCGGACCGGATCGCCGGCCAGGGCCAGGATTTTCGCTGCAAAGTCCCGCGGATCGGCCACCGTTGCCAGCAGGCCGCTGCGCCCATCCTCGACGATCTGGTCCACGGAGCCGCGGATGCGGGCCGCCACGCAGGCGCACCCCGCGGCCATGGCTTCGAGGAGCGCGTTGGGGCAGCCCTCAAAACGGGATGGCAGCAGAAAACAATCCGTCTCCGCCAGCAAGGCCGTCACCTGGTCCAAGGAAATGTTTCCTTTCCATTCCACGGCCTCCAGCAGGCGCCGGCGCTGGAACTCCTCGCGCAACCGGGCTTCGTCCGGTCCGGTGCCGGCCAGGATCAGGCGGGCATCGGTTCCGCCGGCGCGCACCTGCTGCAGTATATCCGGCAACAGCCGCACGCCTTTGTCCAGGTCCGATAGCCGGCCGGAATAGAATAATTGAAAAACCCCGCCTGGACGGGAGGTCGAAGTCCGCAGCGGCAAGTCCGGAAGATCCGCGCCGTTGTAAATGGTCCGGATCATATCCGGAGGAACCCCATAGCGCCCGGAGAGATCGTCCGCGACGCGATCGCTGACGGCGAACACCAGATCCAGGTCCCGGATAACCGCACGGCAGGGCGCATACACCCCCCGGGTAATCATGGGCACCCGGGCCGCGGCGCGGATGGTCCGGGGCAAATACCGGACCAGATTGGTGGAAAGCGGCTCGCTGCCCGGCAGGACAAGCACCGCGGCAAATCCGTTTTTGATCAGGTATTGAATGAGAATGTCCGTTGCGGCGCGGCGGTCTTCCGCGGGAAAGCGCACACCCTCCACCCCTTCGGTTCCGGCAAACCGCGAGTTGGCCACCTGCTGCCCGCCGAAGGGGGAGATGCAACGGAAATCGACCCCGTGCGCCGCCAGGGCCGGCCGCATGCGCCGGAAAAAGGAAAAGGTCCCGCCGACCTGGGGCTCGCAAAAATACGCCACTTTCATCATCTTGTGCGCAGTATAGCCAAATCCCCGGCTGACACAACCGGCGAACGCCGCATACGCACCCTTCGCTCCGGCACCGGACTGCTATGGATCGGCTTGGCCGGCCAGCCATTCCGCCAAACGCTGCCCGAGCAATCCGGAGAACGCATCCGCCCCGGCGCCGTTCACATGCTGCGAGTTGTAGAAATACCGGGTGTCGTTGACGAGCGGGATGCCGCTGAAATCCCAGAATGGAATCTGATAGGTCGCCGCCAGTTCTTGATAGATGCGGAACAATTCGGCGCGGTTCAACGTCATGCGCTGGCTTTCGATATATTCCGGAGCAAAGACCAGCACGATCTGGGAACCATGCGCCTGGACGGTTTCGATGATCTGCCGCAGCACCGCGATGGCTTCCGGCTGCACCGGCATGGTTACCCCCGCGGGATGAAGCCGTTGATACCGGGCGAATTCGTGGCGCCAGTTTTCATCCACGCGCTTGAACCCCAGGCGACGCTCGTCCGCCGCCGGATCGTCAAGGCGCAGCCAGGTTTTCAGCGATTGAACCGTCAGCCCCGGGAACTTTGCAAAACTGAACAGGGGAATGTACTTATGCAGGCGGAATTCGGGGGCCAGGCGCACGAGATTGGCATAGAGCGCCGGCTCGCCGAGATACGGCACATATTGCCAGGGATGATACGGATCGGACCGGATCGTCAAAGAGGTCAAATCCAGCACCTGCACCACGACTTGCGGATGCCGGTTGTGTGCAAAGTAGGTTTCCAGCCAGGGCAGCTGGAGGTTGGGATTCGATCCGTCCACGGCCATGTTGAAGGCCGACCGGCCCGTGGCGGTCCCCAGCTGGCTGGCATCCACGCCCGTCAGTGCCCGCGAAGAACCCGTGACCAGAATGTCCGCGTTGATTTCACCGCGCACCAGCCGGTTCCAAACGCCGAAATCCCCAACGCGCCGGTTCTGCAGCCCCCGCATCAGGAATGCGTGGGTCGCCCCGATGCACAGGGCCAGGAACAGCCAGAACAGGAAGGCCTGGCGGAGCGCCGGATTGGACCATGGGAATTTCATGCGCTAGAACTGGAAATAGATGAACGCCATTTGTTGATACTTGCCGAACAGGATGACACTGAGAATGGCCGCATAGGCGATCGCCCACCGCACCGGCCGCGGCAGGCGCGCCAAATGATCCCGCAGCGGGATCCGGTTGTCGACCGCATGGACTGCCAGCAGGAAAACAACCGCCAGGGGAGCCAGCAGCAGTTCCGCCCGCGGCAGGTCAAACACCGCCAGATCGATGCGATACGCCGAAATCATGAAGATTTTCTTCAAAATCAGCAGGGCGTCCGCCAGCGACTTGGCCCGGAAGAACACCCAGGCCAGCAGCACCAGGTGGAAGGTGATGGCCATCTGGATCAACCGGTGCAGAACCGGCAGCCGATTCAGCCCCGACCACCGGACCAGCGTCTCGCGCAGGCGGCGGGTCCAGATGGAAACCACCATGTAGGTGCCATGCAACGCCCCCCAGATGAGAAACGTCCAGTTGGCGCCGTGCCACAACCCGCTGACCAGGAACACCACGAACAGATTCCATTGCCAGCGGACCTTGCCGACCCGGTTCCCGCCCAGGGGAATATACAGGTAGTCCCGGAACCAGGTGGACAGCGAGATGTGCCAGCGCTGCCAGAATTCCGAAATCGATTTGGAGAAATACGGCCGCTTGAAATTGACCATCAGTTCCACGCCCATGACCCGGGCCGCCCCGCGGGCAATGTCGGAATATCCGGAAAAGTCGCAATAGATCTGAAAGGCGAACATATAGGTTCCGAACAGCAGGATGAGGCCATTGGCCAGTTCGGGATGGGCATAGGACTGGTTCACAATCGCCGCGCAGCGGTCCGCCACCACCAGCTTCTTGAAAAATCCCCAGAGCATCAACCGCAGCCCGTCCGCCACCCGGTCCATATCGAATGTCTGGACTTGGTGCAGCTGCCCCAGCAGATTCTGGGGCCGTTCAATCGGCCCGGCCCCCAGCTGGGGATAGAACATGACATAGGTGGCCAGAATTCCCAGGTGGCGCTCGGCGCGCTGGGTGCCGCGGTACACTTCAATCGTATACGCCAGCGATTGGAACGTATGAAACGATAGCCCGATCGGCAGGATGATGTTCAACGCCGGCAGGGCGGGCAGGCCCAGCCAATCGGCCAGCGGCGTCCAGTTGGCGGCCAGAAATCCGTAATACTTGAAAAAAACCAGGACCCCGATGTTGGCCAGCAGGCTGGCGCCCAAGGCCAGCCGCCGGGCCCTGCCCTGCGCCCGTTCGATGGTCAGCCCGGCGATGTAATCCACGCCGATCGTCAGCGCCAGAATGAGGATATACACCGGCTTGAAGCACATGTAGAAATAGCAGCTCGCCACCAGCAGCCAGCTCCACCGCCACCGCGGGGCAAGCAGGAAAAATCCCAGGGTGACCAGGGGGAAGAAAATCAGGAATTGGAGCGAATTAAACAGCATGGTCCGGTCGGAAGAGGGCTTGTACCTTCTAGGTCTCTGTCATTCCTGGCCGTCTGGGACACAACGTGTTCATGCAGGACGACTGTTGCCAAAAGGACCGGCCGGAGTCAAGTTCGGGCCGGTATGGGCGTCTGTCCGTGCAAGCGGAGATACAACTCCAGCAGCTTGGCCGCGCTCGCGGGCCAGGTGTGGCGCTCGAGGACATGCTGGCGACCGGCGGCTCCCAGCCGCTGGCGCAGGGCGGGATTGTCGGCCAGTTTTTTCAAGCCGGCGGCGAAAGCCTCGGCATCTCCCACCGGCACCACCAGGCCGGCGCCATCGGCCACGAGCCGCGGCACCCAGGCGCAATCGGTGGTCAGCACCGGCAGGCCCATCGCCATGGCTTCGATCGCCGCGAAGCAGAAAGACTCGTAATCGCTGGAGATCACCTTCACATCGGCGGCGGCATACACACCCGGCAGTTCCCGATATGGCACTTCACCCAGGAACATCACGTTGTCGGCCATGCCCAGGCGGGCGGCCTGCTGCGCCGACCGTTCGCGCAGGGGCCCGCTGCCCGCCAGCAGCAATCGTGCGGCCGGCCGTTCCCGGACCAAACGGGCAAAGGCCTCCAGCAGCATGGCGTGGTTTTTGAAAGCCTGGAACCGCGCGACATACAGCGCCACGAATTCATTCCGGCCGAGGCCGTGCGTTTCCCGGAAATCCGAAACCTGCGGCCGGAACAGGTCGGCATCCACCGCATTGGGAATATCCGCCACCTCCTCCAACCCGCATTCCCGCAGCCGCGCGATGCTGGTGCCGCTGGCGATCAGGGCATCGGCCTGTTTCACTCCGCCCCGGGGATCGTAGTAATTGGGCGCCGTCAGCCGCATGACCACCGGGGTCTTCACCCCCCGTTTTTTCAGCCAGGACACCAGATTGGGCAGTTCGCAAATCTGGAGGATATCGAACTCCCCGGCGTGGCGGGCGATCCAGCGGGCCGCGCGCCATTCAAAGCATTCGAATTCCAGCTGCCGTACGCGCCAGCCGCCTTTCACCTTGTCCCAGGGGAACCGGCGCAGCCAGGGCGTGCGTAGCGTGAGCGCGCCGGCCAACGGCATGGGCGCCGGCCGCAGCAACGGGGCCCCCGCCAGGAATGTGACCTGCACCCCCGCCCGGGAAAGATGCCGGGAAATCTCCAGGTCGAAGGTCTCTCCGCCGCCGCGCTCCAGACAGGCCATGCGGTTTACAAACAGCACGCGCAAGGGACGGGATGTCACCGGCTTCTCCATCGGCATGAACGTATCAGAAGAATCACTTTTCTTCCAGTACGGGCGGGGCCGCCCACAGGTGCGTGCGGGTCTCCGCCACCAGCACCGGGGTCAGCACCAGGAGCGAAACTAGGTTCGGCAGTGCCATCAGGCCGTTGGCGATGTCGGCGAAATTCCAGACCGCCGGCATGGCGCTGACCGAGCCAACCATGACCGCCGCCACCCAGGCGATGCGATATGGCAGGATGGCCTTTTTACCGGCCAGGTATTCCATGGCCTTTTCGCCGTAGTAGGACCAGCCGAGGATGGTTGAAAACACGAAGGTCAGCAGGCCGAACGTCAGGATGGCCGGCCCCACCACGGGCAGGGAATCAAAGGCCGCCTTCGACAGCGCCGCCCCCTTCAGGCCGTGCATCCATTCCCCGGAGTTGACCACCACCAGACCGGTCATGGCACACACGATCACCGTGTCCCAGAACGTGCCCGTGGCGGAAACCAGCGCCTGCCGGATGGGATTCGGCGTCTGGGCGGCCGCCGCCACAATGGGCGCGCTGCCCATGCCGGACTCGTTGGAAAACAGGCCGCGGGCAATGCCGAACCGCATGGCTTCGCGGATGCCGGCACCCAGGAAACCGCCGACCGCCGCCTGGCCGGTGAAGGCGCTTGTGAAAATGAGCTCCACCGCATGCGGCAACGTGCGCCAGCCGATCACGAGCAGCGCCAGGCACCCCAGGCAATAGCCAATGGCCATGACCGGCACCAACGCCTCGCACACCCGTGCGATCGAGCGGATCCCGCCCAGAATGACAACTGCCGTGATGATTGTCATGACCGCACCCGAAATCCACGGGGCGACGTGCAGCGTCTCGTTCATCATCGACGCCACGGAATTCGCCTGCACCATGTTGCCGATGCCGAACGCGGCCACCGCCGTCATGAAGGCGAAGAACCAGGCCAGCGGTTTGCTGCGCATGCCGCGTTCCAGCACGTACATCGGGCCGCCCGCCATGGACCCGTCGGCCGTCGTGACGCGGTATTTGATGGACAGGAGGGCCTCGGCGTACTTCGTGGCAATGCCGAACACGCCGGTCAGCCACATCCACAGGACGGCGCCGGGTCCGCCCGCGGCGATGGCCGTCGCCACGCCGACGATATTACCCGTGCCGATGGTGGCGGCCAGGGCCGTCATCAGCGCGCCGAAATGGCTGATATCCCCGTCCCCCTCTTTTTTCCGTTGCAACGACAGGCGGATGCCATGCAGCACATAGCGCTGGATAAAGCGCAGGCGAAAGGTCAAGTACAGGTGCGTTCCGAACAGCAGCACCAGCAACGGCGGGCCCCACACCCATCCGCTTATCCGGCCCAGCCAATCGTTGATCCATTCCATGGGTACCTCCAAAAAGAAAAGGCGATTGTCCACATCCCCGGGGAAATGGAAAGGGAGAAAAACGCTGTACCTAAAAACCGCAATTCCCCCCTTTTGTTCTTTGTGGCCATCCCGCCTTCGGGCTATATTCGCACCTGCCGCTTTTGATGGTACGCGGGCGGCAGAACTCTCGAGGAGAAATCACCATATGACGGACAACAAGCAGGTGCTTCCCGGACACGAAACCCAATCGCAGGAAATGAACTGCCCGAACTGCGGCCGCTTCGTTGGCGCGGTGACCAAATGCCCTTACTGCGGATCCAAGGTCGAAAAACGCATGAGTCTGGTGTCCGTCCGTTGGGCGGCCGTCCTGCTGGCCACCGTCGGCCTGTTTCTGCTCTATCTAATGGCAAAAAACCGCGAAATCCCGCTCGTTAAGCTCGGCGACGTCAAACCCACCATGAATTTTGCCCAGATCCGCGTCGAAGGCCAGGTCCAGAGCGATGCCCGCACCTTCCGCAATGGCGGCATGGGATTCAATGTGTCGGACGGCACCGGCACAATCATGGTGTTCGTCAGCCAAAAGCAGGCCAAGGATCTGGCCGACCAGAATCTGGTTCCCAAAACCGGCGATAAAATCAACTTTGCGGGCGGCCTGAACATCGCCGACGACGAAGCCTCGATGCGGCTCCTGAGCGTGAAGGAAATCCGCCTTACCCGCGCGCCCGCGGCCGCCATGCGGCTGGCCGACATCAACGATACCCTCGTTGGCAAATCCGTTGTCGTGGCCGGCAAGGTGCTGGACCTGTTCCCCCCGCCGGCGGACTCGAAGCGGCCCTATGCCCTGAAGCTTCAGGACGAATCCGGCGAGCAGACCATCAATTTCTGGCAAACCGAATACGACCAGATCCAGGGCAAGGATGTCCTGAACGGCGCCTATATCCGCGCTCGCGTGTCCGTGGACTCCTATCAGGACAAACTGCAGCTCAAGCTCGCGGCCGGCCCGGATCTCGAAATCCTCGACGGTCCGCCGACCGCCGATTATTCCACCCCCGCCCAGAAGGCGGCCTCCACCTATGTAAAGGAAAAACCGGCCGCCCCCAAACGGGATTTCTCACGCGGCCGGTCGGTCCCCTCCAACAGCCTCGCCGTCGGCGAAGTCACCGCCGCCCTCGATGGCCAGACCATCCGCGTCCGCGGCCGGGTGGACTCCGTCAGTCCCCCCAAGGAAGGCACCAAGCAGCCCTACGCGGTGATTCTCAAGGATGGCGATGCCTCCCTGCGCGTGACCTACTGGTCCAACGTGAATGACGTCATCACCGTCAAGCCCACCCCCGGCGCGCTGTTTGAAATCGAAGGTCTGGTCGAAGTGTATCAAGAGAAGCCCCAGCTCAAGGTGAAGAGCGGCTACAAGGTCAAGCTCGTGGACGACACGCCCGCCTCCGCGCCCGCGGTGGATGCCTCGCAGGCGGTCCCCGTCTCCTCCATCACCGCCGCCGAAAAGGGCCAGACCAAGGTTGTCAAAGGCACGCTGGGCGCGCCCCGCGCCCTGCGCGGCGGCGTGGTCTATGCGCTGACGGATGAAACCGGCTCCATCGATCTGGTGCTCTGGGAATCCATCATCCCCGCCGAAGTCCTCGGCGCCCTCGCCGAAGGCGTCAAGGTGGCCGCCACCGGCGAAGTCGGCGAGTATGACGGCAAGCTCCAGCTCAAGGCGGCCAAGGGCTACTCCGCCATGGTGATTCCATAACCCCGGGAGGCGCTGCCATGTCCATTTTCTGGATTGTTTTGCTGTCCGCCGTCGCCGGAACACTGATTTCCGTCGCCCTGGCCTGCCTGCCGGGCCTGCACATTTACAATGTGATGGGCGCCATGGTGCTGGGTATTCTGGCCTTGGAAGGCTCAAAATGGGCCATCTCCCCCGAGGTCTACGTGCCCGCCATGGCGGCCATGGTCGTCGGCTGGTCCATGGTCAACACCATCCCGGCCGTGCTGCTGGGCACCCCGGATGAATCCGCCATGTTTACCGTCCTCCCTGGCCAGAAATACCTGATGGCCGGCCGCGGCTTTGAAGGCACGATGGTCACCGCCGTCGGCGGCCTGGCCGGTGCCTTTTTCCTGATTCTCGTGGTGGCCCCTTGCGCCGCGCGCTACCTGCCGGTGTCCCAGGAAGTTCTCAAGGGCCATATGCATTGGATCTTGTGGATCATCATCACCTTCATGCTCATGTCCGAGTGGCCCAAGGGCGGCAACCGCGGTCCCGCCGGCTGGGCCAAGTTTTTCGATGCCTGGAAAACGCTGCTGGCCGGCCTGGCGACCTTCTTCCTCGCCGGCCTGCTGGGCTTCATCCTGCTGAGCCGCTCGCCGGTCAATCATGAAGTCGCCTTTCAAAACATCATGCCCGCCTTCGTGGGCCTGTTTGCCATTCCGTGGTGCCTGCTCAACATCATTTCGGCGGCCGACGTGCCCAAGCAGTTCACGACCAAGTCCCTCGCCATCAACGGCGACGTGATCCTGCGCTCCGTCTGGTCCGGCGGCCTCGGCGGCGGACTGGCCGCCTACTTGCCGGTGGTCACCGGCGGCGTGGGCGGCATGCTGGCGGGCCACGCCACCGCCCAGCGGGACGAGCGCATCTTCATCATGGGCCAGGGCGTTTCCAAGTTCATCTACTACGTCGGTGCCTTCATGCTCCTGTTCGTGCCGGGCCTCAACATGACCCGCGGCGGCGGCGCCTGGATGATCCAGACGCTCTACACCCCGGTGGGCGTTTCCGACTATTACCTGGTGCTGGGCAGCATCGCCATCGCCGCGTCCATTTCCTACCTGCTGATCGAGCCGCTCACCAAGCTCATTCTCCGCTTCATCGACCGCTTCAACTACCGCCATGTGTCCTCCTTCGCTCTGGTCATCATCGTCGCCATGGTGATGGTGGTCACGGGCTGGATCGGCCTGTTCATCGCCCTGGTGGCCGCCGGCATCGGCCTGCTGCCGGTGCTGTTCGGCTCGCGGCGCCTGAACTGCCTCGGCATCCTGCTGCTGCCCATCGCCTGCAACATGTCCGGCTTCGGGGAAACCATCACCGGCTGGCTCGGGCTCACCTGAGAACAAGGAGAACGCAATGAAAGGATTCTCGCATTTCATGTCCGGCGTGGCGGTCGCCTCCTTCGGCCCCTGGGCCATCGATGCCGCCCTGCACGGCAACCCCATCTTCTTCATCCTCGGCGGCGCCTGCGGCATCCTGCCCGACACCCTCGATTTCAAGTTCTACCGCTTCTTCTACGAGCACGATGTCTACATCACCCCCGACCCGCTGAAGCCCGACCCGCAGTATGTCGCCGACGAAATGGCCCGCGCCGTCGCCCTGGCCGTGGCTGAAAAGCGCTACATCCGCGTCAAGCTCGTCTCCGTCCGGCTCGGCGCCGATTTCTGGCAGCAGTACACCGTCAAGTTCGACAACGAAAAGATGGAAGTCCTCGTCAAGTTCGGCGCGGTGGTCAACACCGGCCAGGTGCCCGTCGAAGGCACGGAAAACAACTACCCCACGGTCGCCCGCGCCAAGCTCCAGGCCAAGGTCATCCAGAACTACGACGCCGCCCTCAAGGTGGACATTTTCGACGGCCCCACCATCGGCCTCAAGCCGCTGCCGAACGGCGACCTCGATCTCGAATTCCTGCCGTGGCACCGCGAGTGGTCCCACTCGCTGACCGTCGGCGCCATGCTCGGGGTGCTCGTCGGCGCCATCGCCTACTTCATCTCCGGCTGGGCCATGGCCTGGCAGTGCTTCGTCACCATTGCCGCCTGCTACGGCGTCCACGTCGTCGAAGACCAGCTCGGCCACATGGGTTCCAACATTTTCTACCCCATCACCAAGCTGCGCACGCCCGGCCTCCACTGGATGCATTCCGGCGACGGCATGCCCAACTTCCTGACCGTCTGGATCTGCTGCCTGCTGATCTTCTGGAACCTCTACCGCGGCCAGCCCGCCATGACCTACCACTTCACCTTCCTGCACCTCATGCTGGTGGGCCTGGTGGTTCCCGGCCTCGTCTTCTGGGGGCTGCGCTGGCTCCTCACCCGCGGCCAGAACGTCCAGGCCAAGAAGGGCGACGACGCCGACGACGACTGGAACGAGTCCAAGGCCGCCGGTTAAACCCGCCGCCCCCATGCGGGGGCTCGCGGCTCATGTCCCCGGAGAAAAGTTTTCCACAGTGTGGACCCGCCGCGGCGGGTTCCATAGTGTGGAAAAATCCATCAAAGTTTTTCCATGGTATGGAAAATTTCCCGAAAGTTTTTCCATGGTGTGGAAAAAACGGCCCTGTTTTTCCATCGTGTGGAAAATATTTTTCCACACTATGGAAAATCTCAACCCGCCGCCAGCACCTGGAAGGCGAGCCCCCGCGCCTGCGGCGAAAAATCCGCCTGGTGCTCCAGCAACCCGCCCGTGAGCGTCCGGATTTCGCGGAACACCCGCTCCGGCAGTGCCGCGGGCAGGCGGTCGCCCTGCATCTCGCGGATGGCCGCCAGCGCCGCGGCGGAAACCGCCGCCCCCTCCCCTTGCGCGCACGTTTCGCACCGCAGCGCCCCGTGCGCCACGTCCAGCCGCCCCCCGGCTCCACGCAGGTCCTTGCGGCATTTCGCGCACGCATCCCAGTGCGGCGCCAGGCCCAGTTCCTGCAGCAGGTGCAGCTCGAACCGCGGCAGGAAGGCCGGCCCCGGCGTCCGCACCGCCAGCCGGTCCAGCGTGTCCTCCAGCAAGTCGTGCAGGCCCGCCGGCGCCGGCCCGAACGGCATCGCGCGGTCCAGCGCGCCCGCCGCATACGACGCCGCCGCGCAGGCCCGCCAGTCCGTCCGGAACGCCGTCCGCGTTTCCAGCGGATAGCACTCCTTCAGGATGTGCAGGTTCCGCTGCTCGCGCGCATAGAACAGCAGCTCGCAGGTATAGAACAAATCGTACTGCCCCAGGAAGCCGCTGCGCTCCCGCTGGCTCCCCTTCACCAGCGTCGCCAGCTTCCCGTGCGTCCGCGACAGCCAGACCACGATCCGCGACGTGTTGCCAAACGGATGGATCCGCAGCGCAATGGCCTCGTCCTTCAGGAGCATCGCCCCGTGATTCCCTTCCATGCCGCCGGCGCGGCTTCCAGCCATTCGGTTTCGCGGCGGCGCATGGCCCGCCGGCGCGCCGGGGTGTTGTCCTCCGCGCCCGCCAGGTGATCCAGCCCGTGCGCCAGGTACAGCGCCAGTTCGCGCGCCGGGCCGCCCGGCCGGGCACGCCCTTCCTGCCGCGCGCGCTCCGCGTTGAGGATGATGTCCGCCGTCGCCGCGCACACGCCCGGCACGGCCTCGTAGGATTGAGTCACCACGTCGGTCTGCCGGCGCACGCCGAAACAGCCCGCCTTGTAGGCGGGCATGGCGGCGTCGTCCGTCAGCGTCACCGTCAGTTCGGCGAACGGCGCGTCAGCCGGAAACGCCCGGGCCGCCAGCATCCGCGCCAGCTGCCGGAGCGGCGCCGGCCGGACGGGCAGCGCC
>CAZMOR010000249.1:0-1638 GCA_964567795.1 uncultured Verrucomicrobiota bacterium
GATCACGAACACCGCGCGCCCGAAACCCGCGCGCAGGGCGTCGTACATCGAATAATCCAGCACGATTTCGCCCGCGGGGCCCACGGGATCCATCTGTTTCAATCCGCCATACCGGCTGCCCATCCCGGCCGCCAGAATCAATAACGTCGGTTTTTCCATGGGCGGGACCATACCAAGGCCCGTCCGGCCTGAAAACCTTTTCCCGCGCGCCGCCGGGGGATTTATGATAGGTTACCGTCCGCATCAACAAAGGAACTTCCATGAACCACCTGCTCCGTCCGTTGCTCGCCGCCGCCTGCCTCTGCGCCGCCGCCGTTGTTTCCTCCGCCCAGGGCCCCGGCCCGCAGGCCGGCCCGGGCGCCACCCCGCCCTGGATGCAGTTCGAAAAGCAACTGGGCCTGCAAACCACCTATGCCTGCGACATGGTCATGCAGACCGGCGGCATGAACATGAACGCCCGCATTATCCGCGACGGCGGCAAGACCCGCAGCGAAATGACCATGCCCTTCATCAACCTCAAGATGGTCTCCCTCGAAATTCCCGAGGGCGCCCGGACCGCGGCCTATTCCCTCTTCCCCGACAAGAAAAAGTACGCGCTCAACGAGGCCGCGATGCAGGTCCGCGCCACGGCGGAATCCGCCGTGGCCGCGAATCCGCCGCGGATCGAAGACCTCGGCACGGAGACCTATGAGGGCGAGGCCTGCCTCAAGCGCCGCATCGTCACGGATCAGGACGGCATGCACAGCGACCTGATCATGCTGCTCTCGCCCCGCCAGAAGAACATGCCGGTCAAGTTGACCATGACCGCCACGGTCCCCGCCAGCGCCGGCCGCCCGGCGCTGCCCGTGCAGAGCGTCATCCTGTTCAAGAACTACGATTTCGCCGCCCCCGACGCGGCGCTCTTCAGCATTCCCGCCGATTACACCAAGGCCGCCAACATGCAGGAAGTCATGATGGAGAGCATGCCCGACATGGGCGCCATGATGAAGCAGATGCAGCCGAAACCGGCCGCCGAATAGCCCGCGGGGCCGCTCCGCACCCGCCGGGCGCGGCGACCAGGCCACCGGACATGCCCTAGTACACTTCCGGCACGAAATGCTGGTCGGACAGCGGCGGGCGCACGTAGCCCTTGCGCTTCTGCCGCGGCGGCAGCCGGATCGGCTCGGGGGTCAGGTCCTTGTACTTGATCTGGCTCAGCAGGTGGTGGATGCAGTTCAGCCGCGCCCGCTTCTTGCTGTCCGCGTTCACGACGTTCCACGGCGCCTGCGGCATGTCGCACACCGCGAACATCCGGTCTTTCGCCTTCGAATAGTCCACCCAGCGCGCGCGCGACTCCAAGTCCATCGGACTGAGCTTCCAGCGCTTCGTGGGGTCGTCGATCCGCGCCTGGAACCGCTTTTCCTGTTCCTCGTCCGACACCGAGAACCAGTACTTGATCAGGATGATCCCCGAGCGCACCAGCATGCGCTCGAACTCCGGGCACGTACGCAGGAATTCCTCGTACTCCGCCTCGGTGCAGAAGCCCATCACGTGCTCCACGCCGGAGCGGTTGTACCAGCTGCGGTCGAACAGCACCATCTCCCCCGCCGCGGGCAACTGCGCCACGTAGCGCTGGAAATACCATTGGCTCTTCTCTTT
>CAZMOR010000250.1:0-9669 GCA_964567795.1 uncultured Verrucomicrobiota bacterium
GCACGGCCGACACGCACGCCGCGGCGCCGAGGTTCGCCCGGAGGAAATCCACTTGCCGCCGGCTCCAGGGCGGTGCCTCCGGCGCCGGCACGAGCACGATCGACCCGGCCCCGAACGCCTGGACCAAATCCTGCGCCTGCCGGCACAAGGCGTCGAACGAGGCCAGCAGCACCGTCACCGCGAACAGCCCCAGCGCCAGGCTCAGGAACGCCAGCCCCGCGCGGGCCGGTCCCGTCCGCAGCCCCGCCCACAGGTCTGCCAGGAACTTGCTCAAGGCAGCTGCACCTCGTCGCCCGCGGCCAGGCCGGACACGATTTCCACGCGCGTTTCATCGGCCAGGCCGGTCTGGACCGGCGTTTCCCCGCCCGCCGCCCGGCGGACAACCGTCTGCGCGCCGCGCCATGCGAGCGCCGCGCGCGGCACGAGCAGCGCCTGGCTGGCTTCGCCCGCGACGATTTCGGCGCGCACGGTCAGCCCGACCGGCAGCGGCTCGGGAATCGGGTCCAGCGCGATCTGCACTGGAAAGAACTTGCGCCAAACCGGCTCGCCGGGCCGCGTCTGGGCCATGCCGCCGACCGTTTCGACGCGCCCCGTCAGGCGGGTGTTCGGATAGGCCGCCGGGACGGCCTCGACGGCGCTGCCCGGTTTCACCCACGGCAGTTCGGCCTCGTCCACGTAGCCGCGCAGGACGTGCTCGGACGGATCCGGCAGGCACAGGAACGCCTGGTTGCGGAACAAGGTGTCGCCCACGTGCGCGGTGCGGTACTCCCCGCCCACCGGCAGCGGCACCAGTGTCGCCACGCCGGCGACCGGCGCGCGCACCTCGCACAGCGCCAGCTGGCTGGCCGTGAAATCGCGCTGGCGTTCCGCGGCCTCCAGCGCCGCGCGCGCCTTCGCCAGGCGCGCGGCGTGCACGTGCTCCTTCGTCAAGCGGATGCGTGTGTCGAGCTGTTCGCCCCGCGCGGCCAGCGCCGCGACCTTCTGCTCCTGCTGGGCCACCTCGCCGGGCGCCATCAAGCCCCGCTCCGCCAGGCCGTGGGCGGATTCTAGGAAGCGTTGCTCGGATTCCAGCTCCGCGCGCGCGTCCAGGCGCTTGGATTCCAGGTCGAGCAATTCCAGCGGCAGCTCGGCTTTTTCGAGGCTCTCCAGTTCCTGCCGGGCGCGCACCAGGTCGTTTTCCTGCTTGGCCAGGTCCTGCGCGATCTGCGAGGCGTCGAACCGCGCCAGCAGATCGCCCTTGGCGACAGGCGTGCCCTCGGGCACCAGTTCGGCCAGCACGGCGGAACCCTGCACGCCGACCG
The DNA here is from genome assembly GCA_964567795.1 of uncultured Verrucomicrobiota bacterium. Taxonomy (GTDB): domain Bacteria; phylum Verrucomicrobiota; class Kiritimatiellia; order CAIQIC01; family Lenti-01; genus Lenti-01. Next base: position 1,302 of record CAZMOR010000250.1, read on the forward strand.
CGATCATCTCCACGCGGCGCGCCTCGAGCTCCCCGGCGAACGGAATGGTCATGCGGAGCGCGCCGCGCTCCACCACCGCCGTGCGCGGCGCCACCGCGGCTTCCCGCCCGCAGCCGGCGGCCAGCAGCACCAGGCACCCGAGCCCTGTCCGGATCAGTCTAGTCTTCATTCTTCGCTTCCTTCGTCTCCGCGCGCAGGAGCTCGCGGGGCGCCGGCACCAGCGTCCCCAGCACATGCAGCAGTTGATAGGCCGAAACCGAAGCCTCGCGCCGCGCGGCGAGTTCGTTCAGCACGGCGGTGTTCCCGTCGGCCTCGGCGTCGGACACCGAATCGGCGGCGGCGCGGCCGGCCTCGAACAAGGCGCGCGCCAGTTCCGCGCGGTTGGCGGCCAGTTCGCGGTTGCGCCCGGCCAGGTCCAGCGCGGCGCGCGCGCGGCGGTAGTTCGCGAGCGCCGAATTCACTTCCACGGCCAGGCGGTTGCGCACGATCTCCGCGACCTGCCGGCGGGCCTCGGCGTCCAGGCCAGCGCGGGCCGCGTCCAGGCGCGCGCCGCGCAGGTTCAGGTTCATGTCGGCGGTCAGGCCCACGAACCAGTCGTCCTGGTCCAGCCGGCCGGCATCGCTCCAGTCGTCGCCCTCGCCGAACGTGGTCTGCACGGCGGACAGCTTCAGGTCCGGCAGGAGGTTGCGGCGCGCGAGCCGCACCTGGCGGTCGCCGGTTTCGATGTCCTGCAGGGCCTGGGCGTAGTCGGGGCGCTCGGCCAGCGCCACGGCCAGCGCCCGGTCGGCGCCGGGCACGTCGAGGTCCAGCAGCGCGGGCGGTTCCAGCGTAAAGGCCGCGTCCAGCGGCAGGCCCAGCAGGTTGGCGAATTCCTGGAACTGGATGCCGAGCTGCGCGCGCTCGGTTTCCAGGCGGACATCGGCCTCGCCCTGCTGCAGTTCCATGCGCATGACTTCCGTGCGCGTGGCCTTGCCCTGCTGCTCGCGGGCGGCGGCCAGCAGGCGCAGGCGCTCCATCCGCGCCGCAAAGGCTTCGTCGCTCTCGATCTGGTGCCGCAGGTAGATCAGCCCTTCATAAAGCTGCACGACCTGCACCACCAGCGCCGAGCGGTCGCGTTCCCAGGCGCGGCGGGCCGCCAGCAGCGTTTCGTTGGCCGCCACGATGGGCTCGTTCTGCACCAGCGGGCCGAAATTCCGGAACAGCGGCTGCGTCACCTCGGTCTTCACTTCGGCGCGCCGGACGGTGGCCGCGCCATCCACGGCGATTTGGCTCGCTGCGGCGCCGACGGCCACGCGCGTGCCGTAGGCGCCGGTGGCGGCGGCGCCCAGCCCGGCGCGCCACGTGTCCTGGTCGGAACCGGTGCCGGCGGAACCGGCGGGCACGATTTCGAGGCCGCGGGCGGTTTCCCGCGCGCGCTCCCCGGCCAGGCGGTCGCCCTGGATGTCCAGCGCCCCCTTGACCAGCTCGCGGTTGTGCGCCAGCGCCTGCTCGATGGCCGCCTCCAGGGTCAGCGCGGTGTCCGCCGGCGCGGACGCCGGCTCCTGCGCGCCGGCCAGCACCGCCGCCCCGAGCGCGCCGGCCAGCCAGACCCCATGGAAACCTTTCCTCATGGCCGCGCATCCTAGCGGTTTTCCCACAGGGTGGAAAAATCTTTTCCACGCGGTGGAAAATTCCATGAGCCGCGCTGCCCCGCATCCGGGCGCAGGCTTATGGGATTGATTCGGCGGGTCGCGGCGGGTAGAGTGGCGGCGGAATTTCAAACCCATGGCCGCGGCCGAACTATCCATCGTGGTGGACGATCTGACCCGGCGCTTTTCGCGATGCGAGGCGCTGGGCGGCCTGTCGTTCCAGCTCCGGCGCGGCGAGATTGCGGGCGTGCTGGGTCCGAACGGGTCGGGCAAGACCACCACGCTGCGCATCCTGGCGGCCTGGCTGGCGCCGACCTCGGGCCGGGTGCGCGTCGCGGGCTTCGATACCATCACCCACCCCCTGGAAGTGCGCCGGCGCATCGGCTACCTGCCGGAAAACGTGCCGCTGTATCCTGAAATGCGCGTGGAGGAATATCTGGTCTTCCGCGGCCGGCTCAAGGGCCTGCGCGGCCCCCGGCTGGCCGACCGCCTCAAGGACGTCATCGACCGGTGCGGCCTGGCTGATTCCGCCCGGCGCCTCATCGGCACCCTTTCGCGCGGCTTCCGCCAGCGGACCGGCCTGGCGGACTGCCTGTTGCACGAGCCGGAAATCCTGCTGCTGGACGAGCCGCTGGCGGGCCTGGATGCGGCGCAGGTCCTGGCCGTGCGCGGCATCCTCCAGGGCCTCGGCGAAAGCCGGACGGTGCTGTTCTCCACGCACGTGCTCGCGGAAGCGGAGTCGCTCTGCCACCGCGCGCTGATCCTGAATTCCGGGCGCCTGGCCGCCAACGACGCCCCGGCGCAACTGGTCGCCGCCGGCGGCGCGAATTCGTTCGAGGAGGCGTTCCTCCGGCTCACCACCCTGCCGCCGCGGGTGCAGAATCCCCAGAAAAGGCGGGACGCATGAACGGCTTCCTGACGCTGTGGCGCCGCGAACTGGCCTCGTACTTCCGGACCGGCATCGGCTATGTCGTCGGCACGGCGTTCCTCGCGATCGCCGGGGCCAGCCTCTGGATGCTGGCCACCCGTCTCGCGCAGGGCACCGTCGAAGGCGACCTGGCCGGCAACCTCTTAGGTTCGGCCGGCTACTGGCTGGCCCTGCTGATGGTCACCCCCCTGCTGACCATGCGCCTGTTCGCGGAGGAGCGCCGCATGGGCACGCTGGAGACCCTGATGACCGCACCGGTCAGCGAAACCACCGTCGTGCTGGCCAAGTTCGCGGGCGCCTATGCGACCTTCCTGCTGCTGTGGGTGCCGACCCTGGCCTATGCCACGCTGCTGCGCCGCTGCGGCGCCCACCTGCCCGCGCTCGACTGGGGGCCGCTCGCGGCCGGCTATCTCGGCACCGCGCTCGTGGGCGCGTTCTTCGTGGCCACCGGCCTGCTTTGCTCCCTCGTGACACGCCACCAGGCGGTCGCGGCGATGGCCTGCCTGGCCGCGCTGGGCCTGCTGCTGACCGGCGGCCTGCTGCCCCTGCACGCCCACGCCGAACCCGTCCAGCAGCTGGCACGCGGCATCTCCGCGCCGCTGCACATGGCGGATTTCGCGGCGGGCATCGTCGATACGCGCACGGTGGTCTGGTATCTCAGCGCGACCGTGCTGCTGCTGTTCATCTCCATCCGCATCCTGGAGGCGCGCCGCCTGCGCTGACGCAACCATGGACGCCCGCCCCCCATCCTCGCCTCTCGCCAGCCGGCTCCAGCGGGTGCTCCTGCGCGCCAACCTGCTGCTCATGATCCTCCTGGCCGGCGCGATCTTCGGCATGGTCAACTATCTCTCCCTGCGCCACTACGCGCGCCTTCACTGGAGCGCCTCGCGCTTCGCGCAGCTCTCCGACTCCAGCCGCCGCCTGCTGGAATCCAGCACCGGCGACATCCGCATCCTGGCGCTGCTCCGGCCGTCCAGCGAGGCCTTCCGCGCCACGGAAGCCCTGCTGCAGGAATACGCCGCCGCCGCGCCGGGCGTGTCGGTCGAGTTCATCGATCCCGACCGCGACGGCGCCCGCACCGAGCAGCTGGTCCGCCAGTACAACCTCGCAGGCGCCGAATGCGTGGTCTTCGACATCGGCGGCCGCCACCAGGCCGTGCCCGCCGCCGATCTGGTCGAGTACGAAACCCCCGCGGCCGGCGGCGACAACGTCCGCCGCGTCTACCGCGGCGAGGCGCTCTTCAGCGGCACCATCTATGCGCTGACGCAGGCCACGCGCCCGGTGGTTTGCTTCCTCGCCGGCCATGGCGAACACGCGCCCGACGATTTCGACCGGCGCTCCGGCTACTCCCGCATCGCCGCCCGGCTGCGCGACCAGAACCTCGACCTCGAGTCGCTCGATCTCGGCGAAGCCAAGACCATTCCCGCGCGCTGCGCCCTGGTCGTCATCGCCGGGCCCGTGCGGGAATTCGCCCCGTTTGAAATCGCGCTGCTGCGCGATTACCTCGACCGGAAAGGCCGCCTGCTGCTGCTGCTCGACGCCCGCACCCGCACCGGCCTCGAACCCCTGCTGCAGGACTGGGGTGTTCTCCTCGGCGACGACATCGTCGTGGATGAATCCCGCACCCTGAGCGGCCGCGAACTGCACGTGACCCGCTATCCGCCGCATCCCATCACCGCGCCGCTGCGCGACCTGGCGAGCGTGTTTTTCCTGCCCCGCTCCGTGCGCATCCGCGCCCCCGAAGCCGGCGGCGACAAGCCGGTCGTTTCCCCGCTGGCCACCTGCACCCCCGCCGGCTGGGCCGAGTTCGACCCCGACGATCCGTCCGCCCATTTCGATCCGCAGGTGGACATCGCCGGGCCCGTGCCGGTCGCCGTCGCCGTGGAGCGCGGCCCCGTGCCCGGCGTCCACGTGCAGATCCGGCCCACGCGCCTCGTGGTCTTCGGCGATTCCGATTTCGCCGCCAACGGCGGGCTGATGGGCGCCAACGCCGACTTTTTCCTGGGCGCCGTGAACTGGCTGCTCGACCGCGGCGAACCGCTCGCGCTGGAGCCCCTGCCCTTCGAAGAGCTCCGGCTCGTGCTGAACGCCGTCCAACTGCGCGATCTCTTCTGGCTCGCGGCCGTCGCGGCTCCCGGCCTGGTCGCCCTGGCCGGCCTGTGGGTCGGCTGGCGGAGGAGGCGCTGAGGCATGAATTTCCGCCTGACCGGCATGCTCGCCGCCGCCGCCGCCGTCCTCGGCGCGCTGATCCTCCTGTGGGACGGCGATGAAGACACCACCCGCGCCCGCCTGGAACAGGCCCGCCGCGCCTTCCGCTTCGATCCCGCCCGCGTGGACCGCCTGGTCATCGAAGCCGGCGACCGCACCATTGAATGCCGCCGCGATGGCCGCCAGTGGCGCCTGACGCGCCCGCTGGATGTGCGCGCCGATCCCATGGCCATCGACCGCCTGCTCGGCGCCCTGCAGGAATTGCCGCGCGGCGACATCCTCCTGCCCCCGCGCCGCGCGGACGACGCCTACGCGCCCTACGGCCTCGATGCCCCGCAGGCTTTTCTGTCGCTGGTCCAAGGCACGGTCACCAATCGCATCCTCATCGGCCGGCGCACGCCGCTCGGCGATGGCGTCTACGTGCGCCAGTCCGATCAGGCCGGCCTCGCGCGGCTGGATCCCTCCCTCCTCGACCTGCTGCCGGCCAGCGCCGATGCCCTGCGCGACCATTCGCTGCTGTCCGGCACGCCGGCGGGCATCGACCGCCTCGACATTCGCGGCCCGTCCGGCTATCTCCAGCTGGCCCGCGGCGAGAACGGCGGCTGGCGCCTCTACCAGCCCTTCACCGCGCGCGCCGATCCCGCCGCGGTCGCGACCATTGTCGAGAAACTCCTGGCCTGCGCCGTGGTGCAGTTCGTGCAGGATACCGTCAGCGACCTCGCCCCGTACGGCCTCGACAGCCAGAGCGCCGTCACCGCCGTACTCAATACCGACGCCGGCGATGGCTCGCAAATGCTCTCGCTGGGCGACCCGCTGCCCAACGACCCTACCCTCGTCTACGCCCGCCTGCAGGGCGAAAACTCCATCTACGCCGTGCCGCTGGAGGTCCGCCAGGCCCTGCTGGTGCGCCCCGACGACCTGCGCGACCGGCGCATCCCCGGCCTCGATCCCGAATCCATCCAGGTCCTCCGCATCGAATCCCCCGAGGCCACCCTGGAACTCCGCCAGGATGCCGACGACACCTGGCAGATCACCGCGCCGCTGCGCGCCCCGGGCAGCGCCGACGCCATCCGGGATCTGCTCCGGACCTGGAATTCCGCGCGGCTCGCGGACTTCGCGGAACCGGCCGCCAGCGAATCCGCCCCGGCCTGGACGCGCACCATCCGCATCGAACCGCGCGCGGCCCAGGATCCGGCCGTGGTCCTGCGCCTGGCGCCGGATCCCACCGCCACCAACGCCTGCCGCATCGGCATCGAGGGCGAATCCAGCCTCGCCCGCGCCACGCCGCCCGTCCTGCTGGAAACCCCGCTCGATCCGCTGCTCTACCGCTCGCGCGAAATCCTTTCCATTCCGGCCAGCGACATCGAACTCATCCGCCTGGCCACCTCCAACCAGACCGTGGAGGTCGCGCGCGATCCGGCCACCGGCCAGTGGACGCCTGCCGTGCCGTGGATCGACCGGCTGCTCAACCTGCTGGCCCCGCTGCGCGCCACCGCCATCCTGCCGGCCGGCACGCCCGCCGCCGCCGCGAACTTCGACCATCCGGCCCTGACGCTCACGCTCCAGCTGCGCGGCCAGAGCGGCCTGGCCACCACCCTGATCGTCGGCGCCGAGACGGCTCCCGGCGACGCATGCTACGCCACCGTGCGCGGGCGCGATTTCCTGTTCACCCTCCCGGCCTGGACGGTCGAGGCGCTCACGCCCCCCGCGGAGACCCCGTGAAAACCGTCCGCATCCATCTCGACGCCCACGCGCACATCTATCCTTTCCACGACGTGCCGCGGCTGCTGCTGGCAGCCCTCGATCACATGCCGCGCGTTGCGCCGACCGACCTGCGCGTCCTCGCCCTCGCCGAGCGCGCCGACTGCTCCTTCTTCCAGGCCCTGGCCCAGGACGAAATCCGCCTGCCCGGCGACCGCTGGCGCATCGTCGCCTGGGACCCCGCCGGCGGCGTGAAAATCCGCCATCTCCCCGATCACCGCGACCTCTGGATTCTCGCGGGCCGGCAGATCGTTCCCGCCGAACGCATCGAGGTTTGCGCGCTGTTCAGCGATGAACCCGTCGCCGATGGCCAGCCCGCCCGCGACATCATCCGCGCCATCCTCGCCAACGGCGGCCTGCCCGCGCTCGACTGGTCGCCCGGCAAATGGCTCTTCGGCCGCGGGCAACTCGTGCGCGCGCTGGTGCGGGAATTCGCGCCGGACCAGCTCGTGCTCGTGGACACCTCCCTGCGCCCCTGCGGCTGGCCCGCGCCGGCGCTCTACCGCGCCGCGCGCCGGCAGGGCCGCGCCGTGCTCGCCGGCTCCGATCCCCTGCCCTTCGCCGGCGAGGAGGATCTTGCGGGCTCCTATCATTGCACCTTCACGATCCCCGCCCCCGAAGATCCCGCCCGGCTGGTTGCGCCGCTCAAGGCCGCCCTGACTGCGGGCCGCCTGGAGATCGCCTTCGGCGGCCGGCGCGGCGGTCCCGCCGCCGTGCTCCGCCGCCTCCGCCGCAACGCGCAGGAGAAGCAAAAGCCATGAGCCCGGAAAAACCGCGCGTCCTGCTGATCTCCCCCCAGCCATTCTTCCAATGGCGCGGCTCGCCGCTGCGCGTGCGCTTCAACGCGCAGGCCCTCGCCGAGCTCGGCTACGACGTCGATCTCCTCGCCATGCCCGTCGGCGAGGACAAGCAGATCCCCGGCGTCACGCTGTACCGCGCCCCCAACATCATCGGCGTGAAGGACCTGGCCATCGGCCCCTCCGCGCCCAAGGCCATCCTCGACCTCGCGCTCTTCTACAAGGCCGCCGCCCTCGCCCGCCGCCGCCGCTACCACGTCATCCACGGCATCGAGGATGCCGGCCCCATCGCCGCCGTCCTCGCCCGGCGCCACCGCGCCAAGATGATTTTCGAAAAGCACTCCGACCCGGCTTCCTATAAAAAAGGCTTCATCCGCAACCTCATCATGGCCGCCTACCGCCGCGTCGAGCGCTTCTCGATCCTGCGCGCGGACGCCGTGATCGGCACCGGCCCCGCGCTGGTCGAGCAGGCCAAGGCCATCGCCCCCGGCAAGCCGGTGCACCACATTTTCGACATCCCCTCCTCCCTCGTGGAACCCGATCCGGCGCGCGCCGCCGAAGTCCGCGCGCGCCTCGGCCTCCCGGCCGGCACCGTCCTTGCCCTCTACGTCGGCTCCTTCGCCGTCTACCAGGGCATCGACCTGCTCTTCCAGGCCATCCCGCCCGCGCTGAAAAAGAATCCCAACCTCCGCTTCGCCATCATCGGCGGCAGCCCCGCGCAGGTCGCCGCGCGCCAGGCCGAACTCGCCGCCGCCGGTTGCGCCGACCGCGTGCTCTTCCTCGGCCACATCCATCCCGACGAACTCCCCCACACCCTCGCCGCGGCGGATATCCTCCTCTCCCCGCGCATCGCCGGCGGCAACACCCCTCTCAAGCTGCTCGATTACCTCAAGATCGGCCGCGCCATCGTCGCCTGCGACAACCCCGCCAACCGCCTCATCCTCGATGATGCCAACGCGCGGCTCGTGGCCCCCGATCCCGCCGCCTTCGGCGACGGCATCGCCGCGCTGGCCGCCGACCGGCCCCAGCGCGAGCGCCTCGGCGCC
>CAZMOR010000251.1:0-23704 GCA_964567795.1 uncultured Verrucomicrobiota bacterium
GCCCCGGCAATGCGACTGCACGTGTTATCCCAATGTCTTCCGGCTCGACTTCCCCGAAGTTCTGGCGCTGATCGCGCCGCGGCCGCTGCTGATTCTCGGCGGGCGCAAGGACCCGATATTCCCTCCGGCCGGATTCCGCGACGCGTTCCGGAAAGTGAAAAAGGTCTATGACACCTGGCCGGACGCGAACGCAGGGGGGCCGCGCCTGAAGCTGGTTGAATCGGGGCGGGGCCATGAAGATCCGCCGCATTTCCTGGCGGAGACGCGGCGCTGGATGTGCCAATGGCTTAAACCAGACACGGGCGCGACCGGTGAGCAGCCGCTGCCGCCGGAGGAAAATCCCGAAGACTTGCGCTGCACGCCGGTTGCATCCGTAAACTTCATCAACCTGCAAATCCAGGACACGTGGTTTCCAAAGCCCACCCAGGTCCTGCCGAAATCCAGGGAAACCTGGGAAATCCGGCGGAGCCAGCTGATGGCCATCCTGCAAGGGCGGGTGTTCAGTTGGTTCCCCCGCGAAGAGCTGCCGTTTCATACCCGTTCGTGCCCGACGCAGGGCGGTTATGCCGCCCATTACGCCGAATTCCGGGAGTACACTTTTGAAACAGAACCCGGCGCGCGGATCATGGCGCAAGTATTGCAACCCAGGGATCGCACGGGGCAAAAGCCTTTGATCATCTGGATCCGCAGCCCGAACCAATTCGTGGAATTTCCGGACCTGGATGAATTCCATTCGCTTTTGTCCTCCCATGCGCTGGCGATTCTGACGCCGCGATTTTCGGAAAAGCCGATGTCCGGCCGCGAATACGCCCGCATCGAAAGAACCGCGGCGCTGACCGGGCGAAGTATTTTTTCCCTGCAGGTCTGGGATGTCCTGCGCACCGTGAAATGGGTTCTGGGCGATCGCGGCTTGCCGGCATCGTCGGTATCGGTATTCGGCCAGGATGCCGCCGGACTTGCCGGTGTCTATGCCGCGCTTTTCCAGCCGGAGATCCAGCAGGTCATCATGCGGAACCCGCCGGCATCCCATGAACAAGGGCCGGCCTTGCCAACCATCCTGCGGGATACCGACATCGAAGAGGTGGCCGGCCTGCTTGCGCCCCGCCGGCTCAGTCTGCTGGGCGGCCACGGCGAGCTCCTGGCGGGCGCCCGGGCCATTTACGAACTTGTCGGCGCCGGCCCGAACATGGGCGTTTTTTCCAGCCTGTCCGCCGCGCTGTGCCGTGACGGGCTGAAGGAGCGATGAGGCTGCGCATGCTGACCGAAGTCCAGTTTGCGGAACAGCAACGCCTTTTGGGCCTGCGCATCCATGAACATGAGGGTGTTTTCTGGGAGGAGGTCCGGCCGTTCTATTGCAAGCCGGCGTTTGTTCACCGGGCTTTTGCGCGTGGTTCCGCGCGACCGGCACGGCTGCGGGGCCTGTTGGGGTACAGCCATCGGGTGCCCGAGCCGGGGCAGGCGAACCGCTGGCTGGAGGTGATGGCCCTGGAACGCAACCGCTTGGATCATTTCGGATTGATGCAGCTGCCCCAGAAGAAACGCAACAATGTACGCCGGGCCCTGGAGCGGTGCGAGGTCCGGCCCATTTCCGACCTGGAGGCCTGCCTGGAGCGCCTGCGCGAGATCAATTTCGTCCAGGCGCTGCGGCATGAACAGGGCGCGGGTGCCGACACGCCGGCCGAGCGATACCGGCAGGAGGCGGACAGCTGGCGCGCGCAGATCCGGAAGGAATTCGCCCTGGCCGGCCGGGAATGGTGGGGGGCATTCGTGGATGGCGTTTTAGCCGCCTATCTGCGGACCTATCAGGTGGAAGGGATCCGGATCATCCAGCAGGCCAAGGCGGATACCGCCTGGTTGAAATATTATCCCATGGATGCGCTGTATTTCGAAATTCTGACGCGGGCGGCCGCCGATGCCGGCTGCCTGCAGATCATCAATGGCAGCCCGCTGCATCCCTCCCTCAATCATTACAAAGAGCAATTTCTGTTCACCACGGTGGCGCTGCCATATTATTCCTCCAACGCGCGGATGATTGCATTTGCAAAATGGTGGCGGCGATGACCGTCCAGGAATATATCATGGCCCGGCAGTCCGCCGGCTTCCGGCTGCATTTCCACGACGGCCTGTGGTGGGAGAACGACCGCTGGGGCTACTGCAAGCCGGCGCTCCTGTATGAACCGGCGATCCCCGGGAAACAGGCTCCGGCGCGGCTCCGGTGCGTGCTGGGCTATGCGCATCGTGTCGCCGCGGGAGAGCCCAGCAGCGGCGAATGGCATGCCCTGGTCATGCGGCAGCCGGCGATTTCGCAGATATCGCTTGAGGCAGTGGAGGGAAAACGGCGCAACTGCATCCGCAAGGGCCTGCGCTGTTGCCAGGTGGCGCAGGTCCGGGAGTTGGCGCCCTACCGGAACGACATGACCGAAATCGCGATCTCCACCGCCATCCGCAATGGCCGGGGCTTGTCGCCGGAATACTATCGGCAGGAAAACGAGGCCTGGTGGCGTTCCATCATTCGGATGGTGCCGTATACGGAATTCTGGGGCGCCTTTCACGAGGGGCGCATGATCGCCTACCTGGCCATCCACGTGGCCGGGCACCGGGCGATCATCGACGGCGCCAAAAGTTTGACCGAGCAGCTGAATCAGTGTCCCAACGATGCGCTGGTCTTCCGTTTTCTTGAGTCATGCCGGGAACGCGGCACGATTGAGGAAATCTTTTATGGCGGTTGGAGTGAAGATAAACCGACCCTTAACCGGTTCAAAGAGAGTTTCGGGTTTGCCGGCGAAAGAATTCCCTATTTGCGCCGCATGTTTTTCGGTTTGGTCAATTGCCCGCGCCGGCCACCGGAGGCCATGAATGCCGCCGACTGAATCCAGGCCGGCCGCAAGCCGGGAACAGAGCCGCGAAATGCACTTAAACCATTTGCCGTCCATGGTCCTGCAAAACAAGGAATTCTGCGTGGGCTGGGGGCCCGGCTTGCTGGGTCTTGCCGGCGCGGGTCCGGCGGGTTCCGAAGAGAATCCCCCGATTCTGGTTGCCGGGGATTTTGTCTACCGCCTTGAGGGGGCCATCTACACGGCGGACGCGGCGCAAATCGAGCATTTTCTGGCCCAAGCATTGCGTGCCGAATCCGCCCCGCGGTGCGCCGCCCTGGTGAAGGACTTCATCGCAACGGCGGATGGCGAATTCGTGTTGGCGGCGCAGCATTGCAAGACGGGCCGGGCCCTGCTGTTCAACGATATTCTCGGCCGCCTGCCGTTGTTCATGGCAAAGGGGCCGCACGATTCGGGGTTGATCATCGGCCGGTCCTTGCGGGCGATCCAGGCATTGCAGCCAGCGCCGGTGCGGCCCGACCGGCTGGGTATCGCCGCCCGCCTGCTGTTCGGGTATCCGTTGGATGCGCGGACCGAGCTGGAAGGAATTGAAAGCTTTCCGGAATCCGGACTGGCGTGGGTCGCCGCGGCAGGCGCGGCACCGGTCGTGCTGGCGGACGAAGTGGATTACGGTGGTGCGCGGCGAGAGGAGTGCGTGTCAGCCGGCGCGAACGATGACGAAGTTGCCCGGCTGGGCGAAGAACTTGTCCAGGCCTGTGCGCGCCGGGTCCAGCGCCTGGCCGGCTGGACACCGACCCTGGCCCTGAGCGGAGGTTTTGATTCCCGTTTGGTGGCGTGCGCCTTGAAGCAGACCGGGGCTTTTGTTGAAACCATCACCCGGACCGACCACTTATCGGCTCCGGCCGATGCCACAACCGCCGCACGGGTAGCCGATGCGCTGGGTTTCCGGCACCACCTTATCACTTGCGGGGAAATCCATTTGGAATTGATCCGGAAACTGGCGGGAATCGGCGAGGGCGGCCTGGCAGTCGATGTCGGACACATGCTTGGTTTTCTGGAAAAGGCCCGCGAACAGCTGGGCCCGCAGCGTTTTCTGCTGACGGGAGATGGGGGCGATAAGACCGTTGCGCCGCTGCTCCCCCTTGGCCGGCTGACCATGGCGGGTGAGGTGATGCGCATGATGTCGGCGGTGTCGACGCCGGAAATGTCGGCCTGTGTTCAGCTGACCGGACTATCCAAGTCAGACATCTGTGAATATATCGACCAGGCCTTGCGGGGCCAGCCGGGGCGCACGGTCCCGGAAAAAGTGCGGGCCCTGGCATTCCGCCAGCGCGGCCGGCGGTGGTTGAATCTCGGTGAAGACCGCAACCGAACCGTGTTTTGGTCAACCACGCCGTTTTATGCTCCGGCATTCTTTTTCCGGGCGAATGCGATCCCGGATGGGTTGAAACAGCGCGATCAATTGTACTTGCGGTTGCTGGCTTGGTTTGACGACCGTCTGGCCCGGATCCCGCGTCCCGGCCGGGGCCAACACCGGTTATCCGATCGCTTGCTGCTGGAAGGCCACCTGCAACTCAGCCGCAGTCCGTTCCTGACCCGGGTATATCGCTGCCTGAAACCCGCTTCGCCCATCCCGCCGTTCCGATTGAAGGTGGAAGAAGATTTGGCGGCGGCACGGATTCTCGGCGGGGGCATATGGGACCTGTGCGATTCCACGGTTCTAGCGGGGCTTCTGCAAAATCCCCCCTCCGAATCATTTCGCTCGCAACTGCTGACCTTGGCGCTGTGGCGGGGACCGCAACCCGGCACGAACATCTTGGGCCGGGCCATGCCCCCCGGGGGGAGCGGCTGAATCCGGGTCGGCCGGGAAACGAAAACCGGTCTTCGTAAATATTCCATGCGCATCCTTGTAGTTAGTCATATGTTCCCGTCGTCGTTCAATCCGGACGATGTCTTTATTTTTAACCAGACGAAGGCGCTGGTGGAGCAGGGGGTGGAGGTCCGGGTCCTGCAGCCGATCCCCTGGGCGCCATGGCCTCTCTGGTATCGTGAAAAATGGAAACGCTACCATCTGGTGGCGCGGGAAACCGGATGGGGCGGACTGGCGATCCGGCGGGTGCCGTATCTCAATCCGCCGATGGAAGGTTTGCAATCCTTGGCTCCGGTGTGCTTGATGGCGCCCTTGCAACGCGCCCTGAAACAGATCCGGCCCGCCTTTGATTTTGATCTGATCCACGCGCACACCATAACGCCGGACGGGTTCGCGGCGGTCCGGGCCGGCCGGGAAATGGCCAAGCCCGTTGTCATTTCGGCGCGCGGCAGCGATGTCCACACCTATCCCCGCCGGAACCGCTGGCTGGCCCGGGAAACACGGCAGGCCCTGTCCCAGTGTTCGCGGGTGGTTGCCGTCAGCCGCGAACTTGCCCGGCAGACGGAGGCGCTGGCCCCCGGATGCCAGCCGGTGGAGGTGGTGTATAACGGCGTGGATGCCGGGTTGTTTGCGCCGGGCGCAGATCAATCCGAAGTGCGGGCAGCTTTGAAATTGCCAATCCAAGGCACGCTGGCCCTGGCCGTCGGCGCCTTGGTTCCGGAGAAGGGATTCGCGGACTTGATCAAGGCCGTTGAGCGCACCAGCCGGGATCATCCTGAACTCCGGCTGGTGGTGGTTGGAGCTGGAAGCATGCAGGCAGAACTGGCGGCGCTGGGCGCGCGACTGGGCCCGGGGCGGGTGCTGCTTCCGGGGGCCGTGCCTAATTCCAAAGTTGCCGATTACATGCGCGCTGCCGATCTGCTGCTCCATCCTTCGCACGCCGAAGGCCTGCCCAATGTGGTGTTGGAGGCCATGGCGGCCGAACTGCCGGTGATTGCAACGTCGGTGGGCGGAATTCCGGAAGTGGTTATACCGGGGGAGACGGGCTGGTTGTTCAGCGCGCGGGATGCCCAGATGCTTGAAGTGCATTTGCGGAACTTGTTGGCGAATCCCGGCCAGCGCCGGGAAATGGGGCGGGCCGGCCGGAAGCGGATTCTCGAACGGCATTCATGGGCGCGCAACGCGCAGGAGCACATCCGGATCTACCGGAACATACTGGAAAATCCATGATTGTGATCATCGATTATCACATGGGCAATCCCGGTTCGATCCGGAACATGCTCAAGAAAGTCGGCGTTGAGAGCCAGATCAGCTCCGACCCGGGCGACATCGGGAACGCCAGCAAGTTGATTCTTCCCGGGGTGGGCGCGTTTGACCGGGCCTTGCAGAACTTGCATGACCTTGGCCTGTTCGACGTGCTGAACCAAAAAGTGCGGGTGGCGCAAACCCCGATTCTCGGCATTTGCCTGGGCATGCAACTGATGACGCGACGGAGCGATGAAGGCGAGCGCGCAGGATTTGGCTGGATTGACGCGGAAACCGTGCGTTTCCGGGACTTGGGGCCCGGCATGAAGGTGCCGCACATGGGGTGGAACCGGATCACTCCGGCTTGCCGCCATGCGGTTCTTGAAGGCCTGGGCGATACGCCCCGGTTCTATTTTGTGCATTCCTATTACGTGCGGTGCGCCGCGCCGGAAAATGTATTGGCCTCCGCCATGTACGGCATCGAATTCGCGGCCGCGATCGTCCGGGATCACGTGATCGGGGTGCAGTTTCACCCGGAAAAAAGCCATCGCTTCGGGATGCGCCTCTTGAAAAACTTCGCGGAGCTGTAAGATGCGCAAACGGGTGATTCCAGTTCTGCAGATCAGCGGCGGCAAGCTGGTCAAGACCCGCTGTTTCCGGAATCCGCGCTATGTCGGCGATCCCATCAACGCCGTCAAAATATTCAACGAAAAGGGCGTGGATGAGTTGGTATTGCTGGATATTTCGGCCACGGCGGCGGGCCGCGAACCAGACTATGATTTGATCCGCGATATCGCCAGCGAGGCCTTCATGCCTTTGTGCTATGGCGGCGGCATAACCCGGATCGACCAGATGCGGCGGCTGTTCGCGACCGGCATCGAGAAAATCGCGGTGAATCATGCCGCGCTGACGACTCCGGAACTCCTCCGCGCGGCCGCGGCGGAGTTCGGGTCGCAAAGCGTGGTGGCGTCGGTCAACGTGAAGCGGGATTTTTGGTTCCGGCGCACGGAATACGTGTTTGATTATCTGCGCATGCGCACCACGCGGCGCGACCCGCGGGCGTATCTTGCGGAACTGGAGGCGGCCGGGGCCGGGGAAATTCTCGTGACCTCGGTGGACCGGGACGGCATGATGAATGGGTATGACGTGGAAATGATCCGGCAACTGGCCGCCGCCGTGCAGGTGCCCTTGATCGCGCTGGGCGGGGCCGGCAGCCTGGATCATGTCCGCCAGGTGCTGGATTCGACCGAAGCCTCCGCGGCCGCCGCGGGCAGCCTGTTTGTATTCCAGGGTCCGCACCGGGCGGTCTTGATCCAATATCCCACGGAAGAAAAGTTGAAGGAGATTGTTCGTGATGCCTGACCCGACCTACCGGATTTGCACCCATTGCGTGATGGATACGTCCGATCCGGATATCCGTTTTGACGAGTCCGGTGTGTGCAACCATTGCCACTATTATGCGGCGCACGCCAAGACCCATCTGCATTATGACGAGGCCGGCCAGCGGCAGCTGGCGGAAATCGTGGCGCGGATCAAGGCCGCGGGCCGCAACAAACGCTACGACTGCATTTCCGGCATCAGCGGCGGCGTCGACAGCAGCTATACGGCCTATCTGGCGAAACAGCTCGGGCTGCGTCCGCTGATCGTCCACTTCGACAATGGCTGGAACTCGGAAACCTCGGTCCAGAATGTCCATACCATCGTGTCCAAGCTGGGCTTTGACATGGAAACCTACGTGGTGGACTGGGAAGAGTTCAAGGATATCCAACTGGCGTATCTGAAAGCTTCGGTCATGGATATCGAAGCTCCGACCGACCACGCGATCGCGGCCGTGGTCAACCGGCTGACGCGGCAATATGGCATCAAGTATCTGCTGAGCGGCGGGAATATCGTAACCGAGGCGATCCTGCCGCAGGCCTGGGGGTACAGCAACATGGATCTCCGGAACATCCGGGCCATCCACAAGGCCTACGGAACCGTGAAATTGAAAACATTCCCGACGTTCGGCCTGCCGGAACGGATCTGGTTCCAGATCGTCCACGGCATCCAGAGCGTCCGGCTCCTGGATTACATTCCCTACGACCGGCGGAAAGCCAAGGAAATCCTGGCCGCCGAACTGGGATGGCAGGATTATGGCGGCAAGCATTACGAGTCCGTCATCACGCGGTTCTACCAAGGATACATCCTGCCGAAGAAATTCGGTATCGACAAACGCCGGGCGCATTTTTCGACCATGATCTGCTCCGGGCAGATGACCCGCGCGGAGGCCCTGCAAGAACTGGCGAAGGCGCCCTATCCGAACGAGGTCCTGCTGCGGGAAGACATGGAATTCGTCGCGAAGAAATTCGGGCTTTCCCTGGATGAACTGCGCGCGATTCTGGCGGCGCCGCCCCGCTCGCATTATGATTTTCCGAACAACGAGTTGTTGTATGCCCGGGTTAAGAAAATCGCCCGCGCGGTCCTGGGAAGCCGCAATCTGCATGGCAATTGATTCTTCCAGCACCGTTCCGGCCGGGCCGGGGCGGTTCAAGGTGGTGGTGGCCACGGTTCGCCATGATCCGCAGGATGACCGCATCTATTACAAAGAAGCGTTAAGCCTGGCCAAGCGCCTGGACGTGGTGCTGATCGCCCCCGACCGGGGCGCGGCCCTGGTCTGGGACCCGCGCGTGAAATTCCGGCCCATTCCGCGGCGCTCCGGGCTGTTCGGGCGCGGTTGGAGCCTGGTGGAAGCCGTGCGCGAAGTTTGCCGGGAAAATCCGGATGTTTGCCATGTGCATGACCTGGAACTGGCGCCCATGCTGCCGTTTCTGCGGCTGTTCACGCGCGCCCGGATCATTTACGACTCCCACGAGGTCTTTACGCGCCAGGACATCCGGTTGCGGCTGCGGCAGATGCCGCGGCTCGGGCCGCTGTTGGGCTGGCTGGTGGAAAAGGCCGAAAACCTGCTGGTTCGCTGCTGCCACCAGATCATTACCGCGGTGGATCCGGAACCGTCCGCCTTGGGCGGCGGGCGCGTACCGCAACATACCATTTTCAATTATCCGCCGCTGGCGGTTTTCGAGGCTTCAGCCGGGGCGGTGGACCTGGTGCGCCAGCGGCATGCGGGGCGCCTGCCAGTGATCTATCAGGGGACCATGAGCCCGGAACGCGGGTTGTTCGCCATGCTGGAAGCGGTTGCCCGGATCAAGCGGGACGAGCCGCGGATATTCCTCAAGCTGATCGGAATGACACCGGGCGCCCTGCAACAACAGGCGGAAACCCGGATCCGGGAACTCAATCTGACCGCGGATGTGGAATTGTCCGGATGGCGGCCGCATGCGGAGGTCGCCGCGGAGATGCGGGCCAGTCTGATCGGCCTGGTGCCATTGCTGCCGAATCCGAAATATGACCGCGCCCTGCCGATCAAGCTTCTGGAATACATGGCCTGCGGACTGCCGGTGGTGGCGGCCGATTTGCCGCTGCAGGCCCGCTATGTCCGGGAGTGCGCGGGCGGCCGGATTTATGATTCGCGCCGGCCGGACGAACTGGCCCGGGCCATTCTGGAACTGTTGCGGGATCCTGCGCAGCGGCAGCAGATGGGCGCAAACGGGTTGCGGGCGGTCCGGGAGCGCTGGAACTGGGATCAGATGGAACGCGAACTGTTTCAGATCTATGATTCCCTGACCTGCAACCGCGTGGAGGCTCGGGCATGAGCGTTGGCAAGTACGTGATCCGACCGTTGGTTGAAGGGGACTGGCCGGCATGGGAGGCCTTGGCCAACGACCATGGCCCGGTGTTTCTCCGGCGCGCCTGGCTGCGGTTGTTCGAGCCGGCCTTGCAGACGTACGGGGTTTTTGAAGCTGGCGGGGAACTCGCCGGCGGATTTTCACTTTATCGGGAAAAACGCTGGGGCCTGTCCGTGATCCGGTGCGCCCCGTTCACGCCGACCTGCGGACCGCTGGTGGCGGTCAAAGCCCGGAATCCGGTTGCCGTGCTGGAAGCGCGGCGCAGAATGCTGGAATGCCTGCTGGATCAAATTGAACGGGAATCGCCGGCGATTTGCATGCTGGCGCTGGACCAGTCGGTAACCGAAGCCCTGCCATTCTTCTGGAACGGGTTCAAGGTTGTTCCGAACTACACCTATCTGCTGGATCTGAAACTGGCGCCGGAGCAAATCCGCAAAAACATGTCTCCCGTCCGCCGCAACGACATCTCCAAGGCCTTGCGGGATGGAGTGGACGTCCAACCGGTGACGGATCTGGCGGTGGTCCGGGAACTGGTCCTGGCCACTTTCGACCGGCAGCAAAAATCCATGGACCGGGCCGGGCTGGACCGGATCCTAGGAGACTATGCCCGGCCCGACAATAGTTTCGCCTTCGTTGCGCGGCGGGAAGGGAAACCGATTGCAACTTCTTTCGTCATCCATGACGGACAGACTGCATATTATGTGTTGGGCGGCTACCGCGCGGCGGACAAGCACCACGGGGCCGGTGCCGTTACGGTGTTCGAAGCCATCCGGCATGCGCAGGAATTGGGCCTGCAGACTTTCGACTTCGAAGGTTCCGTGGTTCCGGCCATCGAACGCTATTTCCGTGGCTTCGGAGGCACGTTGAAATCCTACCTGACCGTTAACAAAGCCTGGCTCCCGGTTGAAATGGCATTGAAATTCCGGAAACGGAATTCCTTCTGAAAAAATCCCGGCCTGGTAATTGGACGAATCAACATGGTGGAAATTCGGCATCTTTTGAAGCGGCTGATGCACGAACGGCGCAGCTGCTTGTTTTATGTGTATGCGGCCACCCAGGGAACCGGGGGCGCGCAGGCGAATATCCGTGTTTTCACCAACTGGGGGTCTTTGCCCGAAGCCTGGCGGCGCCTGATCGTCCCGGCGCCCTGGCTGGATCCCAAATTCTATCGGCTAGGGCGGGGGCTGGCCCGGCTCCTGTGCTGTTCCGAAGACGGCCGCACGCTGGATGCGTACGGATGGATTCAGGACTGGAAGCCGTTCCGGCGGCAGTTCGGCGCGTTGGCCACCGAGGGAACCATGCTGGGACCATACCGGACGATTCCGCATGCGCGGGGCCGGGGCCTGTACCAGCGCCTGTTGTTGCACAGTCTTTCGGTTTGTTCCCTGGACAAGCCGGTCCTGATCTATACAACCCCGGACAATGTCGCCTCGCGCCGCGGCATCGAAAAGGCGGGCTTCCGGTTCCTGGGATCCTGGGTCATCGAAAGGCGGTGGGGTTGCTGGAGGTTGCAGGACCGGGATCCAAGTGCGCCCGTTCCGGCCGGTGATCTTGGTTCGCAGGGAGGTCCTCGTGGGTTACGTTGAACAGCATGCCGCCACGCTGCAGGCCAAGAACCGCCGGTATGCGATTGTCGACGGACAGTTGTTCACGCGGAAAGATCGGTGGGTGGTGCCGGTCGGACCGGCTTCGCAAGCCTACCGCCTGACGGCGGTTCAGTGCCGCGGCCTGCTGAAGGATTTGGGCGGCTTATGGGTGATGTGGACGGACGGGTTTGGCCCCCACGCCGCGACATCGGACTGGTACGCCGTCATCTGCCGCCGGCATGTGCCGGTGGAAGAGGTTGCCTCCGGAAACACGCGCAGCAAACTGCGCCGGGGCTTGAAACAGTGCGATGTCCGGCCGGTGGATGTGCGGGAGCTCGCGCAAAACGGCTACGAAACCTATTGCGCCGCCGTGCGCAGCTATCCAAATCACCACGAGGTGTTGCCAACGGCGGACGAGTTCGCCCGGCGGGTCATGAGCGATGAGCCTTTCCGCGACACCCGTCACCGCTGGGCGGCCTATTGCGACGGCAAGATGGTGGCGTTTGCCCAAAATCTGATCTACGACAAGACCGAGGTCGATTACACGGTTATTAAAATGCATCCCGAGTATTTGAACCGGTATTCCTCCTATGCGTTGATCTACCGGATGAACGAGCATTACCTGGCCCAGCAGCAGTTTGACCATGTGACGGACGGCTTCCGGTCCATCTCCCACCAGACCGGAATTCAGGATTTTCTTGTCCGGGAATTCGGTTTCGAACACGCCCGGACGGGACTGCATATCCATTACCGGACGCCATTGGGGTGTCTGTTGAAAGTGGCGCGGCCGCTCCGCCGGCTTCTGCTGAACGCCGGGCCCAAGGCGCAGGCGCTGCTCGAACTGGAGCGGATCCGGGTGCAACCATGAATTGGCTGATTCTCACCACCCGTGATTTGCCTGAAGCCTACGTGATGGCGGACCATCTGCTGCGGAAGGCGCAGCGTGTCTTCTTGCTCAACATCTCGGGCCGGACGCGGGCGCAGCGATTTGCGGTGCTGCAGCGCTTGGCGAAAAAGCGCGGCCTGGGCTACCTGGCGGATCTGCTGCTGGGGCGCTTGCTGCGGTCCCGCTATCTTGACGCCGGAGTCCGGCCTTTTCCGGAAATCACGGCGGATGTCATGGCCGGCATAAAACAGGAGTGCAGCTACCACGAAGTTGCAGACCCCCACGCCCCGGCAACGCTTCAATACGTGGCGGAAGTGAAGCCCGATTACATCCTTTTCCTGGGCGCGCCGGTGATCAAGCCGGAATTGTTCACCCGGGCCCGGGTGGATGCGCTCAACTGGCATCACGGGATCGCGCCCCGTTACCGCGGTTCGGATTGCGTGCTCTGGGCCATGGCGAAGAATGAATTCGACCAGGTCGGCTTCACGATCCATTCCGTCGCGGCCGTTGTGGATGGCGGCCGGATCATTCTCCAGCGCACGGTGCCCGTCCGCAAAGACGTGTCCTGCGCCGGCGCGGTTGCGGATGTGGCCCGGCAGGGACTGCAAGGGTTCATCGAAGTGATCGATCGTCTTCTGGCCGGCCATGAACTTGAATCCAGAAAACAGGAACCCGGGGGGACGCATTATCCGCCCATCGGATGGCGCGCGCTGCGCCGTGCCGCCCGGAATTTTCAGCACTATGCCGCCACTTGAAAGACAGGATGGTCCGGTGCCTGCCTGGCCCGGCGGCGCCCGGTACGCGCTCTTCTTGTCGCACGACATCGACAAGATCTTCGACCGGGAAATATTCTATGCGCTGGCGGCGTTGAATCGCAGCCGGCATCTGGTCATGAAATGGGAGCTGCGGCGGGCCGGCATGACCCTGCGGCGCCTGGCCCGCGCCCTGATCGCCCCGAAGGCGCCCGATCTGGATTTCCGCACCATTCTGGACCTGGAAGCCCGGCATGGTTTCCGCTCCACGTTTTTTGTTCTCCATGACCGCCGGTGGCGGCGGCGCGGCGCGCGGTATGACGTGGATGCGCCAGCCCTGCGCCGGATTGCCGCGATGATCCGGGCGGCGGGCGGGGAGATCGGCCTGCATGGCGGCTATTACCGTTTCAACCAGTCCGAAGCCTATCGTCAAAGCCGGATGGCTGTGGGCTCCGCCCTGGGCGTTGAGCCGGTCGGCATCCGCAACCATTTCCTGCGGTTTTCGGGAGCGGACACCTGGCGCGCCCAGCAAAATGCCGGCTTCCTGTACGACTCCACTTTCGGCTATTCGGACCGGATCGGACCGCGCGACGGCCACATGTTTCCATTCTGGGCCAGCGATCCGGCCACCGGGCAGACGCTGGATATTCTGGAACTGCCCCTGACCGTCATGGATGTCGCCCTGTTCCGGGAACCGCTGGAGCGGTCCGCCGCATTGGCCCGGGCCTGGGCCGTCATCGAGCCGGTGATTGCGGCGGGCGGCCTGGTGACGCTCTTGTGGCACAACGATTATTTCAACGAGCCTGAATTCCAGGACTGGCAATGGACGTATGCGCAGCTGCTGGCCCGTTTGGCTGAGCATAAACCGTGGTGTGCGACCGGGGCGGAAATCGCGGCATTCTGGAAATCGGGGGGCGTAAAATAGGACTATGGCAATCGGTTTTCCCGGATTAGAATGGTGAACATGGTCAATATCAGCATGGCAATCCTTACCGCCGGCGCGGCCGGGATGTTTCTGCTAAGCAAATGCTTCTTTCTGGCACCATTCCGCGCCGGCTGGTTGATGCTGCTGGCCAACGTCGTGTATGAAACGCTTGAAATCAAGCTGCATCTGCGCCGCGAGCGGCTGGATGGCCTGTTGCTGATTCTGGCAACCGCCGGAGCTGGATTCCTGTGGGGAGGCGCCGGAGCCGCGGCGGGCGCACTGGTCTTGGGCGTGGCCTGGGTTTGGGCGCTGCGGGTTGAATTGCGCTGGCGATCCGATGTCCCTGCACGTCAATATGCGGCGGCCGCGGGGCGCGTACCGTTGCCGGTTCCGGACTTGATCGTGACCTTGCGGGGGCCGGTTTTGCAGCGTGGCCGGTGCAGCTATCGGGCCGGGGTGTTGCCGGAGGGCTGGTCGCAACCGTTCGAGTTGCAGATCCTGAACCCCGGCCAGGTGCGGCCGCAACTCCCCATGAGCGTGCAGATTTCCACCGCCAGCACGCACGTGGGCCTGGAGTGCAGCTCCGCGGGCGAAATCGCGTGCCCGGAACCCGGGCAGGTGGTGGTGGTGCCCTTCCGCTTGCGTGGTGACCGAGCCGGACGGGGCGGAGATGTCCAGCTGCTCATCCGGCATGGGGATTGGGCCTGGAAACGCCGCTTGCGAATCTCCGCGGTTCCGGCCCGGGGCACACTGCAGGTGCGGCACGCCCGCATCCGGCGCTGGAAATACGGGGCGCGCGCCGGATTCGTCTGGCGCGGCGACAACGACTTATATGATCCCGCGACATTCCAATCGGCGGCGGGCCTGCGCCTCGCGCTGGGACTGGCCGCGCGGTTTCGCATGCCGACCACGGTCATGCTCTCGTCGCGGCTCAGCCTGTATCCCGAAGAACACGCGGAGTTCTGCCGGCATTTCGGCTGGGACCGGCACAGCGATGAAATCCCTGAATTCATCCGTTTCTGGCGCGAGGATGTGGATACGTCGGTCGAGCAGGAATTTCCGACGAAGACCGCCCGTCCCCTGGCGGCGGAAATTGGCAATCATGGTCACCTGCACTGGGGCACGCATGCGGCCGCGGATCCAGGCAACAATTGGTTGTCACATGCGCGCGTGGGGCAGGGGCGCTATCCCTGGCTGCTCAATCACCCCTGCGATTCGTTTGCCGAGCAGCGCGACAATATTGCCGCCTGCACGCGGGCCATGGTGGACAAGCTGGGGGTGCACCCCGTCAGCTATACGCCGCCCAGCGACATGTTCGACGCGAGCACCGCCCGGGCGGTTGAAGCGGCCGGCATTGAAGTCGGGAACGAAACCGATGCGACCAAATGGCAGAAGTTGCTGACCTTCCCGGCCGAACACCACCCGGAGGGCTGCGCCAGGCTGGTGGAACTTACGCGCATGCTCCCGCGCGATCCGGTGAACGCGCCGCAAATCGCCATGCTGAAGTTCTGGCTCGGGTTCGCGCGGCGGCATGGCCGGGCGCTGGTGTATCTGGCGCATCATCACTTGCTGATGTACCAGTCCAATGCCTGTGCCGCATTGACCGCGGAATTGTTGCGCCATGTGCTGGCGGGCACGGAGGGCGATATCTATCCGGCCACATTGACCGCCACGGGCCGGTACTGGCGCGACGTGCTGAGCGCGCGCACCCGCGCGGTGCAAGTGCGGGTTGCCGGGCTTGCAGTGGAAGTCCAGAACACCGGGGATCGCGAACTGACGGGCCTGCCGCTGGAAATCGACTTTGGCGGCGGCCGGCATGCGCTGCGGCTCATTGATGTGCCGGCGCATTCGACCCTGACTGTTGCGGCGGGGGCCGGCGGGTGAACATCCAGCACGGCATAGCCGGTCAGGAACGGGAGTGGGACACCTATGCTGCCACCCATCCCGAGGCAACCGTTTTCCATCGTGCCGGATGGCAGCAGGTAATTGAGCGTTCCACGGGCCACGCCGGGCACTATCTGCTGGCCCGGGATCAGGGACAGGTGGTTGGCCTCTATCCATTTTTCATCGTGGCCACGCGCCTGTTCGGTGCCGTGGGGGTGAGCCTGCCGTTTGTCAGTTATGGCGGCATCGTGGCGGACAGTGCGGAGGTGGAACAGGCCCTGGGCGATGCGGCGGCAGGCCTTGCCCAGGCGGCCGGTTGTGACAGCATTGAATTGCGCCAGTTGCATCCGTTGCGAACGGCCTGGCCGACAAGCGATCGAAAAGTGGTCACCGAAATTTCGACGGAGGGGGGACCGGAAGCGGTATTCGCCCGGCTGCATCAAAACGTGCGCAACAAGATCCGCAAGGCGGAAAAAAACGGCGTGAGTGTCCAGGCCGGCGCCGAATACCTGCCGGATTTCTACGCCATATACTCCCGGAATCTGCGCGACCTCGGTACGCCCGTATTGACGCGGCGATTTTTCGAAGAAGCGCTGGCAATGTTCCCAGACCAGGTGCGGATCTACCGGGCGGTGCGGCAGGGCCGGACCCTTGCCGCGAAAATGGTGATCCAGGGCCAAGGCATCTGCCATTTTGTCTGGTCGGCATCCATCCGGGAAGCGTTATCCCATGCGCCGGTCCATGCCATGAACTGGCGGGCGATTGAAGAGGCCTGCCAGGCCGGCTGCAAGAGCATCGATCTGGGCCGCAGCACCGCGGATTCCACCCATCAGGACTTCAAAAAATACTGGGGCGGTACGACCCGGACCTTGCCTTGGGCCTATCAGTTGCTGGGACGTCAACGTCTCCCGGATCTGAACAAAGAAAACCATGCATTTGCCCTGGCCATTGCGATGTGGAAGCGGCTGCCCCTGGGGCTGAGCCGCATCCTGGGCCCGCCCATCGCACGCGGGTTGCCGTGAGATGACCAATCCCATGCGGATTCTGTACATTCATCAATTCTATGCTGGCCCCGAGGCGCCCGGGCCGCGGCAACCGCGCGATTTCGTGCGGAAGCTGGCGGAACGCGGCCATGCCGTTGAAGTGGTGGCCTGCGATCTGAATGCCTACAATGAACAGACCGAACCCGAGGAAGACAGGACGGTTCCGGACGGGGGCCGGATTCGCGTGCACCGGTTGCACGTTCCGCGGGGATTGCGGGCAAGCTTGACCAACCGCCTGAAGACATACGGGCAGTTCGCCTGGTCGGCTTACCGGTTCGGCCATCATCTGGAAGCGCCGGATATCGTGATGGCCACCATTCAACCTTTGTTTGGCGGCGCGGCGGCATTGCAATTGGCCCGGCGCTGGAAGCGGCCATTTCTGCTGGAAATCCGCGATCTCTGGCCGGACGCCCTGGTCGTGAAAAAAGCCATTGCCCCTTGGCAGGCCGTGCCCTTGCAGGCCCTGGCGCGCCGCCTCTATTTCCATGCGGACCGGATCGTGACCCTGACGCCCGGGCTCAAGACCGAACTGTTGAAGAAGGGAATCCCTTCCGGGCGCTTGGACCTTTTTCCCAACAGTTATGACGAGACCGTTTTCGAGATGCCACCCGGCACCCGCGAACGGATCCGGGCCCAGTATGGCTGGGACAAGCAATTCACGGCGGTGTATACCGGTTCATTGACCGAGGTAACCGCCGCTGAAACCATCGTGCGGGCCGGTACATTTTTGAAATCCCGGCCCGACATCCGGATCGATCTGTTCGGTTACGGGCAACGGCTGCCCATGGCCATGTCGTTGGCGTCGGAACTGGGCTTGACCAACGTCCATTTCCACGAGCCGGTGCCGAAATCGCAGGTGCCGGCCATTCTGGCCGGTGCGGATGCGGCCCTGATGTCCCTCTTCCGGAGTCCGCTGATCCACATCTACTTCGAAAACAAGTTCATTGACTACATGGGTGCGCGCAAACCGATTTTGGCCGCGCTCGAAGGCGTGCAAGCGGATTTGATCCGGCGCACGGGCGCCGGCATGGTCTTGCCGACGTTCGATGCGGAAGCCTTGGCGCAGGCGATCCGGCAAACCGCCGATCAACCCGAGTTGTGCCAGCGGATGGGGGATGCCGGGCATCAATTTCTGGTGACGCACCTGCGGCAGGCCGATGTGCTGAATCGCTATGCCGACGTCCTTGAAGCCACGGCGCGCGGCGAAGCCGGGAGCATTCCGGCCTGGGATCCGTTCACATGAAGATCGCCCTGCTGATACTTGGCGGCGGCATGCTGGGATTGGCCGGCCTGGCGCGACTCTTCTGCCTGGCCCGTTGGCGGGCGGGCTGGGCGATGTATTTGGCCAATGTTTTTTGGGAGGTGTTCCCCAAAAAACTCGGGCTCAGCCGATTCTGGCTGGAAGCGGCATCAGCCGCACTGGGGCTGGTTCTGCTGGCCATGGGTGGTTGTCCGCGGAGCATGGTGGTGGTCCTGGGCCTGGCCCTGATGGCACTGGAATATGCCAACCGCCGCTGGGAGCGGCGGCTGCTGACGGGACCTGTGCCCGATCGCATTTTCCTCACCGTTGAGGCCCCTTTCGTGCGCCGGCGACCGCGATACAATCTGGGGCTGCTCTGGACCGGAATTCCCTTCGATGTCGAATTGTGGGTTGGGAATCCGGGGCCGACCACCCGCCAGGTGCAACTGCATCTGGACGCGCCGGAGGACTGGTTGGCGGAAAGCTGCGGGAAGTATGCGCAGCTGACCATTGCGCCGGCCAGCGTGGCCAAGGTGACGTGGACACTTTGTCCCGCGCCGGCGGGGCCCGGAATTCTGGAAATCACCGCGACGGCAGATGGCCAGGAAAAGCACCATATCCAGATGGGTTATGATGGCTGCCGTTCCGCGGCAGAATCGCGACCGATTCGGGCGGCGATTTCACGGTATCCCGGAGGCCGGCGGAGCGCATTTGCCTGGCGGGGCGACATGGATTTGTACGACGTGTTAACCCGGCAGTCCATCGAAGGCTTAACGGTCACCTTGGGATTGGCCGCCCGCTATTCGTTTCCGCAAACCATGTGCCTGTCCACCCGGCTCTCGTTCGACGAGCAAGAGGCCCGGGCCTGGGCGGCGCATGAGGGGCGCGAGCACGGTGCGGGAGAGATTCCGGCATTCATCTCCTGGCTGCGGGAAAAAGTGGATCTGCGCCATGCCTGCACCTATCCGGCCCGGGGAAACGGAAAACCCTACGTGATGGAACTGGGAAACCACGGCCACCTGCATTACGACACCGCGACGTCCGCCGCGGCCGAGAATGGCTGGAAATCGCATGCGCGAATGGGGGCAGGCCGTTACCCCTGGATGACGGCTGACCGCTCATCCTTCGGCGAACAACGCGATAATATTCTCGAAGCAACACGCTGGTGCCAACGCCTGCTGGGATTCGTTCCGCGTTCATGGGCGAAACCGGGACGGTGCAACGACGCGGACACCGCCCGGGCGGCCGCGGCCGCCGGCTGCGAAGTGTTGAGCGGTTCCGACATCCGGGCCCGCGACAACGTCATTTACCAGCCGCCCCCGCACCATCCCGGCGGGACTACGGCCGTGGAACTAACGTCCCGCTATCCACCGGATCCGCAGCACATCCACCATTTTGCGATGCTGCGATTCTGGCTGCACCGGGCTTGGCGCCTGGGCCGTCCGCTGGTATTCATGTGCCACCAGCACATGCGCCAATGGGAGGGGTTGGCCTGCGCGCGCTTCACGGAGCATGTCTTGCGTTGCGTCCTGGCCGATTTCCAGGGCGATTTGTACATTGATACCCTGTATGGCGTCGGTAAATACTGGCGCGAAATCTTGAGCCCGGCCACGCGGCGGGTCAGGGTTGCGTTGACGGATCAGCGGCTTCGGATCGAAAACCAAAGCGACATGGATTTCATGAAAATTCCGGTGGATGTCGAGCGCGAGAATGGCGCCCGGTCCACGGTGCTGGTATCTGTCCGGAGTGGCGAGACCGCGGAAGTGGATTTGCATAGGGATTAACATGCCGCTTGTTTGCACAGTGGACGTTGAAGATTGGGCCCAATCCACGCTGGACACCAACCTGCCGATTTCGGACCGCGCGGGCGCCAACATGGAGCACGTGCTGGATGTCCTGGCGGAAGAGCAGGTCAAAGCCACCTGTTTCATCCTGGGAAAATTCGCCGAGGCGTTTCCCGCGTGCGTGAAGCGGATCGCCCGCGAGGGCCATGAGATTGCCTCTCATGGGTTCGGCCATGTGGATGTTTTCCGGCTGACGCCGGCCCAGTTCCGGGAGGATGTGCACCGGTCGAAAGCACAACTGGAGCAATTGACCGGGCAAGGGGTGAAAGGCTTCCGGGCCCCGGATTTCTCGATAATCCAGGATTCGGTGTGGGCATTGGATATCCTGGCCGAAGAAGGCTTCGTCTACGATGCCAGCATCAATCCGGCGGTTTTGGCGCGTTTCGGCGTGCCGGATTTCCCGGCCCAACCGGTCCGGCTTAAGCTTGCGGCCGGCCGGAGCCTGGTGGAACTACCGGTGGCGACGTGGCGGGCACTAGGCCGGAAATTCCCGGTCGCCGGTGGCGGATATCACCGCCTGCTGCCGTTTCCGGTGATTCGCTGGATGGTGGAGCGCGCGGTCCTGGCCGGCGAAACGTTCGTGGCCTACTGCCATCCCTATGAATTCGATCCCGATGAATTCACACATTTGCCACAACCCTTGCCGTTGAAGATCCGGCTGCATCAGGGATTGGGACGGCGGGGATTCGAATCGAAGTTTCGCCGAATGCTTCGCGAATTTGAATGTACCTTGGCCATCCAAATGGCCGAAACGGCAAATTGGCCGGTCCATAAACTGGCCGGGACCTGATGTGGGGCGATGAAACGAAGCTGGCAGGTTTCGAAACGGATCTTCGACCTGGTTGCGGCGGCGGCCGGGCTGGTGCTTTTGATGCCGCTCATGCTGGTTTTGGCGGGTCTGGTCAAAGCGACATCGCCAGGCCCGGCTTTGTTCATTCAAGACCGGGTGGGGCGGGGGGGACGCCTGTTCAAGTGCATGAAATTCAGGACCATGGCTACCGGGTCCCAGTCGCAGGGCACCATCACAACCGCCGCGGATGCACGGGTGACGCCCCTGGGGCGGGTCCTGCGGCGTCTGAAATTGGACGAATTGCCGCAACTGTGGAATGTCTTGACGGGCCGGATGTCTTTTGTCGGGCCACGGCCGGATGTTCCCGGCTATGCCGACCGGCTGCAAGGCCGCGCCCGGCGGATTCTGGAGTTGCGTCCCGGGATCACGGGGCCGGCCACGCTGCTCTTTCGCGAAGAGGAAACGCTCCTGGCGCTGGCCCGCGATCCCAAGGCCTTCAACGATGCCGTGATATATCCCGAAAAAATCCGGTTGAACCTGGTCTATCTGGATACCGGATCATTCAGCAGGGATATCGGGTTCATTCTGGCGACCCTCTGGCCTTCTGGGGTTGCTGCCTGGGGCTGGGGCCGCCGCCTGGGGCTGGATTTCGATGAATTTTTCGCTCGCATGAAGATGGAAGCCATGCGCTACTAGACCAAAGGATTTTGAGCGATGACAACACCCCGATTGTTCCTATCCCCCCCGCATATGGGCGGTCGCGAGCAGGACTACCTGCGGCAGGCTTTTGATTCGAACTACATTGCACCGCTGGGGCCGATGGTGGACGCCTTTGAGCGGGAGTTTGCCGCTTTGACCGGCATACCGTTCTGCCTGGCCCTGGCCAGTGGCACGGCTGCAACCCATCTGGCATTGCGCCATCTGAATCTCCAGCCGGGCGACGAGGTGTTCGCCTCGACGTTGACGTTCATCGGGAGCGTCACACCGGTCACATTCGAGCGCGCCACGCCGGTGTTCATCGATTGCGACGAGGCCAGTTGGAACATGGATCCAAACTGCCTGGAGGCGGCCCTGGCTGATGCCCGGCGCCGGAATAAACTGCCCAAAGCCGTGATTCCAACGGACCTGTACGGGTTGCCCTGCGATCTGGCGCGAATTCGTGCCATTTGCGCGCCGGACCGAATTCCGGTGATCTGCGATTGCGCGGAATCCGTCGGTGCGCGTTATCCGGGGGGGCACGCCGGCGCCGAAGCCTGGGCGGCGGTCTATTCGTTCAACGGGAACAAAATCATTACGACATCCGGTGGTGGCATGCTGGCCTCCCATGACAAGGCCCTGATTGACCACGCGCGGAAATTGTCGCAGCAAGCCCGGGATCCCGTGCCTTGGTATGAACACACGGAGATCGGTTTCAACTACCGGCTGAGCAACATCCTGGCGGCCATCGGCCGGGGGCAGCTCGAGGTGTTGGAAGAACGCGTTCGGCGCCGCCGCGAAATATTCGAGGGTTATCGCCAACGGTTGAACGGTGTGCCGGGAATTTCCTTCATGCCGGAGCCGACGGGCTGGCGCAGCAACCGCTGGTTGACCGTCATTCTGATCGATCCGCGCGCATACGGGCGCGACACCCGGGCGGTGCGCGAGGCCTTGGAAGGGGAAAACATCGAAGCCCGCCCCGTCTGGAAGCCCATGCATTTGCAGCCGGTTTTCCAGGGCTGTTCGTACTGGAAGGGGACGGCGTCCGTCAGCGACCGCTTGTTCGCCCAGGGGTTGTGCCTGCCGTCGGGCACGGCCATGACGGAGTCCGACCTGGACCGGGTGTGCCAGATCGTGCGGCGCGCGGCCGGTCACTGATGCCATGCGCGGCCCGAGAGTTGCCCCGGCTGTAATTCACTGCCGCCGATGTCGCCGGTTGCGGGATTGTCCGCTGGGCATCCGGCGTTGGATTTGCGGAATTCATTTGGTTGTCATTGCCCTGTTATCGCTGCTTCCGGCGTGGATTTTTCCCGCGAAACTCGAGCAGATTCCAGGTATGGATTTATGGGTACATGCCGTTTTGTATGGCGTTTTGGGCGGACTCCTGCGCTGGGCGGCCGGCCCGACGCAGATGACGTGGCGGCTGTACGGGGTGCCGCTGGCCGGCGCCGGATATGGGCTGCTGCTGGAATTCCTGCAGGAATGGATCGGCGGCGAAGGCCGTACATTCAGCGGTGCGGACGCAGGGGCGAATTTTGCGGGTATTATGGCATTCTGGATTCTCATGGATAAGGTTATGACCATGGGCAAATCCACATGCCGACATTGATTTGATCTGTTCCTTTTGTGACTCTACAGTATATATTATCTCAAATGCCCTTATGCAGATTCGGGCAAGCGTATGCTGTATCAATTCAAAAACCGGAATTTCTACGTCATCCTGATCGGGGATTTGCTGCTGTTTGCCGCCTCGCTCGTGCTGGCCTATGGGGTCCGGTTCTCCTTGGCCATCCCCGACAAAGAGTGGGATCGCATCCTCTTTTTGCTGCCGTTTCTGCTGCCCGTGAAAGCCGTGGTGTTTTTTGCCATGGGCGTCTATCGCGGCATGTGGCGGTATACCAGCATTCCGGATGCTATCCGCCTCGGCAAGGCCTCCGTCCTAGCGACCTTGACCCTGATGACGGCGCTGACCATCGCCCAGCAGTTCAAGGGCTATCCGCGCTCGGTGTTTGTGGCCGACTGCATCTTCACGCTTTTCTTCTGCGGCGGGTTCCGGGTTGCCATCCGGATCGTGGGCACGAACAAGCAAACCCTGTTCCGGTTCTGGGACCGGGATGAGGATGAAGGGCTGCCGGTCCGGCATGTCCGCCTGCTGATCATCGGGGCCGGCGATGCGGCCGCCAGCATTATCCGGGAAATTCAAGGCAATGCCCATTCTCCCTACGAAGTGGTGGCCTGCGTGGATGACGATGCCCGGAAGCACGGCCAGGTACTCCCATAGCTGCCGAGTAACCGAATTCATTGAAATTGAATGATGTCTTCATCATGTCTATGGGGATGGTCTGTGAAACTGTCCCCGGGCCCCCTCTTGTCATGACAAATAC
>CAZMOR010000252.1:0-9138 GCA_964567795.1 uncultured Verrucomicrobiota bacterium
CTCCTGCCCCTGGCCATCGGCGCCATGCAGGAGATGATCGCGCGCATCCGCGCCCTCGGCCTCGGCGAGGCCCTGCGTGACGCGGCGCATGCCCACGGCCTCGCTGAAATCCGCGGCTACCTCGAAGACCCCGCCCGTTTCGCCGCCGCCGCGGAGGCCTGGAACTGGGACCTGATGCGCGAACATTTCCTGGTCCGGCGCCCGGTGGACGACATCCGCCGGGATCTCGCCCGCTACCTCGACGGCTTGGCCAACGGCGACGTGACCTGGGGCGACCGCGAGCGCGGCGGGCGCGAACGCGAGGCCCTCCTGCGCTGCCGCGAGGGCGGCGTCTCCGTCGCTGAATTTCTCCGC
This sequence comes from uncultured Verrucomicrobiota bacterium, assembly GCA_964567795.1. Classification (GTDB taxonomy): domain Bacteria; phylum Verrucomicrobiota; class Kiritimatiellia; order CAIQIC01; family Lenti-01; genus Lenti-01. The sequence continues at coordinate 355 of CAZMOR010000252.1, forward strand.
GGCGAAGCCGTGCCCGCCGCCATCCGCGACGGCCTCGAATTCACCGCGCTGCTGATGGATCCCGCGGGCAACCCCCTGCCGATCCTGCACAACGACGACGTGTTCTCCCTGCTGTTCGGCCATCCGCCCATCGAACAGGTCCGGAAAATCATCCGGCCGTTCGTGCTCGCCTATCCGTTCGGCCTCAGCTTCATGGACGACGATGCCGGCATGGCCATCAGCAACAATGTCTACGCCCCGCGGGATCTTCCCGTCCTGCAGGACAACTGGAAAAACGCCTGGGTCAAGTTCGGCCCGGACGAATACCACGGCCGCGCCGCCTGGCCCTGGACGATGTTCGCCCTGATCATCGGCATCGACCGCCTCGTGCAGCAGGGCATCGCCCCGGACGGCTCTCTCCGGAACGGGCTGACGTCGGACGACCTCGCACTCTTCCGGAAAATCCTGCTGAAAACGAAATCCGCGCTGGTCAAGCTGGGCCCGCTGGCCACCTCCGAGGTGTTCAAGTACGGTCCTGCTTCAACCGGCAACGGCATCTGGCAGGCGGAGCCCCTCGGCATCTCCACGCCCATCCAGCTCTGGAGCGCCGCCCCCGCCAACTTGATCATCGACGAAGCCCTGGCGCGCCTGCCCTGAAACCCGCTTCCCCCATGCGGGGGCTCGCGGCTCATTTCTCTTGGCCCTGTTTTATGCCCGTTTGCGGCGGAAAAACGCCGCGAAAGTGCCTTTTTTAGGCATTTTGAGCCATTTTTCACCTTGAGCCCCCCCCTCCGGGGCCTGAGCCGCGATTCCCCGCATGGGGGGCCGCCGTGCGGCTCCCTGGTTTATCATTTCCAAAGAATATTCGATCAACCCGCGGGATTTCATGCCGTCTTCATCCGCGCCCTGCGAGAGTGCTAAAACGAATTACCAGACCCGTCCCGCAAGCCCGCACCCGAAAGGCCGTCCCGGACGATGAATGCTCGCCAATCCATCTTGCGCCGCTGTTCCTGGCCGGCCCTGCTCGGCGCCTGCGCCGTCCTGCTCCTCGGCCCGTCCACCGCGGCGCGCGCGGCGACGGCGTGTCCGGGCTACACGTTCTTCGCCAGCGGTTCGAAAGCCTATCTGTTCGACATGAACAGCAAGACCGTGCACACCTGGCAGGCCAGTGGCAGCGCCCAGACGTGCGCCTACCTGCTCTCCGACGGCAGCGCGCTCTTCCCCATCCAGAACACCAGCTGCACGTCGCCGGCGCACAACGGGTCCTATCCCAGCGGCCGCTTCCAGAAGATCAGCTGGGACGGCGCCATCACCTGGGACTACACCTTGTGCGATTCGACCGCGCGCTGCGGCTATGACGTGGAACCGATGCCCAACGGCAACATCCTCATCCCCGCCGACGCCAGCAACGTGTCCAAGATCTTCGAAGTCCAGCCCACGGGCACCAATTCGGGAAACGTGGTGTGGACCTACACGCTGCCGACCAACCTGACGGCCAGCACCACCTATATCAACAGCGTCAGCTACAATCCCGATCTCGACCAGATCCTGGTGGACCTGCAGGAGCCCCAGCGCAAGCTGGTGGTGATCAACCACAGCGGCACCGGCTCCGTGGCCTTCACCTACTCCGTGGCCACTTCCGGGCGCGTCCATGCCGCGGCGTGGGTGACGCGATACTTCATCGGCTCGACCACCATGCCCACCAATGCGGATTTCACCGCCATGCGCACGAACAACCTGCTGGTGGTCTACAACGGCGGCGACAAAGCCATGGAAGTCAGCCTGGTGTCCAACAGCACGATCCGCTCCTTCTCGTATGCATTCGACGACCACGAAGGTTCGATCCAGCGCCTGCCCAACGGCAACACGCTCGTCACGCCGGGCAACATGACCACGATCACCGAACTCGACGACACCGGCGCCACCGTGGCCACCATGACGGCACCGGGCAGCATCGACCGGGCCTATCGCTACGGCTACGACTTCCCCGGCGTGTCGCGGCTGTTGACCAACGCGACCGGCTCCGGCACGGCGGCGTTTTCCAATGCCGCCGCGTGCAGCGCCGTGGCCGTGACCTACACCTGCTCCAACGGCGTTCTGCAGGGCGCCACGCAGATGTTCGCGCACCTCGGCTACAACGGCTGGACTCAGGTGTTCCCGACCCAGCGTCTGACCAAGGTCGCCACCAACCAATGGCGCCTGACCACGACCCCGCCGCAGGATGCCGGCCAGCTGAACATCGTGTTCCACAATGACGCGGGCACGTGGGACCTCAACGGCGGCACGAACTGGAATTTCACGCTGAACGTCTGCTCGTCCGCGGTGGCGACCGCGGCCATCGCCATCACCAATCCCGCCGGCGGAACCACCGTCGCGGCGACCACCACGGCCTGCACGGTGCAGGGCACGGCCGCGAACGTGGCCGGCTACCTGTCCTGGAGCAATTCCCTGAACGGCAGCAACGGCACGTTGGCCGCGGCGTCTCCGTGGACGCTTTCCGCCGTGCCGCTGGCGACCGGCACCAACGGGCTCACGCTCAGCGGCACCAACACCGCCGCCACGGCCACCAACGCCACGGACAGCGGCACCAATTTCGTCTACAACGACGGCTGGTCCACCAACGACAGCGGCGGTTTCGGGTTCGGCGCCTGGCAGGCCGCGACCAGCTCCACCAACACCAGCGTGAACGGCCGCTTCATGGCCACGGGCTCCGTGGTCAGCATCGGCGCGCCCGCCTGGGGCCTCTATGCCAACGCCACCAACCTCGCCGAGGTCAAGCGGACCCTGTCCTCCGCCCTGGCAACGGGCCAGACGTTCTCCGTGCGGTTCGACAACGGATTCATTGATTCCGGCGCCGGCGTGGGCGTGGCGCTGCAGAACAGCGGCGGCGACACCCTCTGGCAGTTCTTCTTCAACGGCGGCGACACGAACTACAATCTGACCGGCGCCCAGACGGACATCGGCTGGACCACCAACGGCATCGACATCGCCCTGACCCTGTCCGGCCCCACCAGCTTCGTCGCGCGCCTGACGCCGGTCGGCGGCACAACCCGCACGAACACGGGTAATTTCGCCGCCGCCACCAACATGTCCGCCACCGTGTTCCGGGCCTGGAACTGGAACGCCGGAACCGGCTCCGACTACGATTTCTTCTTCAACAGCCTGCAGGTGATCTCCACCCGGGCCGGGGCCGCTGCCAGTGCCGCGGTCTCCATCATCCGCCCGGCGGCCACGGCGGTTTCCAACACGCTGACCGTCCTTTCGCCGTACGGCTCGCCCAGTCCGTCCGGCACCAACCCCTATGCCGCGGGCGCCATCGTAACCGCCCGCGTGGACCAGGCGCAGACCACGACCAACACCGTGCAATATGTGAACACCGGTTGGACCCTGGCCGGCGTGACCGCCACCAACGGAGCCGCCAGCGGCACCGGCGCCAGTGTCGTCCTCGCCCTGACCACCAATGCGACGCTGACTTGGACGTGGGCCACAAACTACTGGCTGGCCGTTGCCACCAATGGCGGCGGCACGCTGGCGTTTTCCAGCGGCGCCCCCGGCTGGCTGGCCGCGACCAGCAGCGCAACGATCACGGCGGCGGCCAACGACAATTGGAACTTCTCGGGTTGGAGCGGTGACACGAACGCCTGCGCGATTTCCGGCGCCCAGATCACCGCCCCCATGACGCAGGCGCGCGCGATCGTTGCCGTTTTCGCCGCCTATGCCGGCACATCAGCCGTGGCGCGGCTGGATCTCGACTGGACCAGCGGCACCCTGGCCGCCAGCAATCTGCCGGCGGGCGTGACGGCGCTCTTGATGCGCGCCACTTCGCTCATGGAGGGCGACTGGCAGGCGACCACGTCCTTCTTCGTCACTGGCACGTCCACCAGCTGGCCAACAGTCGATGACCGCACAACCAACTTCTATCGGTTGCAACTGCAGTAATTCCCCCTGACCCCATGAGCCGCGAGCCCCCGCATGGGAGCAACGGGCTCAGGCCAACTTGCGATACACCGCCCACGTCTGCCGGGCGGTTTCTTCCCAGGTGAATTTCGCCGCCTGGGCCAGTCCGGCGGCGCGCAGTTGCGCCGCGCGTGCGGAATCATTCAAAACCGTGCGGATTTTCGCGGCCCAGGCCTCTGCCTCATAGCCGTCCACCCATTCGGCGGCATCACCGAGCACTTCGGGCAGCGAGCTGTTCCGCGCGGAAATGACCGGCGTGCCGCGGCCCATGGCCTCGAGTGGCGGAAAACCGAAACCCTCGTAGCGCGTCGGGAACACGAATGCCGCCGCGCCCGCGTAGAGCGCCGAAAGCTGCGCGTCGCTCAGGTGTTTCAACAGCTTGATTCCGCCCTGGCGCGGGGAGTTTGAGATCGCAGACAGCGTCGGCCCGGTTTTCCAGCCCAGCCCGCCGGCGAGCACCAGGTCGCCCTCGAAATCCTTCAGGGTTTCATAGATCTCCACCAGGAACGGGATGTTCTTGCGAGGCTCGATCGTGCCGACCATCAGCAGATACGGCTTCTCCAGACCCAGCGCCTTCCGCGCCTGCACTACGGCCTCCGGCGCGGGCGGCGGCCCGAATTTCGGCAGGCCCAGCCAGACGGAAAACACTTTCGATTCCGGCACGTGCAGCAGTTCGACGATTTCGCTGGCCGAGAACCGGCTGTCGGTCAGGATGGCATCGGCCTTTTCGGCGGTGGCGCGGATCTCGGCCGAAAGCCAGGCGAGGTTCTTTGCCTCCGTCGTCTCCGGCATCCGCAGGAACGATACATCGTGGATCGTCACGACGGATTTTTTCCCGCGACCCAGCGGCGGACGAATGAAATTCGGAAAATGATAGAGGTCGGCCGCGCCGGCAAACCATTCATAGGGCGGAAAACCGGCACGCTTCCACAAGGCTTGCGCGACGCGCCCGGGCATCCAACGGCATGACCGCAGTTCCACGCCCGGCGGGGCGGCATCCAGCCCGGTCCGCTTGAAATCGAAATAGAAGGCGGACAAACGATCGGCGCCGGCCTCGGCGCCCAGGTGCCAAAGCAGCTCCCGCACATAGCGTCCCACGCCCGCGCGCTGCCCGAGCGCCGCCTGGATATCCATGCAAACCTTCATGATTTTTCTTATACCGCCATCCGGGCCGAATGAGAAGTCCGGCCTTCGCCGGGTTCGCATTCCGCCATTGTGTTTTCATCCCCGATTTCGCATTCTTTTCCCATGGTAGACAGTCTTCCCCAGCCAGAGTCGCCCCCCCCGGCCGGGCGGAAAAAAATCCGCCTGACCAAAACCGAGGCGTATGCCATGGGCATGGCCAGTCCAAAGAAAAAACGCATGGCGTTCGGGCTGGTTGGCCTGTTGATTGCCGTGGCGCTGGCCAGTGTCTTGTGGCGTTTTCAGGATATCTGGCTGCCCTACTGGTTCCCGACCGATACCGATACGGAACAACCGGTTTCCCTGCCGCCCAAGCCCACCCCGGCCGCCCCGGCCGGCGCCGCGGTTACGGCCCCGGGGGTGCCGACCACGGCGGAACGGCTTGCGGTCTCGCTGGATTTTCTCTCCGCCGCCGTCTGGAGTGACGCGCGCTTCACCCAAGGCGTACGGATGTTCAACCAGGCGCTCGACCGCTACCGCACATTCCAGCACGACCACCGTCCCGCCGAGTTGCTCCAGCAGGCCGAGGACGGCGCCTTGCAGGCCGCCGTGACCTTCAACCAACTCCAGCCCGAGGCGCCGGCCGGAGTGCCGCTGGCGGATTATATCGCCCGCTGCCAGAATCTGGCCACGGAAGCCCGGAACCTCCGCGTGCCGGCCGCGGCACGTGCGGCGGCCGTACCGGCACCGGCCCCCGTCGCCGCCCCGCCGCGCACCACCACCCCGCCGCCCAAACCGGGCGAGGCCTGGCAGGATCCCGATTATCTGCAGGGCGCCCAGTTGTTCAACCAGGCGCTGGCGCAATACAAGGCCTTCCTGGCGGATAAATCGCACCTGGAAATGCTCAAACCCATTGAGGAAACCGCCTTCCAGGCCGCCAAGAAATTCGAGGCCATCCAGAGCCAGGCTCCGGCAAACGTGCCGGTTTCCGACCACATTTCACAATGCTACCGGCTCATCGCCGACTGCCGCCGGCAGAACCTGGAATCGGGCAACCTGGAAGACGCCGCCACGCCCAACCGCGCCCGGGTGGTGGGACCCAGCCGGCGCCCGGCGCTGCCGGCCTACCAGCCGCCGCCGGCGCAAACACCGGCCGCAAATCCCGCGCCTTAGATGCGCGTGCCGGGCGGAATGACGGTCTTTTTCGGAATCACGATGACGCCGTCCTGCACGGTGTACAGATCCGTCACCATGTCCGGCTTGCCGTCGGGCGTGATGTAGCAGCCGTCGCCGATGCGCGCGTTCTTGTCGATGATGGCGTTGCGGATGAAACAGTCGCGCCCGACGCCCATCGGGATTTCACCCGCGGGCAGCTCCTTCGGATCATAGTAGTCCGCGCCCATCATCACGGTGTGTTCAATCACGCTGCCCTCGCCCACCTTGGCGCGGACGCCGATGATGGACCGCAGGATGCGGTGACCGGAAATGATGCAGCCTTCGCTCAGCAAGGCGCGGTTCAGGTCGCAGCCGTTGATCTTCGACGGCGGCAGATAGCGCATGTGGGTATAAATGGGGGCGTTCACGTCATACAGGTTGAACTGGGGCAGTGGTTCCGCCAGTTCCATGTTGGCTTCCCAGAAAGCGCGGATCGTTCCGATGTCGCGCCAGTAGCCGTCGAACAGGTAACGGTACACCGCGCGGTTCTGGATGGCGGCGGGAATGATGTTCTTTCCAAAATCCTTGGCGTTGTTGGCCAGCAGCTCCAACAGCACCTGCGTGTTGAAAACATAGATGCCCATGCTGGCCAGGTAGCGCTCCGGACCCGGTCCCGGCTCGCGCAGTTCGTCCAGCAGCGGCGTGTTGCCGGGTTTCTCGACGAACCGCACGATGCGGTCCTGGGCATCGGCCTGCATGATGCCCAGCGCCCCCGCCTCGTGGCGCGGCACCGGCTTCGTGCAAACCGTGACCTCGGCCCGGTTGCGGATGTGCGCCTCGAGCACCGGCCGGAAATCCATCTGGTAGAGCTGGTCGCCCGAAAGAATCAGCACATGCTCCGGCTGCCGGTCCAGGATGTAGCGCAGACCCTGCCGCACGGCATCGGCCGTGCCCTGGAACCAGGTTTCGCTGCCCGGCGTCTGCTGCGCGGCAAGGATGCGGACGTAGCCGCTGTGAAACTGGTCGAAGACATAGGTGCCCTGCACATGCTGGTGCAGCGAAACGCTGTTAAACTGCGTCAGGACGTAGATCCGCCGGATGCCGCTGTTGATGCAGTTGCTGACGGGGATGTCCACCAGCCGGTACTTGCCCGCCAGCGGCACCGCCGGCTTGCACCGGTCGCGCGTCAATGGTTGCAACCGCTTGCCTTCGCCGCCACCCAGGACCACTGCCACCACGTTCATCATCCACCTCTTCCAACGCGAACAGCTTTTCCGCCCGCCATCGTGGGCAGTATCCGCCCCCGGCCAGGTCGAAGCAACAGTAAAACAGCGCGGATTTTACCGCGTTTTACCGACGCCCAGCAGGCGCCAAAAGCGCTTCAGGATGCCGTCGCGCGAAAGCGCCTGTTCCACGGGGGCGGTGCTGGCGGCCAGCAGGTCCTCGTACTGCTTGCGGTTCTGCTGCGCCCGCTCGGCCACCAGCTGGCTGATTTGTTCCACCAACCCGGCATGCTTGCCAAGCAGATCCGCAAATTCCGGCGCGGGGATCTTGAGGAGTTCCGCCGATTCCTGCACGCGGATCTCCGCCATGCGCGGCAGCCCCGTCATCAGGCTCATTTCCCCCACCACCGCCCCCGGCTCCACTTCGAAGGTTGATTCCTTGCCGGCCTCGCGATGCTGGATGCGGCCGGCCAGTTTGCCGGACAGCACCACATAGCAGCAATCGCCCGGTTCGCCCTGCCGGAACACCGTTTCCCCGCGCCCAAAGAGCTGGCTGGAAAGCTTGCCGGCCCAAGCCGCCAACTCGTCGGCCGGCACCAGCAGCTTGCCGTCCGCTCCGGCCAGGACCTTGCGCGCAAAATCGCTTTGCAGCAAGCCCGCGGCGCGGCGCTGGGCGCCGGCATCGCCGGCCGGCGGGGCCGCCGGCACGCTGGCCCGCTCCATGAAGTCGTTCAACACCTGGTCTGTCACCGGATACGGGATCTGGATGCCCCGGCGCCGGAACTCGTACCAGATGCGCCGGCGCACTTCCGCCAGAACCGGATCCCGGAACGGATACTGGTCCAGCCAGATGCGCAGCTCGTAGCCGATGCCGTAGTTCTTGTAATCCACCAGCAGAACGGCCGGCGCGGGATTCGCGCACACCTCCGGCACCGAGCGGGCCGCCGCCAGCAGGGCGTCGATCACGACATCCGGCGCATCCTCGTAACTGGAATCCACAAAAACGGAGCAGCGCCGCGGCCCCACCGGCCGGCTCAGGTTGCGCAGGCGGGCATCCGCCACTTTGCTGTTGGGAATCCGGACGGGAATTTTTTCGCGGGTGACGACCCAGGTTTCCCGCCAGTTCATTTCCTCCACCTGGCCTTCGACATCATCAATGACCACCCAGTCGCGGTGCGCCAGGGCGCCGGTGAGGTTCAGGGACATGCCGGCCAGCAGATTGCCCAGCACGCCCTGCAGCGCGAAGCCGACCACGGCCGTGACCAGCGCGGTGGACGCCAGCAGCGGCGTGATGTTCCAGCCCAGCTCAAAGCGCAGTACGAAAAACGCCGCCAGCGCCACCACAAGA
>CAZMOR010000253.1:0-2527 GCA_964567795.1 uncultured Verrucomicrobiota bacterium
GTCGCGGCCATCGTGTCCGTCCATCTGGTCGTGGCGCTGGCGTTGATCGCGAACCACGTGTCGCGGCCGGAAATCGTCGCGGGATCGGATGCGTGGCACATGCTGTACTTCCACCAGTTTTCCGAAGGCGGCCACTGCTACTACCCGCGGGGCGACGTGGAGCATGTGACGGACGGATATACCCCGCTCGCGTCGGAGATTTTCGGCTGGACGATCAAGCTGTGCGGGACCGACATCCGCTGGGTGCGGCTGGTGGCGGCGCTGTTCGGGCTGGCGGGCATGTGGCTGGCGGGGGCGTGCGTGAAGCGGCTGACGGGCGACTGGTTTTTCGGCTATGTGGCCGCCGCGCTGACGGCGGGACTGGAAACCAAGTGGTACATCGATGTCGGGCCGAACACGATGCACGCGACGTTTTCGCTGCTGGCGGTTTATCTGTTCCTGCGCGATCCGGGGCTGTCGTGGAAAACGGTGGCCGGGGCGGGGCTGGCGCTGTTCGCCTCGTTCTGGAGCAAGCAACTGGGCCTGGCCTACATGGTGGCTGGAACGGTGTACGTGCTGGCCCGTGACTGGCGCAAGGGGCTGTGGCTGGGAGCCGGCCTGGCGGTGATGTCCACGGCCGGGATCCTGTATTACGCGAGCCTGAAGGATTCGCAGTTCCTGTACTGGGTGTTCGAGATGAACCAGAACCAGGCCATCATCTGGTCGCGGCTGTGGACGGTGGTCTACACGGAGATCCTGACCCGCAAGTACGCCGTATCGGTGGTGCTGATCGCGGCGGGATTGATGGCGTACGAACGTTCCTGGAAGGGCCTGTTCCGGCCGGAACTGCTGCTGCTGGGCGCGGCGGCGGTGGCCGGGGCGTTCGCCAACGGCAAGTACGGCTCGGGGCCCTCGCAGATGTGGGTTTTCTACATGCTGATGATCGTGGTCGGGCTGGCGTATGCGCACCGGTTCTGCCGCGAGCAGCGGCTGGCGGTGCCGCTGCTGGGGGCGCTGCTGGCCATGCAGGGACTGGCGCTGGTGGACGATCCGCGGCCGTACTACATCAACGACGAGGACGCCGGGCGCTACCAGCAGATCATGGGGCTGCTGTCCACGCCGGGCAAGAGTTCCTATTTCATCAACCGCGGCTACCTGAGCCTGCTGGCGGGCCAGAAGGCCTGGCCGCAGGCCGGCGAGGACTCTTGGAACAAGGGCCGGTTCGACCAGAACATGTTGTCGCCGGAGCGGCGCGCGTTTTTGGCCAGCGATCCGTGGGACCTGGTGATCATCGACATTCCGCTGGAAGACAATTCCTACGCGCTGTATGACCGGCTGGACAAGGCCTACCGGCCGTTGTACGAGATCCAGCCCTCCACGAAATACGCCACTACCTACGACCTGCGCTACAAGAAGGTCGTGTTTGAAAAGAAGAAGTAAGCGGCCGGCGGGCTTCAGCCGCGGCGCTGGTAATCGCCGCGCGACAGCTTCCGCTCGAGCCAGACATACAGGACGATGAACAGGTAGCGGCTGCCCATTTCCTTGATTTTCAGCTTGGACTCGCCGGCCTGCCGGTTGGTCCAGGAGATGGGCAGGATCTTGTAGGTGAAGCCGCGCACGATGGCCTTGAGTGGCATTTCCACCGTCAGGTTGAAATGGGCGGACAACAGCGGCTGAATGCCGTCGATCACGTCGCGCCGGTAGCATTTGAAGGCGTTGGTGATGTCGTTGTAGTCCAGGTGGAACAACAGCTTGATGAACCGGTTGGCCAGCCGGTTGAGCCAGAGCTTGTGGGGCGGATAATCGATCACCCGGGAATCCTTGATGAAGCGCGAGCCGAAGACGCACTCGGCGCCGGCCTGCATTGCCCGGTAATAGGCGAGGATGTCGTCGGGGGAATCCGAGAGGTCGCCCATGACGATGCAGGCGCACTGGCCGGCGTACGCCTCCAGTCCCTTGCGGATGGCGAATCCGAAACCGTTGGGCGGAGAGTTGTTCACGTAGCGCACGAACGGGATCCGGGCCGCCAGCTCTTTCAGGATTTCTTCGGTGCGGTCGCGGCTGTTGTCGTTGACCACGCAGATTTCGTAGTCGGTGATGCCGTCGCGGGCGAAGCGGGCGGCAATGGCCTCGCAGGTCGCGGCGATGCAGCCTTCCTCGTTGTGGGCGGGAATGATGATGGAGAAAAACGGTGCCGGAGCGGTCATGCGGGTTTCCCAAACAAAGCGGCTTCGAGGTCGGGATGGGCGGCGAGCCAGGCGTGGATGTCGCGCAGGATGGTTTCGGCCGTCCGGGTCGGCTGCCAGCCCAGCCGTTGCGTGGTCGGCCGGTTGTCGGTGATGTACCAGATCACATCCGCGGGGCGGGTGTCCGGGCTGGCGGAGATGGCCGGCTGCCGGCCGGTGATCCGCCGGCACAGCTCCGTGGCTTCCAGCAGGGACAGATTGGAGAACGTGGCGCCGCCGGCGGGGAAGATCTCGCCGCGGAATTCCGAGATGCGCCGGCTCTGCAGCAGGATCAGGTCGACCAGGTCGTCGATGTGCAGCAG
>CAZMOR010000254.1:0-42233 GCA_964567795.1 uncultured Verrucomicrobiota bacterium
CAGGCTCATAACCTGAAGGTCCTTGGTTCAAATCCAAGCCCCGCTACCATTTTTAAGGCCGGAATCCAGGTTCCGGCCTTTTTTTACAGCAAGAACGAAGTGAAGCTCAGTTCCAGACTAGCGATGCGCGCCGTGGCCGTGCTGTTCCTCCTGGCTGGCGCAACCGGTTACGGCGGAGTTTTTGAATTCGGCGAACGTCCGCTGGGAACCGAGGCGAACCGGAACATGGCGGCCTTTCTGGGCGCCACGGCCAGCCAACTGGGATATGAAACGGAGAGCCTGCCGTTCAAATGTCCGCGGTGGGAAGGCGGAACCGCCTATCTCGATCGCGGCGGGGTGCGGATTCCGCTTCATCCCGGTCCGTTTACGCCCTCCTTTGATCAGCTTTGCGACGCGGTTGCCGTGGAATCAACCCAGCAGTTGAAACGCACCCGGTGCGAAGGCAAGCTGGTGGTCCTGCGCGGAGAAATTGCCAAGGAGCCGTTGCTGCCGCTGGACTATCCGTTCTACCATTCGGCGCAGCACCGGGAAATCTATGCGATGCTGGACGAGCGCGAACCGGCGGCCGTTGTGGCTGTCACCGGCAAGCATCCGGCCTGCGGTTTGAATCCTTTTCCCTTGTTCAACGACGCCAATTTCAAGATTCCGAACGCCTACATGGATGCGGCGGCCCTGGAGCAGCTGCTGGCGGCGGAGCGGGGTAAAATCCGGGTGACGATCAACTCCAAGATCTTTCCGGAAACGGGGGAGCAGTGGATCTTCCGGAAAAAGGCGAGCGGCGAGTCCAAGGGAAAGCTCCTGATCCTGGCCCACATGGATTCAGCCTACGGTACGCCGGGCGCACTGGACAACGCCGCCGGCGTGGCGGTGCTGGTGGCGGTGATGGAGCGGCTCAAGGATTATGCCGGGCCGTATGATCTGGAGTTCATTCCTTTCAATGGCGAAGACTCCCCGCTGGTCAAGGGCGAGCAAGCCTATCTGCAGGAATACGGCCGGGAGATTCCTAGAATCCGGCTGGGCATCAACATCGACTCCGTCGGCTGCACCGGTTCGAAGACGGCGGTTTCGACGTACAACCTGGACGAGGACCAGCAGGCCTGGCTGGACGGCGAGATCGCCAAATTCCCGAAGGTCGGGCGCGGGCCGGAGTGGGTGGAGAGCGACCATTCGATTTTTGTCTTTCGGGGCACGCCGTGCCTGGCGCTGACGTCCTCCAATCTCCGGGAAACCGTAACCGCCCTGAGCCATACGCCGCAGGACACGGTGGCGAACGTGGACCGGGCGGTACTGGTGGAGACCGCGGATTTTGTGGCCGAACTGGTGCGGAGCCTGGAGTAAACGGGGTTGGGGAAAATGTACTAGCCAAGGGACGGGGAATCTGGTTCAGTGAGTAAAACGTTTTAGCGAGGAGTCGCGATGCCCCGTCGAGACGACATTTCAAAGATTTTACTGATTGGCGCCGGACCGATTGTCATCGGCCAGGCCTGCGAGTTCGATTATTCCGGCGCGCAGGCCTGCAAGGCGTTGCGCGAAGAAGGGTACGAAGTCGTGCTCGTCAACAGCAACCCGGCCACCATCATGACCGATCCCGGGTTCGCCGACCGGACCTATATCGAACCCCTGACCGAAGAAGCCCTCACCGCCATCATCCGCCGTGAACGGCCGGACGCCCTCCTGCCGACCATGGGCGGCCAAACGGCGCTGAACCTGGCCGTGAAACTGGCGGATAGCGGCGTCCTGAAGCGCTACCAGGTCGAGCTGATCGGTGCGACGGCGGACGTGATCCGCCGCGCCGAGGATCGCGGACTCTTCAAGAAAGCCATGGCGGAGATCGGCCTGGCGGTGCCGCGCTCGGGCTCCGCGCATTCCCTGGACGAGGCGCGCCGGGTGCGGGCGGAGATCGGCTCCTGGCCGATGATCATCCGGCCGGGATTCACCCTCGGCGGCGCAGGCGGTGGCATCGCCCGCAGCGAGGCCGAATTCGAGGCGATCTGCGCCAACGGCCTGGCGCTCAGTCCGGTCCGCGAAGTGCTCATCGAGGAGTCCGTGCTCGGTTGGAAGGAATTCGAAATGGAGGTCATGCGCGACCGCAAGGACAACGCGTGCATCGTGTGCTCCATCGAGAATCTCGATCCGATGGGCGTGCACACGGGCGACAGCCTCACGGTGGCGCCGGCACAGACGCTGACGGACCGGGAATACCAGCAGTTGCGGGATGCCAGTTTGGCAGTGATGCGCGTCATCGGCGTGGAGACCGGCGGCGCCAACGTGCAGTTCGCGGTGAATCCGCTCGACGGCCGCCAGGTGGTCATTGAAATGAATCCGCGCGTGAGCCGCAGTTCCGCGCTGGCCTCGAAGGCGACCGGCTTTCCAATCGCCAAGATCGCGGCCAAGCTGGCGATCGGCTATACCCTCGACGAACTGCCCAACGACATCACGCGGTCGACGCCGGCCTGTTTTGAACCGTCGCTGGACTACATCGTGGTCAAGGCGCCGCGCTTCGCCTTCGAAAAATTCGCGGGTTCCGACGACACGCTGACCACGCAGATGAAATCCGTCGGCGAGACGATGGCCATCGGCCGGACTTTCAAGCAGGCGCTGCAGAAGGCGCTGCGGTCGTTGGAAATCGGCCGGGCCGGATTTACCGGTCGCGCCGACGGGGAAGGCCGGCTGGCGGACGCGGAGCTGGAAAAGGCCGTGGCCCGGCCGAGCCCGCTGCGGCTGTTCCACCTGCGCGAGGCGCTGGCGCGCGGCTGGGAAATCCAACGGGTCGCCGGTCTCTCCGGCCTGGACCCCTGGTTCCTGCGCCAGATGGCCGAGCTGATCGCCTTCGAGCATGAAATCCAAACGGCCGGAACCCTGGCGGGCCTGGAGGCCGACCGGAATCTGTTCGTGCAGGCCAAGGAATTCGGATTTTCCGACCGCCAGATCGCGGCGCTGCTGGGCAGCCGCGAAGGCGACGTGCGCGCCGCGCGCGACCGGCTGAAGCTGTGGCCGGCCTATGGCACGGTGGACACCTGCGCGGCGGAATTCGCCGCCGCCACGCCGTACTTCTATTCGGCCTACGGCGACGAACCGGAGGCGCCGCTGCCGGCCAGCCCGAAGAAGAAAATCATGATCCTGGGCGGCGGGCCGAACCGCATCGGGCAGGGCATCGAGTTCGACTACTGCTGCGTGCACGCCTGCCAGGCGCTGCGGGCCGCGGGCTTCGAAACGGTGATGGTCAACAGCAATCCCGAAACGGTTTCGACGGACTACGACACGAGCGACCGGCTGTATTTCGAGCCGGTCACGCTCGAGGACGTGCTGGCGGTCTACCGCCGCGAACGGTGCGACGGCGCCATCGTGCAGTTCGGCGGGCAGACGCCGCTGAACCTGGCGCTGGACCTGCAGGCCGCCGGCGTGAACGTGATCGGCACCAGCCCCGCCGACATCGAAAAGGCCGAAGACCGGGAATTCTTCAAGCAGCTGGCGGAACAGGTCGGCGTGAAGCAGCCGGCCAACGGCACGGCCACGGATCTGGCCGGCGCGCTGGCGATCGCACGCCGCATCGGATTCCCGGTGCTGGTGCGGCCGTCATTCGTGCTGGGCGGCCGGGCGATGGCGATCGTCTATACCGAGCCGTTCTTCGAGAAGTTCTGCGCGGAGGCCTTTGCGGTTTCCGAGGGCCGGCCGGTGCTGATCGACAAGTTCCTGGAGGATGCCATCGAGGTCGACGTGGACTGCATCGCCGATGGCGAGATGGAAGTCATCGGCGCGGTGATGGAACACATCGAGAAGGCCGGCATCCACAGCGGCGACAGCGCCTGCGTGATTCCGCCGCAGGGCCTGCCGCCGGCGGTCGTGGACCGCATCCGCGAGCACACGCGCGCGCTGGCGCGCGGCCTGCATGTGCGCGGGCTGATGAATGTGCAATACGCCGTCCAGGACGGCGAGGTCTACATCCTGGAAGTCAATCCGCGCGCGTCGCGGACCGTGCCGTTCGTCAGCAAGGCGACCGGGGTGCCGCTCGCCGGGCTCGCGGCGCGGGTCATGGCCGGCGAGCCGCTGAAAAAGCTGGGATTCACGCACGAGCCCGTCATCCGGCACGTGGCGGTGAAGGAGGCCGTGCTGCCGTTCGCACGCTTCCCGGGGTGCGATGTGCGCCTGACGCCGGAAATGAAATCCACCGGCGAGGTCATGGGGATGGATCCCGACCCCGGCATGGCGTTCGTGAAGAGCCAGCAGGCGGCGGGTAATCCGCTGCCGGCGGGCGGCGGCGTGTTCATCAGCGTCTCCGGCGAACGGCCCTCCGACCGGATCGAGATGGTGAAATGCGCGAAGGAGCTCGTGGAAATGGGTTATGGCATCTGGGCCACCTGCGGCACGGCCACGCTCCTGCGCGATTCGGGCGTGCCCGCCCGCGCCGCGTTCGCGATCTCGGAGGGCCGCCCGCACGTGCTGGACCTGGTGCTGGACGGGGTGGTGGGCTGGATCGTGAACGTACCCTCGGGCTGCCAGCCGCAGTTGGATGAAGTGAAAATGCGCACCGAGGCCGTGCGGCGCGGCGTGCCGATGACCACCACGATCCGCGGGCTGCGCGCCGCGCTGGAAGGGCTCAAAACGCTGCGGCGCAATGCGGAGTTCGAGGTGCTTTCGCTGCAGGAATACAACCGCGTTTCGGCGCGCAAGGGAGGCCGGAAAGCATGAACGGCACAACGGGCAACTGGAAAGAGCGGCGGGAAAAGCCGGCGTTCCTGGCGCTGGCCGACGGCACCATCATCCGCGGCTGGTCGTGCGGCGCCGCCGTGGACCGCCCGGGGGAAGTGGTTTTCAACACCGGCATGACCGGCTACGAGGAGATCCTGACCGATCCGTCCTACGCGGGGCAGATCGTCACGCTGACCATGCCGGAGATCGGCAACACGGGCTTCAACCGCGACGACCGCGAATCCGCCGCGATCCACGCCTCCGGCCTCATCCTGCGCGAGATGAATCCGCCGTCAAACTGGCGGTCGGAGGAAACGCTGACGGAGGCGCTGATGCGCTGGAACATTCCCGCGCTGGCCGGCGTGGACACGCGGGCACTGACCTTGAAGCTGCGCACCGGCGGCACGCAGAAAGCGATGATTTGCGTCACCGGCACGCTCACGCCGGCCGCGGCCGTGGAGCAGGCCCGGGCGTGGGAAGGGCTGGACGGACAGGATTACGCCGCGAAAGTCTCTACGCCCGAGGCCTACGACTGGCCGGCGGAGACCGGCTCCGGCGCCCCGCTGGTCGCGGTGCTGGATTATGGCGTCAAGCGCAACACGCTGCGCCTGCTGGCGGGACAGGGTTTCCACGTGCGCGTGCTCAACGCCCGCAGCACCGCCGCCGAGGTGCTGAAACTGAAACCCGCGGGCGTAATGCTGTCCAACGGTCCGGCCGATCCCGCCGCGCTGCCGTATGCCGCCGAGATGATCCGCGGCCTGCTGGGAAAGGTGCCGATCATGGGGATCTGCCTGGGGCACCAGTTGCTGGGCCTGGCGCTCGGCGGCCGGACGCAACGGCTGAAATTCGGCCACCACGGCTGCAACCATCCGGTGCAGGACCTGCGCCGCGGCACGGTGGAAATCACGTCCCAGAACCACAACTACATGGTCGTGGCGGACAGTCTCGATCCGGCGGTCGCGGAGATCACGCACCTCAGCCTCAACGACAAAACCGTCGAGGGCCTGGAGGCGAAAAAGCACCCGGCGTTCTCGCTGCAATACCATCCCGAGGCCGCGCCGGGGCCGCATGACGCCATTCCCGCCTTTGAGCGCTTCCGTGCGCTGATGGGCCGGGGTTGAAGGCGGGAAAGGTTCTGCGGCCGGTCAGGTTCCCCCCATGCGGGGAATCGCGGCTCGTGTCCGGGGAGGGGGGGGGCTCAAGGTTCAAATTGTCAAAAATGCCTGAAAACGGCACTTTCGTGGCGTTTACAGCTGCTCTTGGCGGAAACTTGCGTGTTTCAGAACATGAGCCGCGAGCCCCCGCATGGGGGGGCCAGGATCTGCGGAA
This sequence comes from uncultured Verrucomicrobiota bacterium, assembly GCA_964567795.1. Lineage (GTDB taxonomy): Bacteria > Verrucomicrobiota > Kiritimatiellia > CAIQIC01 > Lenti-01 > Lenti-01. The sequence goes on from CAZMOR010000254.1 coordinate 6,019, forward strand.
AAGAATTGTTTTTTGGTACAAGGCGGGCAGAATAGCCCCGTAATTTTTGGAGGACATGACAATGCGTAGAATTCTGGTGGTTTTGGCGGTGGCGGGTCTGCTGGTTTCGGCGACCGGCGCTTTCGGGCAGGATGTGGCGGCATCCTTTGATGCGAAATACAACGCGATCCTGAGCAAGCTGCAGAGCATGGGCTACGGCTACTACACCGAGAAGGAATGGGCCGACATCGACCAGGCGGTGCAGGGGCTGATCGACGACGCCGCGCAGCGCGACGACGGCAATGCCTTCGTGAAGGCGGTGGTGATCAAGGCGATGGTCCTGAGCGACATGCGCCGCCGCCATGCCGAGGCGGTCGACGAACTCGTCGCCGCGCGCAAGAAAGTGGCCAAGATGGCGGGCGTGGATGCTTCCAAGCTGTTTGTGAAGCAGGCCGAAGTGCAGGCGGAAGCCGGCAACGCCGCCGGCGTCGAGGACGTCATCAAGGAATACAAGGCCAGCAAGTACTATGATCCCAAGCCGTACGCGTGGTCCGGCATGGCCCAGCCCGGCGATCCGCTGATGGTGGCCCGGCCGAACGCGACGGGCGGCGATTCGCTGCCGCTGACAATGATGGAGAAGGCGTTGGTCCGCGCCCAGAGCGCGCCGGGCGTCATCTTCCCGGATGCGACGCTGACGGACATCACGGGCCGCTCGTTCACGCTGTCGAGCCTGCGCGGCAAGGTGGTGCTGGTGGATTTCTTCGCGCGCGGCTGGAAGGTCTGGGAAGAGAACCTGCCGCAGGTGCAGGATCTCTGGAACCGCTACAATCCGTCGGGCTTTGAAGTGGTCAGCATCTGCCTGGAGCCGGGGGCCGCCGGCTTGGAGAGCGCCGGCCTGCCGTGGCCGGTGGTAGCAGGCGCTCCGGCCCTGACCAAGCCGCTGGGCATCTTCGGCGAAACGACGAGCTATCTGCTGGACCAGAACGGCGTGGTGATTGCGCGCGACCTGCGCGGCCAGGACTTGGCCTTCGCGGTGCGGCGCGCCCTGGGCAAGTAAATCCGGCGCGGGTGTCCGGATGGCCTCTCCGGTTTTCCATGGATTGGCCGGTGCCGGACTGGCGCTGACGATGGCGGGAGAGCAAACTCTCCCGCCATTTGCTTTCCGGCGCCGGCTCCTGGGATTCCTGGCCGTGGTCCTGCTGGCCTGCCTGCCGGACGTGGACTACCTGCCGGGCTTGCTGCGCGGATACCTGAACACGACCCACCAGCAAATGACGCACAGTTTCGCCTGGGTACTACTGGCCTCCGCCGGGATCTGGCTGACCGGCCGGGCCTGGCGCCCAGCGCTGTTCGGCGGGCGCATGCTGGGGTTCATCCTGATTCTCGCAGGCAGCCATCTGGCGGTCGATCTGGTGACCGAGGACCGGCTGGCGCCGTATGGCATTCCGCTCTGGGCGCCATTCTCGGAACGGCCGGTGCTGGCGCCGTTCGCATGGCTGCCGGCGTGGGACAAAACCGCGCTGGCGGACCTGGGGAACTGGCGGAACCTGCGGGCGCTGGGCCTTGAGCTAGCGGCCGGAACGGCGTTTCTAGGCGGCTGCTGGCTGGCAAAGAGAGGCTGGACGCGGCTCCGCGCCGCGCTATGATGGCCACCATGAGCGAGAAAGACTCCATCTCCATGCCCGAAACGCTCGGCGTCATTGCCGGCCTAGGCTCGTATCCCTGGCAGCTGGCGCGGTCGGCGCATGCGCAGGGCGTCAAGCGCATCGTGGCCTTCGCCTTCAAGGGCGAGACGGAACGGGTCATCGGCAAATACGCCGACGAGGTGGTGTGGCTGCACCTGGGCAGCCTGGGCGCGCTGCTGGACGCGGTGAAGGCCCGGGGCATCACGAAGATCGTGATGGCCGGGCAGATCAAGCCCACGCGCCTGTTCACGCTGCGGCTGGATGCCAAGGCGCTCGCGATCCTCCGCACGCTCAAGACCAAGAACGCCCACACCATTTTCAGCGCGATCGGTGACGAACTGAAGGCCGTCGGCGCGGAACTGATGCCGGCCTATCTGTTCATGGAGACCGAGATGCCCGCGGCGGGGGTGCTGGGCCGGCGCGCGCCCGACGCGCGCGAGCAGGCCGACATCCAACTGGGCGCCAAAGTCGCCAAGGTGACCAGCGGCCTGGAGATCGGCCAGACCGTGGCGGTGAAAGACGGCACGGTGCTGGCGGTCGAGGGCTTTGAAGGCACCGACGAGACCATTTTGCGCGCGGGCCGCCTCGGCGGGCCGGGCGGGGTGGTCGTGAAGGTGGCCAAGCTCGGCCACGACATGCGCTTCGACATTCCGATCATCGGCCTGCGCACGTTCAAGATGCTGAAGAAGGCGAAGATTTCCTGCCTGGCGGTGGAGGCGAAGCGCACGATCCTGCTGGAGCGGGAAAAACTGGTGGCCGAGGCGGACCGGCTGGGCATCGCCTTCACGGCGTTCGACACGGCAGCCGGAACCAACTGACGGGAGACACGATGGCCGAGGAACCGAGGAAAATCCGCACGGGGGTGGTGGGCGTCGGCAGCCTGGGGCAGTGGCACGCGCGCATCTATTCCGAAATGCCCGACGTGGAGCTGGTGGGCGTGTACGACGCCGACCGCAAGCGCGCCCAGGAGATCGCCGAGCGCTACCACACGGCGGTGTTCAAGACCGTCCGCGAACTGGCCGAAGCCGCGGAGGCGCTGAACATCGTGGTGCCGACGGACAAGCACCGCGAGGTGGCCGGCGGGGTCATTGCGCAAGGCCGGCACGTGCTGGTCGAAAAACCGATCGCCGCCAGCACGGAGGAGGCCGAGGAACTGGTGTCGCTGGCGCAGCAGCACGGCGTCATCCTGCAGGTGGGGCACGTCGAGCGGTTCAACCCCGTGCTGACGGTGGTGAATCCGGCGCAGCAGAAGCCGCTCTATGTCGAAGCCCTGCGCATCGCGCCGTATCCGCCGCCGCGTTTCGGCCTGCTGCCGCGCGGCACGGAGGTCAGCGTGATCCTGGACCTGATGATCCACGACCTGGAGATCATCCTGCATCTCGTGCAGTCGCAGGTGGTGGACATCCGCGCCGTGGGCGTGCCCATCCTGAGCAAGAGCGAGGACATCGCCAACGTGCGCCTGCGCTTCGCGAACGGCTGCATCGCGAACGTGACCGCCAGCCGCATCAGCATGGAGAAGCAGCGCAAGATCCGCATGTTCCTGCCGGACTCCTACGTGTCGCTCGACTACCAGGAGCAGACGGGCAAGATCCTGCGCAAGAAGCTGCTCGGCATCGCGAAGGAGGACATTCCGATCCACAAGGGCGAGCCGCTGGCGCTGGAGCTGCGGGCGTTCGTGGACTGCGTGCGGAACCGCTCCGAGCCGGTGGTGAGCGGCGAACACGCCGCCGAAGCCCTCAAGCTGGCCGTGGCGATCTGCCAGAGCATCCGCCGGGGCCAGACCTGATGAAGCGGGTGATGGTCATCGCCGGCGAGGTCTCCGGCGACCAGCACGCGGCGCGCCTCGTGCGCGATCTGAAGGCCTTGCGCGGCGACGTGGAATTCTACGGCATCGGCGGCGACGCGCTCCGCCGCGAAGGCGTGACCACGCTGGTGGACGCCCGTGAAATGGCCGTGGTCGGATTTTTCGAGGTGCTGGCGCGCTATCCGTTTTTCCGGCGCGTGTTCAACCAGATAGCCGCCCGGCTGGCGGCGGACAAACCCGCTGCGCTCCTGCTGGTGGACTATCCGGGCTTCAACCTGCGCCTGGCGGAAAAAGCCCACGCGCTGGGCATTCCGGTGCTGTACTACATCAGTCCGCAGGTCTGGGCCTGGCACCGGAGCCGGATTCCCAAAATGGCGCGGATCCTGAACCTGCTGATGGTGATCTTCCCGTTCGAGGTAGACGTGTTCAAGGGCACCGGGCTGCGCACGGAATTCGTCGGGCATCCGCTGGTGGAATCGGTGAAGCGCACGCTGGCGGCGCCGTCCCCGGCGCTGCCGTGGCCGGCGGGCGCGCGGCGCGTGGCGATCCTGCCCGGCAGCCGGCGGATGGAAATCGCACGCGTGCTGCCGCCGATGCTGGCGGCCGCGCGCGAGCTGCGCCGCCGGAATCCCGGGACGGTGTTCCTGATCCCGGCCGCCAGCGCGGAGATCGCGGCCCTGATCGAGGCGCAGCTGGCGGCGCTGCCGGCGGCCGAGCGCAAGACCGTGGCCGTCGTAACCGGCCAGATGCGCGACGTGGTCCGGCAGGCGCGCGCGGCGATGGTCTGTTCCGGCACCGCCACCGTGGAGACCGCGCTGCTGAAATGTCCCATGATCGTGGTCTACCGCACCACGGCGCTGACGTACTGGTTCGGCCGGCGCGTGATCCGGGTGAAGTGGCTGGGCATGGTGAACCTGATCGCGAACCGCACGCTCTGCCCCGAGTTCATCCAGAACGACGCGCAGGCCGGCGCCATGGCGGACGCGCTGGAGCCGCTGATCGACGAAACCCCGGCGCGCCAGGCGCAGTTGGCCGGGCTGGAGGAGATCGCGCAGGCGCTGGCGGGCGGGGGCGCCGTGCAATCCGCCGGCCGCCTCGTGGCGGAAGCCCTGGGGCCATGAACGCGCCGCAGCAGCCCCCGGCGGGCGGCCTGCGGCGGAGAGCGTCCGGCGCGGGGTTCATCGTCCAGGAGGCGATCAAGGCCTACCTGGCCAACCGCAACCTGGAAACCGCGGCCACGCTGGCGTTCTACGGCTTTCTCTCGCTGATTCCTCTGCTGGTGCTGTTGTTCTTCCTGTTCAGCCTGGTGCTGCGTTCGTCGGAGGCCGTCCTGCAGGCGATGGCGAACCTGACGGCGCAACTGTTCCCCGCCTTCAACCAGGACATCCTGACGGACCTGATGGCGCTGTCGCAGTCGAAGGCCTGGGGCCTGGCCGGCATCGTGGCGCTGCTGTGGTCCATGACGCCGTTTGCGGGGGCGATCCGGACGGCGATGGTGCGGATCTTCCGGGCGGACGTGCACCTGCAGTTCTGGAAGACCAAGGCGCTGAACGTGGCTGCGGTGCTGGGCATCCTGCTGACCTTCGTGGCGCTGGTCGGCTGGAAGATTTTCCTCCTGATCCGGCCGCTGTCGGAATGGCTTCCGCTGCCCGCCGGGGCGGGGCACGGGCTGGCGGCTGGCGCGCCGTTCGCGATCACGGTCGCGGTGCTGGCCTTTTTCTACGTGGCGTTCGCGCCAGTGCGCCTGCGCCGGGCGCAGGTGCTGGCCGGCACGCTGACCACGGCGCTCCTGCTGGCGGTGATCCGGCCGCTCTTCGGCTGGTTCCTGGCGGTGAATCCCAGCTACGGCTACGCGTTCGGTTCGCTGAAGGCGATCTTCCTGCTGTTGATCTGGGTCTACTACACCTTCGCCGTGGTGCTGCTCGGCGCGGAGGTGATGGCCGCCCTGCGCCGCAAGGAGGCGCTCCTGCTGCGCGGCCTGTTCACGGCGGCCCGCGCCGGCGGCCGGGCAACGGTGGCGCCGGTCCTGATGGAGCAGTTCACCCGGAAACTGCCGGGCGGGGAGGTGCTCTTCCGCGAAGGAGACGCGGGCGGCGAAATGTACTATCTCCTCGACGGCGCGATCGTGCTGAGCAAGGGCGGGCGCGAACTGAAAACACTAGGGACCGGCGAATTCTTCGGCGAGATGTCGATGCTGATCCAGACGGCGCGCACCGCGACGGCCGCGGCCGGGCCGGACGGCGCCCGGTTCGTGGTCATCACCCGCGACAACTTCGACACGATCCTGCGGGAGAATCCCGGGGTCGTGCTGACGGTGCTCAAAGTGATGGCGGAGCGGCTCAAGGCCACCAACGCCGCGCTGGCCGCGCGGGAGGCCTAGGCGGCCCCCGTGCGGGGACTCGCGGCCCGGGTTTCGCCGCCGCTTTTTCCACACAATGGAAAAAGTTTCCGCGATTTTTCCACACAATGGAAAAACTTTCGGCGATTTTTCCATACAATGGAAAAACTTTGGCCGATTTTTCCACACTGTGGAAAAAAGTTTTCCACACCATGGAAAAACCGGTTTGGGGCTTGAGCCGCGAGCCCCCGCATGGGGGGAGCGGCCCGGATTTTGGACTCGCGGGCGGCGCCGCAAGTGTGGTTGAATCGGGGTTCAAATGCAGGCGGGACGTACATGGGTGATCGGCCTGGCGGCGGGGCTGCTGGCGGCCGGCGCGGCGCGCGCGGGCACCGAAACCTTCGACACGACGGGGTTGACCAACAACTGGGTGGCGGCGGGTGCGTTCACGGGGCAGGAGAGCCGGGTGTGGACCTTTGCCAACGCGCGCGGCTATCCGACGGTGTACGCGACGAATCCGTCCCTGACGCTGCGGACGGGCAACCTGACGACCAACAAGGGCTGGCTGCTGTCGCCGACGCTGACGGGCGGCGTGCAACGGGTGGCGGCGGCGTTCAAGCAGGAGACCACCAACGCGACCGACTGCCTGGTGCTGGTGAACGGGCTGCAGGTCGGGCGCTATGTGTCGGCCGGGGTTTCGGGCGCGGTGGAGGTGGTGGCGTTCGACGCCTACGACAGTTCCAACCGCCTGCCGTTCACGAACGACTTCACGGTGATGCTGTCGAACCGCATCGCCTCGGCCGGCGCCGTGGCGGTGGACGACCTGGCGTGGGAACCGTTCCAGCTGTTCGTGCGGCTGGACCGGACGGGCACGAACCTGGCGCGGGCGGGGCTGGAATTCGACGCGCAGGCGGAGGTGTTCGACCTCGGCCAGGAGGTGACCGGCAACTGGAGCATCGCGCCGGCGTTCGCGGGCACGCCTTCGGACACCAACGCCGCGCACCTGACCCTGATCCCGGCGGAGGCGGACGTGGGCCAGACCTTCACCGTCACTTATACCGCCACCGACACGGAAGGCACCGGGCACGTGGCGCAGGCCGGTTTCAACCTGATGGTGGAGGAAGCCGTCAGCCCGCGGATCATCGATTTCGAGACCGCCGGCTTCGGCTACGACACCAATTCGGGGGTGGTGACCAATCTCAACGGCATGAACTGGAAGTTCTTCAATGTCCGCACCAGCGATGCGACGGACCGGAAGCTCGGCGCGGTTTCGGCGCGGTTCCGGCATTCGGCGGATGCGCTGCCGGCCACGATGGAGAGCCAGGACATGTTCGACGGCATCGGCACGCTCTCGCTGCACTATGCCTACTACGGCGCGACGAACCGGACCGTGACCTTCGCCGTGCAGGTGCGGGCCGACGGCGAGGAGGACTGGACCACGGTGCCGGACGGCACGTTCAACGTGAACGGCCATGACGACATCACCAACAGCGAGTTCGCGGTGGACATCCAGGAACCGGGGCAGCGATACGTGCGCCTGGTGACCACCGGCAACTACGGCGAGATCGCCGATCTCGACGACATCGAGATCCGCGCCTTCGGGGATGTCCTGCCCCGGCTGGTCTGGAGCGGCGGCACGAACGTGCCGGTCGGGCGGGAAACGGTGCTGGATTTCGTGCTGACCAACGCCGCGGGCATCGTCCGCACGTGGGATTACGAGCTGGCGCCGGCGAACGCGCAGGCGACGTTTGAGATCACCGGCGACGACCAGCTGCGGCTGCGGTTCGCGCCGGTGGACACCAACGAGTGGGGCGACTACGCGGTGACCGTGACGGCGAGCATCGGCGGCGAGACCGCCGGCGCCACGAGCCTGGTGCTGCGCGTGGTGTCGCCGCCGGCGTTCACGCTGGCGCCGGTGGCGACGAACCTGACGGTGCCCGAGCTCGTGGATGTCTGGGTGACGAATGTCGTCCTGCACGGCGCGGGCACCAACTGGACGACGGAGTGGCAGGCCGCGCCGCCATTCGCGAATCCCTGCACCGTCAGCAACAAGAACCGGTTCCGCATCGGCACGGGCACGGTCGAGGCGGATGCCGGCAGCCATGCGCTGATGGCGGTGCTGACCGATGCCGGCACGGGGGTCCAGACGACCGGCGCGGTCGTGCTGGCGGTGACGGGCACCGGCGGCGGCGACCTGACCAACGAAACGTATTTCATCGTCGCGTACGACATCACGAACCACGTGGTGGTGAGCGGCCGGGTGGGGCGGGTGTATGTGCCCTATGGCACGACCAACCTGACCCTGGGGGCGGAGAGCAGCAACTGGACCTGGCAGGGTGCGGCGGTCACCAACACGGACGGCACCGAGGTCCTGCTGGAGGTGCCGGCGGCGCCGGATCCGCGGCTCTTCTTCTACGGCGTCAGGGTGCGCGCGGCGCCCTGACCGGATCCGGGAAACGCCCGCGATGGGCGACGTGATAAATGATGGACACCACGATCGCGCCGAGTCCGTCGGCGAGCATGTCCTTCTGTGCGTCCCAGATGTCGCCCTGCGAGCCGAGGAATTCGGCGCCGGCCGTCGGACTAACGGAGGCGGCGTAGAGCCACTCGACGATCTCGAAGAGCGCGGCCACGGCGAAGACGGCCGCGACGGCGAACACCAGGCTGAAGGCGCGGCGGGTGCTGAGGCGGCGGCTTTCGACGAATTCCAGGATGGCGTAGGCGTAGAAGCCGACGGAGAAATGGGCGAGGCGGTCGAAATGGTTGCGCTGGGCGCCGATCAGGTTGGTGATCCAGTCGAACGGCACCTTGGCGAAGGTGTAGTGTCCGCCGATGGTGTGCAGGTAGATCAGCACGGCCATGAATAAGTAGGCGGCGTTCGAGAAGCGGACGCCGGCGAGATACAGCGCCACCAGCGGCACGACAATGCACAGCACGGTGACGTTCTCCGAAACCCAGGTCGGGCGCGAAACCGGGTGGATCGCCAGCAGGGCGAATTCAGCGAGGTAGAGGGCGAACAGCACGATGGGCAGGCGGTTTTTCATGGCGGCAGCAGGATAGCGGATGGCCCGGACCGGAGCGAAGAAAAAGATTGGGGCGGGGGCGGGGTTCTGGCATCCTGCCGGCGTTGAGCTATGAGCGATCTGTTTGCACAGCCGCCGGCGGAAACGCCGGAATTCCATGCCGCGCGCCGCCCCCTCGCGGCGCGCATGCGGCCCCGCACGCTGGAGGACATCGTCGGGCAGGACCACATCCTCGGCCCGGGCAAGCTGCTGCGCCGCGCGATCGAGGCTGACCGGTTGTCGAGCATCATCCTCTATGGTCCGCCCGGCTGCGGCAAAACCTCGCTGGCAGAGGTGATCGCCCGGACCACCCAGCGCGCGTTCGACCGGTCCAGCGGCGTGCTGTCGAACGTTGCGGGCCTGCGGCAGTCGCTGGAAGCCGCCAAGCAGCGGCGCGCCGTCTCAAAACGCGAGACGATCCTGTTCATCGACGAAATCCACCGGTTCAACAAGGCGCAGCAGGACGTGCTGCTGCCGTACGTGGAGGAAGGCGCGGTCACCCTGATCGGCGCCACCACGCACAATCCGTTTTTCTTCATCAACAACCCGCTGACCTCGCGCAGCCAGATCTTCCAGCTGGAGCCGCTGAATGCGGACGCCGTGTCGCTGCTGCTCCGGCGGGCCCTGGTCCATCCGGACGGGCTGGGGAACCTGAAGATCGAGATGGATGACGCCGCCGTGGCGCACCTGGCGGCGGTCTGCGAAGGCGATGGCCGCCGGGCGCTGAATGCGCTGGAGATCGCGGCGCTGACGACGGCGCCCGGGGCGGATGGCGTGATCCGCATCACGCGGGCGGTGACGGAGGAGAGCATCCAGAAGAAGGCGGTGGTCTACGACCACGACGAGGACGGGCATTACGACACGATTTCGGCCTTCATCAAGAGCGTGCGCGGGTCCGACCCGAACGCGGCGCTCTACTGGCTGGCGAAGATGCTGTATGCGGGGGAGGATCCGCGGTTCGTGGCGCGGCGGCTGGTGATCCTGGCCAGCGAGGACATCGGCAACGCCGATCCGCGCGGACTGAGCGTGGCCGTTGCGGCACTGGAGGCCGTGGATTTCGTCGGCATGCCCGAGGCGCGGATCGCGCTGGCGCAGGCGACCACCTACCTGGCCACGGCCCCCAAGAGCAATGCCGCCTACATAGGTCTGGAGGCGGCCATGGCGGACGTGAAGGAAGGCCGCACCCTGCCGGTGCCCAAGCACTTGCGCAGCACGGGCTCCAAGCGGGCGGCCAAGGAATTCGGGCATGAGGGCTACCAGTACGCCCACGATTTCGAGGGGCATTTCGTGGACCAGGAATACGTGCCGACGGACAAAATCTACTATGAGCCGACCGGCGAGGGCTATGAAGAGGTCATTCGCAAGCGGATCGAGTATTGGAACAGCTTGCGCAAGGCCAGCCGGCCCCCAAAGACGCCGGCCAGTCCGCCGCCGCCGGATAAAGCCGCCGGAGGATAGGCTTGCCTTGAATTCATCGTCCGATATACATTAAACAAACATTTTCGGAAAAGGGCGCACGACATGAAACCTATGAAATTGGGCTGGGCGATGGCAGCGGGGCTGGTGGTTGGGGCCTTGGCCTGGGCGGCGGGGACACCTTCTCCGGAATCCTACGTGAAAGTGGAGGCTTCTTCGCTGGTGACCAGCCCCCAGAATTCGTGGGCCCGCGCCATTCTGTTCACGGACGTGATGGAACAACTTCCTTCTGGCCGGGCCCAGCGGCTCGACCGCAAAAACTACTTGCCCATGAAATTGAAAACCGCCGGCACCGCCTGGGTTCCGGAGGATCTGGCCCCGAAATTCCAGGCCCTCAAGGTGGGCGATACCTTTTCGTTCGCAGGGACGGTGGATCAGATTTCGCGCCGGTATTACATCATCATTGACGCGTGCTACACCGTGCAAACCGCGGAAGACATGAGCGAACGCTGGACGGACATGTTGAACCCGCCGACGCAGACGGTTGCCGAGGCCCAAGCCGATGTGTCCGAGACCGCTATGCAGGCCCTGTTGCTGGCGGCCCAGAACAGTTTGATCAAGATGGCGAAGGAAAGCAACCTGACGGTCGCCCAGTTGATCGAAGCGCAAACCGACGGCGGCCAGCGTATCGCGGAAACGATTGTGGCGGATGCCTTGCAAGGGGAATTGAAGGCCCAGAATAAAACCGCGGATGAACTCATGATCGGGTCCGTCCTGGCCTTGCTGCAAAAGCAGGCGGTTCAAGAAGAATCCGCAAAGATTGCAACCGAAAGCCCGGCGGTTCCTCCGGTGGCGCCGGAGTCTGCGCCGGCGGTTCCGGCAATGACTGAAACCACGACCGGCGAAGTCGCTGCGGTTGTGGAAAAAGTCGAAACCGCACCGGTAGAGCCCCCCCCGGTGGCGGAGCCGCCGCCCGGAACCGGGGTCGAAGCGGTCGTAACGGAAACAACGGTTGCGCCGGCCGAAGAAGCCGCCGCCATGGTTCCCGAAACACAACCGGCGGTTGAGAATCCGGCCGCGGTTGAAACGCCGAGCACAACTCCAGAAGCACAGGCATCTGTCGAACCCGTTCCGGTGGAGACAGCTGAATCCGTCCCCGTTCCAGCGGAAGTGCCGAACGCGGATGCGGTTGTTGCGGTTGCTGAAGGAGCGGCAGAAACAACCGCCCCGGAAGGTTCCGCAACCGGTGTCATGCCGGTGACAGAGCCTCAGGTGCAACCGGCGCCTGCGGCTACCGCCGAAGGTGAAGCGCTTGCGGAAACAAATCCAGCCGCAACCGATGCGAGCATCAACGCCGGCCAGGAAGAGAAAAAAGCCTCGAAAAAGCACAAGAAGAACAAGAAAAAGCAGGCCGAGGAGCCGGTCGCGCCTGAAACAGCCACGGCGGCACCCGCAGCAGCTGAAACCGCCACTGCAGAGACCGCGGTACCGGAGCCGATCCCGGAAACAATCACCGCTGAACAGGAACCCGCCATGCCGCAGCCGGAAGGCGCAATCGCTGAGGAATCTGCTCCAGCGAGCGAGCAAGCCGCGCCGGCCGAAAACATCGCCTTGCAGCCGGGGTCAACCGTTGAGCAGGAAGTGGAAGCCACCCGTGCAGCAGAGCTTATCGCTCCGGCCGAAGCTGGCCCGGCCGGCGAGCCGATTGCACCTCCGCCCAACAGCATGCTGGTGGTGCCTTTGTCCGGCCAGCCGGAGATGGTGCCGATGGTGAGCGTGGAGCCGACCAAGGAAGAGCAGGCCCGGCTGAAGAAGCAGGAAGAAATCGCCCGGCGTGAGCGTGAGCTGGCTGAACGCAAGGCGGCGGATGAAGCCAAACGGGCTGAAGCGCTGAAAGCGCGCGAGGAAGCCATTGCGAAGAAGCAAGCGGAACGGCAGGCGCGCATCGAAGCCAAGCGTCTGGCGGAGGAGGAGGCCCGGGCGGCCAAGGACGCCCGGCTGGCAGAAATCGCCCGGCAGCGGGCGGAAGAGCAAAAGGCCCGCGAGGAAGCGGCCGCCAAGAAGAAGGCAGAGTGGGAAGCACAGCAGGCGGCAGAAAAAGCCGCTGCCGAGGCGCGCCGGATCCAGCAGGAAGAAGCGGAACGCATCGCCTTGGAGCAGAAACAGGCTGAGAAAGCCATGCGAGAGGCTGAAGAACTTCGCAAGCAGGCAGAAGCCACGGCCGCTAAGCGCCAGGAAACCGAAAAGCGCCTGGCGGAAATGGCTGCGCGCAAGGCGGCGGCCGAGGATGCCCTGCGGGCCATGGAAGCCGAAAAGCAGGCCGCGCTGCAAAAATTACAGGAAGAAGCAACGGCCAAGGCCGCGGCAGAAGCGGCTGAACGGGAAGCGCAAGCGGCCGCCGAGAAGGCCAAACAGGAGGAAGCGGTGCGGATCGCCAAGGAAGTGGCGGAGCACGAGCGGCAGGCTGCCGAAGAAGCGGCGGCGCGCATCGCCGCCGACGAAGCAGCGCAGAAGGCCGCGGAAGAGGAATTGGCCCGGCTGGCAGAGGAAGCGCATTCCCTGGAGAAGAAGGCCGACCAGACCAAGACGGAGTTGGAGCGTGGCATTCAACCGGCCGCCGAAACGGCTCCGGCTGTTACGGAAACCCCGGCTGCACCTGTGGCGGCAGCGGTTGAGAGCGCGACTCCACCTGCCGCCAGCGAAGCACCCGCAGTGGCGGCGGAGGCACAGGGAGACAAATCGCTGGAACAGCGCAAGGCTGAAGCCGCGGATCGCAAAGCGGAATGGCTCGCCAAGCAGGAATCCCAATCGGAAAAGAAAGCGGCGGACAAAGCCAAGGTCGAAGAAAAGAAAAACCAGACGGAAAAGGCCAAGGGCAAGTCGGCGACGGAACTGCAAAATGCGGTGGAATCGGGTGAACTACCCGAGTGGATGCAACCGGTTCAATTCTAAACATGCGCAGCAATCGCGCCAGGCGGCGGGATGAGAGGTGTGCCAGTTGCATTGCCGGCTGCGGAAAATGCTAAGATGGAAGTCATGCCCACAATAAATTCAGCCTATGCCATCATCATGGCCGGAGGGAAGGGCGAACGCTTCTGGCCGCTCAGCACTACTTGCCGTCCAAAACAATTATTGGCTTTAGCCGGCGGCAAGCCTTTGATCGTCCAAGCCGTAGAGCGGCTAGCCGGCATTGTTCCTCCCGAACGCATTCTGATTGTGACCAACCAGGCGCTGGTTCCTGCCATTCGGGACTTGCTGGGGCAGGGGAGTCCGGTTGGTGTTCTGGGCGAACCCGTGGGTCGCGACACAGCCGCCGCCATAGCCGCCGGCGCCGCTTGGATCAAGCGGCGCGATCCCGAAGCCGTATTCTGCGTGCTGACGGCCGATCATATCATCGGCAACCTGGACGTATTCCGGGAGACCCTCTTGCGGGGGATGGAATTTTGCGCCGCGAACGATATTTTGATGACCATTGGAATAGCGCCGGCAACGCCCAGCAGCGCTTACGGGTATATCGAGACCGGCGACCGTTGGAAGGCCGCGGGGAACATCCAGTTTTTCCATGCCAAACGTTTCGTGGAAAAACCGGATGTGGAAACCGCCAAGGCCTATCTGGCCACCGGGCGTTATGTATGGAACTCCGGCATGTTCATCTGGTCCCTGAAAAGCATCCAGAAGGCATTTGCCGGCCTGCGTCCGGATCTGGCCGACAAGATCGAGGCCTGGTCCAGGGTTCGGAACGATGCGGAATTCCAGGCAGTCCTTGAACGGGATTTCCCGGTCTTGGAGAAGATCTCGATCGATTATGCCGTCATGGAAAAGGCGGCCAACATCATCGTCTGCAAAGGCAGTTTCGCCTGGGACGATGTTGGTTCATGGCCGGCGCTGGAGTCTCATCTTCAAAAGGATGGGCAGAACAATGCCCGGCTGGGCGATGTCGAGGCGTTTGAAAGCCGGAATAACATCGTGGTGAGCGAAGGGCGGTTGACGGCCCTGGTCGGCGTTCAGGATCTGGTTGTCGTGCAGGCGGACGGCGTGACCCTGGTTTGCGACAAATCCCGGGCGCAGGACATCAAAGGCCTGTTGGCGCAGCTGCGAACCCAGCCGGGACGTGAAACGGTGCTTTAAGAAAACAGCCAAGAGAGGAAAACGCACATGAAATATCTATGCACGGTTTGCGGGTACGTTTATGACCCCGCCACGGGCGATCCTGACAGCGGTATCGCGCCCGGTACAAAGTTCGAGGATATTCCGGATTCCTGGGTTTGCCCGGTATGTGGCGTCGGGAAAGACTCTTTCGTACCGCAGGAATAGATTTCCCAAAGTTCCAGTTATAAAAGAAAGGCCCCGGTTTTGCATAAGCAGAACCGGGGCTTTCATATTCCATAACAAGAATCTGGCGGCCAGGATTCATGATTATACAACGTCGCATAATACATATTATGTTACCTATACAAGGGCAGGGGGCGCTATATATGGTAGATGTTTCGGTATGGGCGGGATTCTTGGCCCGATGATAACTTTGTGGATAAGCCTGTGAATCCTGATCATATTCTGGGCCCAAGTGAGCAGATTTGACGCGAATCTACACTCTGGCAGGCATCGAAAATATCACAGTTACAGTTCTCTTTTAAGTCAATCAGCTGTTTCCCCAAGTTCGGGTTCTAAGGTGTTCTGTTCCCTTTCTGTATGGCAACAGGTTCAGCCTTCCTGCAGAGTTTGAAATCAAGGTGATATTCACCGGTGTATTTTTGGGGTTTAGCCAGGGAAGGGGGAGCGCCATATCCATCCCCAGCCCCCCCCTACCCTTCCCCTGCCGGGTTTTCGCTACTTGACCAGTGCCAAGCTAAGGGCAGGCCAGTATGTGATCAGCAGCAGGATCAAGAGCATCAGGCCCATCAAGACCAGGGATGCCATGGCTAGTTTCATCAGAGGCCGGTTCAAGCGCATGGCGGCAATGAACAGATTCATGCCGACGGGGGGGGTGCTGTAGCCGATGGCCAGGTTGGCCAGGAAAATCACGGCCAAATGGACGGGATGAATTCCATACCGGTCCGCCAGCGGCGCCAACAAGGGAACAATGACTACCGTGGCGGTATAGATATCCATCACGCAACCAACAATCAACAGGAAGACGTTCAGCGTGATCAGGAAAACCACCGGATTTTGAATCCGGGCCCCCACCCAGTTTAAAATCAGCTGCGGGACCTCCTGGTCGATGAGGAAATTGGTAATGGCCATGCCCATGCCCAAAATGAGCAGGACTCCCCCGACGAGCACGACCGTGTCGCGGATGATACCGGCCAGTTTCCGGATGGGCATTTCCCGGTAAATCAGTACTTCCACCACCAGCACATACGCGGCGGTGATGACCGCGGCTTCGCTGGCGACCAGGACGCCGCTGTAGATGGCGCCGAGCACCACAAACGGCAGAGGCAGTTCCCACTTGGCTTCCTTCAGCGCAGAGCCCAGTTCAGACCACACGAACGGCCGCCGGGGGATCTGCGCATGGAGTCCGGCCCAGATGCCATAGCCGCAAAGAACTGCCATCGACAGCAGGCCGGGCAGAACGCCGGCACGGAAAAGCGCATCGATGGTAACCGCTCCGGATATCGGCTGCGCGATGATGGCATAGAGGATCAGCGGGAGACTCGGCGCGAACAGAACACCCATGTTTCCGCCGCTGGTCACAAGTCCCAGAGCCGCTTTTTCGCGATAGCCGTCTTTCAACAGCGCCGGTAATAGCAGGCCGCCCAACGCCACAATCGTCACTCCGGAAGCTCCGGTGAAGGCGGTCAGGAAAGTACAGGTGACGATGCAGACCATGGCGAGACCGCCGGGCATCCAGCCAAATGCCGCCCGGGTGATGCGCAGCAGCCGCTCCGAGGCCCGGCTGCCCGCCAGGACGTAGCCGGCCAGGGCGAACATGGGCAGGGCTTGCAGCATGGGCATGTTCGTCAGCCGGGTCAATTCGCCGATCACAATGGAGAAGTCCATGCCGCTGTCGTGATAGGCAATCATGGCCAGGGCACCGAAAACCGCGAACATCGGCATGCCCAGCAAGGCAACAACAACAACCGACCAGGTCATGGGGCCACCCGCCCCTCCCCGGCGCCACCCTCTTCCGGGGCCGCCGCCAGCCAGGAGACCGGTGCGAAAACGCGAACCGTAAAACGAAAGGCCATCAGCCAGAATACGACCGGAATGATTAAGTAATACCTCCAGACAGGCCAATTCAAAAGAATGCCGGCTTCCATTTCCTTCTGAAAGCCAACATATCGTCCGGCTGCCCAGGCGAGAAGACCGCACACCACGGCGGCGAGCAGCGCGGTCAGCCGGGAAAGCCATTTCACCCAGTGTTTGGGCAGAAACGCCGCAGCCAAATCAATGGACAGGTGCCGCCCGAGTCCAGTTGCGGCCAACGCGCCCAGCATGGTTAGCCACAGAAGGGCCATGCCCAGCAACGGCTCCGCCCAGTTCATTCCGGTATGCCAGATGTTGCGCAACAGAATCTGGATGGCGGACAGCACGACCATCCCCGTGACAAGCACGGCCAGAATAGCCTGTTCGATGCGGTCCAGGACACGCCGGACCGCGCGGAAAGTGTCCTCGGGCCCGCTGCTCATAAGCCGCGGATTTCCTTCAGGTACTGCTGGAGAAGGTCCCAGGCCTCGGCAGAAAACACAGTTCCCTTGACCTTCTCCAACGCAGTTGCAGCCACCTGCTCAAACGAAGCCCGGACTTCCGGGGTTTCTTCGATGGCCTGAACGCCCTGCCCGCGCATAAAATCCAGGGCCTCGATATCGCTGCGGCGCACCTTGGGCGATAGCAGCTGGCAGTGCTTGTCGATGATGGTCCTGAGCATGTCGCGATACTGGGCGGGCACGGAATTCCAGCCGGAGGTCGAAAGGAAAACGCCGCCGACGGCATAGGTCAGGCGCATTGTGTTGTAGTAACGGACCTTGGTATGCCATTGCACTGCAATGGCCGCCGTGGGCGGCCCAAATACGGTTTCCAGCAGACCGGTTTGCAAGGAGGTAAGGACATCGGTGACATTGGCCGGGATGTAGGAGATGCCGGCGGCGGCGAAGAGTTCCATCAGCATGGGCGAATCCAAGCCCCAGACTTTGGTGGCGCGCAGGGCTTCCAGGCTGCCGATCGGTTTCGTGCTGTAGGCATAACTGAATCCCACTTCGGTCCAGCCCATGGCTTCATAGCCGTTTTTGCGGGCGTTCTCATCCAGGTACGGGCGGATTTTCGCCATGGTCTGGTCCACTTCCTCGTAGTTCCGGAAAACCATCGGGAACATCAAGGCGCAGGCATCCGGACAGATCTTGCCGATGGCGTAACCCATGAATCCACCGCCCTGCAACTGGCCGGTCTTGATCTTGAACAGCACGTCTTTTTCAGAACCCATGATGCCGCCGGGATAGATCTTCAGCTTCACAGCGCCCGCAGTGGCTGTTTCGATCTCGGCTTTGGCATCGGTCAAGGCCTGCATCCAGATGCTGCCATCGGGCGCCATGGTGGCGATCTTCAAGGTGGTCTGGGCGAAAGCCGTTCCGGACCAGATCCCGGTGGTGGCCAGCAGGATGGCGGCGATTGTATTCCGGTGTGATTTCATGGATTCTCCAGCTGTTCTAGAACAATTCATCCACCTGACCGAGCAGGGCCTGGGCGCGCATCTTGGCGACGGCATTCATCAGGGTGAACTCCGGGACCTGCGGATTGGCGGCCAAGACGGATTTCAGGGTATTTTCAAACAGTTCCTGATCAAAAGCATAACGGGCATAGAATTCCGCGAACGTCACCTGATTCAACAGGTAATCCGGCCCGGCGATTTTAATGCTGCGTTCGAAGTGCTGGCGGGCCTTGTCCAGATCCCGGCCCCCGCCCAGCGGCAAAACGGTGAAGTAAATACCATAGAACTGGTCTACCCCACCCTGCCGGATGCCCGCATCCAGTTTGTTCACCCGCTTCATCATTTCCAGCACCCGGGGCATGTCCCCCAGGGCTGCCGGCGAATCAGAATTGGCGATGATCCACATCACCCAGGCGGTGGCAGTGGTCAGCAGGGCTTCCGCATCCTGCTTCTTGAAGCCGGCCAGGGACTGGATGAAATCATCGTAGGATCCGTTCATGGCGCGGGCGAACCGCTTGTTTTTCCGGGATAGCGCACGCAAGCCATAGGTTTTCGCCTTGAGATACATGGCATTGGCGCGGGTTTTCTGCGCTTTGTCCACGAACCCGGTGGCATATGCGATTTGGGCCTCGGCGGCCGCAATCAAAACCGCCGGGTTGTCTGGATGGGCTTCCGCCAAGGCATCCAGCATCAGCAGAAACGCCGGGGCGCCATCCCGCACAAGGTCGACATCGTTTTCATGCATGAATCCGGCGGACAGCTGGGCCGCCATGGGAGAAATCAATTTCGCGGCGCCCTTGCGCACCAGCACGCAGCCGCTGTTCAGCAGGGCGACGGTCAATAAAACAATCAGGATTTTCACGCCGTAGCAGTTATTCATGGATAGCACTTCTTACCCTGCCGGTGACGGTGGAACAAGCCAAATCCGGCTCAGGAATCCAGCAGGCCGGGGAATGCCTTGCGGACTTGCTCCACGGTCTCCGCCGCCACATTTTTTCCATGCACCACCTGCAGCAGGGCCAGAAGGTCGGCACTGCTGACCCGGTAGATTTCCTTGCGTTTTTTCAAGTGCTTGGCCGCAGAGCGGTAGGTCAAGGGCCGAACCGCCCGCGGCACGTCCGGCGCCTGCAAATCCGCCAGGGCGGCATCCACCGTGGCGCGTTCCTGACCCGGCGGAGCCGCCAATGCGGCCTTGCAGATGGCCTTGGCCTTGGCCCAGCTGATCTCGGCATTCTCCAGCAACCGGCGGATGCGGGAGTCCATGCCGGGCGCATAACGCAGGATATCCTCGATCCAGGCGACGTTCTTGTCGAGGAATCGCGCAATGCGGCTTTTATCCCAGTTGGCGTTGGCCATGAAAATGATGGCATCAAAGTAATCCGTGATGCGGGCGTCGAGCCGGTCGGCATTCAACTTGAGATTCAGGGCTTGGATTTCATCCAGTTCGCCATGAACCACGCGGACATCGATCCGGTCGAAATACCCCGGGTTCTGGGTGCGGATGCGCCGGATGGCGTTGTGGCGGTGAAACCCGCCGACCAGAAAGAACTCCCCGGGATTGCGCTCCCAGACGACCAGCGGCTCCAGCAAGCCATTGCGCAGGATGTCCTCGGCGTAATGGGCCACCTTGGCTTCGTTCAACGGCCGGTGGTTGGCCACGGCCGGGTGCAAATGAACCTTGTCGAACGGAACATAGTCAAAGCGCTTGGTCGTCAGCATGAAAATCCTTTGGGTACCGGCGCACTGTATGCGGTTTCGGGGCGGTCGGTGAAGCCTTTTTTTAGGGATCCGGCGGGAGTTGCGGTTTCATCTTTACTCTTCTCCCGGTTCGCCGTTAAATCTCGGCGTTCATTCGAGGTCTCGGCAACACATGTTCAAGAAAACGGTTACTCCCCGATTTGGCGATGTGGACGGCTTGCGTCACATCAATAACACCCGCCTGCCCATCTGGTTTGAACTGGGGCGGGATCCGTTCTTCCGATTTTTCAATCCGGAAATGCGTTTTGAGAACTGGAACCTGATCATGGCGCACATCGACGTGGATTTCCTGGTGCCCATGCTGCTGGGTGCGGACATCGAGATCCGGACCTACGTGGCCAAGATCGGAACCACCTCGTTCACCGTCCACCAGGAAGCCTGGCAGAACGGCCAGAAGGGCGCCCAGGGCAATGCCGTGGTGGTTCACTATGACTTCAAGAACCGCCAGCCCCTGCCCATTCCCGAAGCCATCCGGGCCCAACTTCAGGAGCACATGGCATGAGTTTCCGCGGCGGCATGAGCGTGGTTGAACTGACCATTGTCGTGGCCATCCTCCTGCTGGTCCTGGCCATCTCCATGCCGGCCCTGCGCCAGAATCTGCAGCGCAAGCGGGCTGCCCAGTGCGCCCTGAACCTGGAGGCCATCGACCAGGTCTGCAAGAAGTACGCCGAGGACCAAGGCGGTTTTCCAACGGCGTTGGCCGCGCTCGTTCCCGTCTATCTGGACAAGCTGCCCGCCTGTCCGTCCGGCGGCCGCTATTCCTTGGGTTCGCCCGACGGGCTGCCCCCCGCATGCACGATTCCCGGCCATCATTTCTAACCCACAGGAGCATCCATGAAGAAAGCCAAATACCGTCGAATCCTTTTGAAACTCAGCGGCGAGGTCCTCCGGGACAATACGGCCGGCGAATGCCTGTCCGACGCCGTGCTCGCCGAGATGGCCGCGCAAATCAAGGCGGTTCGCAAGATGGGCGTGCAGGTCGGCGTGGTCATCGGCGGCGGCAACATCTTCCGCGGTCTGAAAGGCCAGGACCGCGGCTTCGGCCGCGCGCATGGGGACAACATGGGCATGCTGGCGACCATGATCAACAGCCTGGCCCTGCAAGCCGCGCTCGAAGCCGCCGGCGTGCCCGCGAAAGCGCTGTCGGCCACGGCCATGCCGGCCTTGTGCGAATTGTATACCTTCCGCCGGGCGATCGAACTGCTGGACGCCGGAACCGTGGTCATCATCGGCGGCGGCACGGGCAATCCATTCTTCACCACCGACAGCGCCGCCGCCCTGCGCGCCGCAGAAATCGGCGCCCAGATCCTGCTCAAGGCGACCAAGGTCGACGGCATCTACGACGCTGATCCCGTCAAGAATCCCAAGGCCGTCAAGTTCGACCGCCTGACCTATTCGGAAGCGCTGGCGCGCCGCCTCAAGGTCATGGATGCCGCTGCCTTTTCGCTTTGCATGGACAGCCAAATCCCTATATTGGTGTTTGATTTCTTCAAACGCGGGGAATTGCTTCGCGTGGTGACCGGCCAGAAGGCGGGCACCTTGGTCACGGCTTGATGCCCATTCGAAAGGAAACGCCATGTACGAATCTGCCGATGATGTTCTGCTGGAAACCGACGACAAGATGGAAAAAGCCGTTGCCCACCTGCAACAGGGCCTGGCCGGCTTGCGCACCGGCAAGGCTTCCCCCAGCCTGGTCGACCATATCAACGTGGAGTGCTATGGCGCCCAGACCCGGCTCAACCAGATGGCCCTGATCAGCACGCCTGAACCGCGCCTGATCGTCATCAAGGCCTATGATCCCTCCTCCCTGCCGGCCATCGAAAAAGCCATCTTGGCCGCCAATATCGGCGTTACGCCCCTCAACGACGGCCGGGTCATCCGCGTGCCGATTCCCGAACTGAGCGAAGAGCGCCGCAAGGAACTGACGAAAGTCGCCAACCGCATGGGCGAAGAGGCCCGCGTGGCCCTGCGCTCCATCCGCCGCGACGCCAACGACGGCGTGAAAGCGCTGGAAAAAGGCGCCAAGATCACCGAGGACGACCGCGACCGGACCCTGGAAGAGGTGCAGAAATACACGGATACCTATTCCAAGAAGGTGGACGACTTGGTGGCGGCCAAAGAAAAAGACATCATGGCCGTCTGATCGGCCATGCGATATCCCGCGCGCAAGTCTCCCCTGCGCCATCTGGTTTGGATCATTCCCCTCCTGGCGCTGGATTTCTTCATTTTCCGCTGGCTCGCACTCCGCCAGGGCGGTTGCCATGTGTCCGCTCCGGCCCCGGCAGTTGAAGAACAGCCGGTACCCGAGACTCCGCCAGTTCCGCCGCCGCCAGTCTGGCAACGAATGGTCTGTCCCTCGCCGCAGACCAATCTCCTGTTTCCGGATACCCCCGGCGTGCTTCAGCCGACCGGTTCTGGCCGGCTCGAATCCGCCAAGTTCGGTTCCACCCGCACGGCCCAGCGCAATGGCCGGATATTTCCAGCCTTCCATGAAGGCGTGGATATTGCCGCGACGATGCGCGACCGCAAGGGCATTCCCACCGACCCCGTCTATGCCGTGGCCGATGGCCGGGTGGCATTCGTCAATTCCATCCCGGGAAATTCCTCGTATGGCAAATATGTCCTGATTGAACATCCGGATCCAGCGCTGGGCATGATTCCCAAGCGCGACGGCACCTTCGAGCCCGCGGTCATCTATACCTTGTATGCCCATCTGGCTGATATCCGCTTCGGCATCCGACCGGGCCATGCCGTGACCGCCGGGGATGAAATCGCAACCTTGGGCCACACCAGCAACACCCAGCCGCCGATTCCATTGGAGCGCAGCCACCTGCATTGGGAGGTCGGCGTCACCTTGAACTCCCGGTTCGAAATCAAGGCCCGCGAGGAAAAACTGGTGCCCGATTTCGGGAATTACAACGGCGGCAACCTGTTTGCCTTCAACCCGCTGGATTTCTATGCCGCCCATGCGCGCGACCCCGGGCTGACCATGGCCTCTTTTCTGGAATCCGTGCCCCCGGCCTGCGAGGTCGTTCTGCGCGGAAAATATCCCGATTATTTCCGGCGCTTCCCTGCCTTATGGAAAGGCGCCGCCTACGACGGCAGTCCCATCCGCCTGACCCTCTCGGAATCCGGGGCTCCGCTTTCAGGCCGCAACGCCAATGCCGCGGAAATTGCCCTGCTGGGCAACCAGCGTCAGGCCGTGGTCAAAGCCTATCCGGAGGTCCTGGGCCGGAACGGCAGGGCCTATATCACCCAGATCGGCACCAAGTGGCAGTTCACCGATAAAGGCCGGCAGTGGGCCGACATTCTCTTTTATTGATTTTTGCCGTCCAAAACCGCTCGCAACTCCCTTTTGGCGTTTGACATCCCTGACTCTATGCCCCACAATGCCGACACAATTGTTTGGAGGACACTATGGCTAAAATGTTGAAGCCGCTTGTTGTTATCGTTTTGATTCTCGCCGTTGTTGCGCTGTGCATTCAGGCCATCGTGTTGTTCCCCAAGCGCACGCTGATCAAGGACCGCACCCAGAAACTCGAAGCCGGCGTCGAGCGCCTGGTGTCCACGTTGAAGGGATCCCTCTCGGCCGAAACCCAGCAAGCCGTTCCGTTCCTCGGCGCCAACCTCAAGATCGGCACCAAGGAAGACCTGCCCCGCCTCGAAGGTGAATTGAACAAGGCCGTCCAGGTCGCGAACGCCGTCCTCCAGGGCTGGAACGACACCAAGACCGATCTTGAAAACACTCGCCAGGATCTGGAGAACACCCGCGCCGAACTGGAAAACACCAAAGCCCAGCTGGAAGACGCCCGCACCCAGATTGTCCAACTCACCGAGACCATCCGCGCCAAGGATCAGGAACTCGAAGAGAAGAGCAACGTGATCGCCGGTCTCGAAGAAGAGAAGGCCACCCTCACCGCCCAGGTGGCCGACCTGAACACCCAGATTGCCAGCCTGCAGGACCAGGTCGCCCAGTTGGAAGAGGACAAGACGGTCCTCGAAAACCAGCTTTCGAAGTGCGAAGAAATCACGAATAAAGACACCACCATGAAGCCCGGCACCGCCGGCACGATCGTCTATGCCAATGCCGAGTGGAATTTCGTGGTGATCGATATCGGTTCCGTGGATGGTGCCAAGGCCGGCGCTGAAATGATCATTCATCGCGGCGACAACATGCTTGGAAAGATTCGTCTCAGTGCGGTCCGCGACAATGTCACGATCGCCGAAGTGCTGACGGAATACCAGAAGGACACCGTCAAGGAGGGCGACAATGTTCTCTACTAACGGATTATCCGCCATGACGCTGGTCGCGGTGCTGCTCCTGGTCGGGGTACTCACCCTGCAGGGCCTCGAAATCAGCCACTACGCCGCCGTCCCGTCCATCTGGCCGTGACGCTGATTCGCCGCTTGTTTCTGCTGATCACCTTGACGGGCATCGTCTGGGCATTCTCCGGTTGCGCTTCCACCAAGGAGGAATCCGACCTCCCATGGAATATGCCGCAGACATGGGAGAGCGCGCCCACCATGCCGTTCGGAACCACGGGCAGCTATTGATTCACGCCCGGCCTCCTCCATGCGGGGACTCGCGGCGCATGTCCTGAAAACGCGGAGACTCCGGTTTTTGCGGAGCTACACGCCGCGAAAGTGCCATTTTGGGGCGTTTTTGCCGGTTTTGACCCTTGCCCCCCCCTTCCCCGACCATATAAGCCGCGATTCCCCGCATGGGGGGAGCCTGAGGTGGACAAGAAAATATGTTTTCGGGTCGACTGAATCAGAGCCGGAACGGACTCGGTTTTTCCGGATCCGTGGCCTCCTGGGGGGGCGGCTTCGGCCGGAAGTGCGGACAGGTGTCCGTCGCCTGCACCTCGCATTTGTGCAGGCCGCAGCGCTGCAGGAACGGATTCACCACGTATTCCGCGCAGTAGCGGCACATCTGCCCCTTTTCGTCCTCGCGGAAGACCTTCACCGGCCGGGGCCGGTCGTCTTCGGAGAACACTTTGGGCCGGTTGTCCTTGAACGGGATTTCCGCCTCGGAGGCGAATTCATGGCCGCACAGCGCGCACATTAGCGCTTCCCCGGTCTTCGTGAAGCCGTCGTACCGCGGCTTGCGCAGCAGCCAGGAATCGCGCCCGCAGGCGGGGCACCGCAGCTCGACCTTGGCGGGCTCGCGGCTTTTCATGGTCAGAAGAAGATTTTCGCCAGCCGCAGGATGCCCTGCTTCCACGGCACCCGGTGCGACACGCCGCTGGCGTTCCGGAACTGGTCCAGGTGCGCCACGTACCAGCGGTAATTGCGCACCAGCGCGTCCTTGTTGGAATACTTCGGCTTGTAGCCGAGCACCTTTTCGGCCTTCTCGATGCTCACGAAGGAGTCCTGACTGGCGGTTTCATAGACCCACTTGTAGAGCGGCGACAGCTTGAGCAACTCCAGGAACCGCAGCGTCCAGATCATCGGCGCCGCCGGGAACCCGCGGATCTTCTTGCCGTGGCCGGCGTCGTCCAGCACCGCCTGGTAGTCCTCGCGCATCGTGGTGAATTCCTTGGCGCCGATGTTGAAGGTGTCGTTCACCTGGGCGGCGGGGAGCGTCATGGTCAGCCAGATGGCCTCGCACAGGTCCTCCACGTCGAGGAGCTGGTAGCGGTTCCGGCCGTGGCCGATCATCGGGAAGCCGTGTCCCGTGTAGGCCCAGTCGTAGAAGAGCGCGAACACGCCCAGCCGCTCCGGACCGATGAAGGACTTGGGCCGGATGATCGGCACGCACAGCCCCTGCCCGCGGAATTTCAGGCATTCCGCCTCGGCTGCGATCTTGGCGCGTCCGTAAGGGCCCACGCCGATCATCTGGTCGGTCTCCAGCAACGGATGGTGGTCGGGAATGCCGTAGACGGCCGTGCTGGAAATCATCACGAACCGCTCCACGCCGGCCTTTTGCGCGGCGGCCAGCAGGTTGCGCGTGCCATCCACGTCAGTGGTCATGATGTCGCGCTCGGAATACAGCGGCAGCGCCGCCGCCGTGTGGATCACCCAGCGGACGCCGGCCATGGCCTTGGCCACCATCGCCGGGTCGCGGATGTCGCCTTTCAGGATCTCGACGCGGTCTTTTTCAGGATAATCGAAATCCACCAGGTCCAGGGACCGGAAATCCGTCAGCCCCTTGCCCAGCAGGTGGCGGATCGCGTTGATCCCCAGGAATCCGCTGCCGCCAGTCACCAGCACTTTGCCTGAAATCGCGTTGCTCATGGGTTCTTCTCCTTGTAAATGGGGTATTTCTATCGCTTCAAAAAGGTTCCGTCAATTACTCGCCCCGGACGCGGAAGAAGCCGCCGGTCGGACTCAGTGCCGGCAGGTTCACGGTCCGGTTGCTCCACGGCCGGGTTTCCCGCGTCCAGTTGGTCGCCGCGCTCCAGCCGCCCGTGGGCGAATTCGCCCGGTCGATCGAATAGGCCGTGCCTTCATAGACCGGGAAGGTCACCTGCCCCGCGGCCCCGGCCGACGCCAGTTCGGGCGCCAGCAGCGGATTGGGCTCCTCGCGCACGTCGAGCAGGAACCGGTACACATACGGCAGGCGTGCGGCCCAGGCGGCCTCGTTGTGGTCGTGCCCGCAGCCGATCATGAAATGCAGGTCGGAGTTGGGCACGTAGCCGAAACTCGTCAGGTACCAGTACAGGTCATAATTGTCGTAATACAGGCTGATTCCGCCGATGTTCAATTCGTTGCCCGTGTTGCCGACATCCATCCAGACGCGGGCTGTATGGACTTCGTTGCTGGCCAGCCAGGCCATGTAGTTCGGGCAGAAATTAGTGCTGTAGACCCCCGACATGGCCCCGACCAGCCCGAACACGTTCGTCCACGTGCCGAGATACATCGCCAGCAAGCCGCCCGAGGACGAGCCGATGCAGGCGGTGTTGGCGCGGTCGTTTTTCGTGCGGTAGTTGTAGTCGAGCGTGGGCCGCACGTTGTCGATCAGGAACGCCGCGTAGTAATTTGCGCGGCCGACCGTCCCTGGCGGCTCGTCGGGATCGGTGTCCATGTGCGGCAGGTATTCCGTCTGCCGGTTGGCGGCGGAGGGCACGCCGACGACGATGGTTTCGCGCATGCGTCCGCCCTTGATTTCGGCGTCCGCGGTCGTGTCGGCATACCAGCAGCCGTAGGTGCCGCCGGGCACGAAGACGTTTTCCCCGTCGCTCATGTAGGCCACGGGATAGCGGCGGTTCGTGTTTTCATTGTAGCCGCGCGGCAGGTAGATCCGCACCCAGCGGCCGGTCACATGGGCCGCCGTGGATCCGACGTAGGTCGTGACGATCGTACTGCCGGCGACGCCGTTCGACGGCGGCAGGTAGTTGAACACCTGACGGTCGCGGACAATCAGCGCGTCCAGCGGCGACCAATAGTCCTGCCCGTCCCACGCGCCTTCCCAGGTGTTGGTGCCGTTGCGCAGCCCGTTGAACGTAAACCGCAGCCATTCCCCTTCCGTGCCGATTTGCGTGAGCGTGTGATGCCATTCCCCGGTGCGGAGGCCCGGCCCGGCCAGCGTCATCGCGGCCGTGCTCCAGGCGCCCGTGGCGCCGAAGCTGGCTTCCGACAAGGAGGCAAAGACCACCGACACATTGGTCATGTCGGAATAGAAATCGATCCGTTTGCCGGTGAACGGCGCCGCCGCGTCTGCCGGCACGTTGGTTTGCAGGTTGTCCCCGTCCGGCCACCACGTGGCGTTGGCGCTGTCGCAGATCTGCCCGGCGTCCGTTGCGCGCTTAACGTACTTGTAGGCCAGCGCCGTGCCGGCCTGCACACCGACGTCACCCCACCAGACGTTGCCTTCGGACCAGGCCAGCTTGATCGCCTTCGCCGGGTCCCAGGCGCCGATGTCCGGATGGCTGCCCACGACATACCACTCGTAGCCGAGGCCGGCATCGTTGGTGATCGCAAAATGCACCGGCACGCGCAGCGGACTGCCGGCCCAGGCGGGCGCCGCCGCGAAAACCAAGGCCAGGAGCAGGTATTTCCACGTATTCATAGTTTTTCCATCGCGGCCCGCAGCACGGTTTCCACATCCAGGGTCCGCAAACAGGCCAGGTCGCCGCGGGCGCAGTTTCGGGCATGGCAGGGCCGGCAGGCCAGGCCCTCTTTCGCCACGACATGGGTCCGCTGGCGGTAGGGCCCCGTCCGGTCGGGATTCGTGGCCCCGAAAACGGCCACCAGCGGCACGCCCAGCGCATCAGCCCAGTGCATCGGACCGGAATCCACCGTGACCAGCATGTCCAGGCCCTTGAGCAGCGCGCACAGCCCCGGCAGGTCGGTCTTGCCGCAGAAATTCCGCGCCCGCTCGCCGATCTGCCGGGCCAAGTCTTCGCCGGCCTTCTCATCCCCCGGCCCTCCCACGATCCGGATGCTGCAACCCATTTCCCGGATCATCCGGCGGCCGAGTTCGGCGAATTTCTCCACCGGCCAGTCCTTGGTGGTCCAGCGCGAAAATGGAGCAAAGGCGACATGCGGGCCCGGGCTGGCGTCGTTTTCAAATTCCGGGAAAACCAGGACCGGGTCCGGGGCAACGCCTGTTCCGGGTGCGACCAGTTGCACGACGTCCATGAGCTCGTCGACCGCGTGACGCCGGGGACCGGCCGCTTTAGCCGGCTGGGCGTTGTAGAAACGGTCCGCCCCTTCCCGCGCCCACGCCGGACCGAACCGCCGGCCGCCCCGCGCCAGCCTGGCAACCAAGGCGCTCTTCAGGAGCCCCTGCAGGTCCACGATCGCATCGTATTTCTCCCGCCGCAGTTCGCGCAGGAACGGCAGGCAGCCTCGCAGGAACCGGCGGCGCGGAAACGCGATCGTGCGCGCCACGTCCCGGCAGCAGGCCAGCAGCGTCGCATATTCCGGCTGCACCACCCAGTCGATCTCGGCCCCCGTCCGCTCCTTCAGGGCGCGCACGGCCGGCAGGGCGTTGGCAATATCGCCCAGGGAACTCAGTTTGATGACCAGGATCCGTTTCATCCGGCGGGTTTCGACAGGATTTCCTCGACGCGCTTGATCTTGAGCGCCTTGCCCGTCTCCGGATCGACGCTCAGCAACGCCCCGTGCAGGCGGACGTCTCCGCTGGCGATTTCGAATTTCGTCGGCATGCCGGTCAGGAACCGGGTCACAATGGCGTCCGTGGTGCGGCCGATGACGGAATCGCACGGCCCGGTCATGCCCAGGTCTGTCATGTAAGCCGTGCCTTTGGCCGAGATGGCTTCATCCGCCGTCTGGATGTGCGTGTGCGTGCCCAGCACGGCCGTCACCCGGCCGTCCAGGAACTTGCCCATGGCCACTTTTTCGCTGGTGGCCTCCGCGTGCATGTCCACGATGACCAGCTTGTGCTGGCCGCCGTTCTTCTTGAGCCAGTCATCGATCGCCCGGAACGGACAGTCGGCAATGGAGTTCATGAAGGTGCGGCCCATGAGCTGAATGACGGTCACGGGTCCGGCTGCCGTCTGGACCGTGACGGCGCCCCGTCCGGGACATCCCGGCGGCAGGTTCAATGCCCGCGCAATCCGGGTTTCCTTGTCGAAATAGGCAGCCGCTTCCTTCTGGTCCCAGACATGGTCGCCCATGGTCAAAACATCCGCCCCGCCGGCGAACAGCTCCTCGGCCAGCGCCGATGTGATGCCGCGCCCGGCCGCGCTGTTCTCCGCGTTGGCAATCACCGCATCCGCCCGGCCTTCGGCCTTGTAACGGGTTGCCACGCGTGCCATGGCCATGCGGCCCGGCCCGCCGACAATATCACCAACCACGAGAATTTTCATAAATTCAGCTCCTCCTGCCCGTTCACCGAGCGTACTCCACACAGCGGGTTTCGCGGATCACCGTCACCTTGATCTGGCCCGGATAATCCAGCGTCTCTTCGACCCGCTTCGAAATGCGCCGCGCCAACTGGATCGCGGCGGCATCGTCGATCGCGGCCGGCTCCACGAACACCCGCAGTTCGCGGCCGGCCTGCATGGCCAGGCTGCGGATCACGCCAGGCTCCGCCTTGGCCAGGCTTTCCAGGTTTTCCATACGCGCCAAAAAGTGGTCCGTGGCATCCGTTCGGGCGCCGGGGCGCGCCGCGGTAATGGCGTCCGCCGCCGCGGCCAATGCGGCGTAGGCGTTGTCCACGCCGGCCTCTCCATGATGAGCCAGGACGGCGTTCACGACCGTCTCGCTCTCCCCGGCCTTGCGCAACAGGTCCGCGCCGATCTCCGCATGCCGGCCTGCGACTTCGTGATCCGCCGCCTTGCCAAGGTCGTGAAACAGCGCCGCCCGCTTGGCGGTTTCCGGATCCAGTCCGATTTCCGGCGCCATCAGCGCCGCCAGATGCGCCGCCTCCACCGAATGCCGCAGCACGTTCTGGGAATAGCTCGTGCGGAACTTCAGCCGGCCCAGCAGCCGGACCAGTTCCAGTGGCACGCGGGCGAGACGCAGCGCGGCCACCGCCTCTTCCCCGGCCTTCAGGATCAGGTCGTCGATCTCCGCCGTCACCTTGTCCGCCATCTCCTCGATCAGGGCGGGATTGATGCGCCCGTCCACCATCAGCCGCTCCAGTGTCACCTTGGCGATCTCCCGCCGGATGGGATCGAAGGACGACAGCACCACCACCTCGGGCGAGTCGTCGATGATGACCGTGACGCCCGTCGCCATTTCCAGCGTGCGGATGTTGCGGCCTTCGCGGCCGATGATCCGGCCTTTCATCGCCTCGTCCGGCAGGCGGACGGCCACGGTGGTTATGTCCGAGGCCTGGTCGACGGCGACACGCTGAATCGCCTCGGTCACGATGCGGCGGGCTTCGCTTTCCGCCGTGGCGCGGGCGTCCTCCTGCGCCTTTCGGATTCGGGCGGCGCTTTCCTCCGCCAGTTCGTTCTCCAGTTGTGTCAACAGCTCTTGGCGGGCTTCGCCGGCGGACAGGCCGGCCACGGCTTCGCTCCGCCGCCGCGCATCGATCCCGAGCTGTTCCACCTTGGCCCGATCCGCGTCCAGCGCCGTGCGGTCCGCCGCCAACTGCTGGGCGCGCACGTCCAGGGCCTGCGCGCGCTCTTCCAGCCGGTGCTCTTCGCGTTCCAGGCGTTCATCCTGCCGGGAAAGCCGGTCCGCGGCGGCCGATAGCACCAGTTGCCGCTGCTGCAGTTCGCTCTCCGCCTGCTCGCGCTTGCGCATCAATTCGTCGCGCACCGCCAGCTGGGCTTCCTTGCGCATCACTTCGGCATCGCGCTGTGCATCCCGCAGGATGTCCCCGGCGGCCTTGTTTGCCGCCGCGTCGCGCACGCGCACGAAAAGCATGTGGCCGAAAAAGCCAATCAAGGCGAATCCGGCCGCCGTTAGCGTGGGCCAAAACCATTCCAGGAAGACATCCATTTCACCCTGTCAGCTTTTCCAGCTTCGCTTCCGCCGTCGCGGCGAAATAGAGGTTCTTCTCCGTCACGACCGCATCCATGCGGACGTCGTGGGGCTCCATGGGAACCGCGGCCACCAGGCGGTTTTCGAAGCACAGTCCTACCCGCAGGGCCTGGCTTTGCGCCAGCAGCCGGTCAAAGTGGCCGCGGCCATGCCCCACGCGCCCGCCGCGGGCATCGAAGGCCACCCCCGGCACCACGATGATGCGCAATTCCTCCGGCCGGGCCGCAGCGGCCTGCTGGGGTTCCAGGATGCCGTGCGCACCGGAAATCCACACCGTGTCGGCCGTCACCCAGCCCCAGCCGTAGCCGCGGCCTTGCCGTACAGGCACCGCCACCTGCGCGCCGCGGGCCAGCAGGTCGTCCAGCAGCCGCCCGGTATCGGGCTCAGCCGGCGTCGAACGGTAAAGGCCCACCTGGAATCCGGCCGCCCACCAGTCCTGATCCAGCAGGCGCTGCTGGATGACGTCGGAGGCGCCCTGCGGCGCAAGACTTCCCTGCATCTGCCGGCGGATCGCCTGTTTCATGGAATCAGCCTCCGCAAATCATAGGCTTCCGGCGGCCGCGCCGGCCGGCCTTCGCCGTTCACCACGCACCAATGTACCTCGGCTTCGGCCACCACCGTTTCCCCGCGCCGGATCACTTGATGGAAAGTGCCCCCGATCCGCCGGGTGTCCACGGATTCGGTTTCGATCGCCAGCGTGTCGTCGGCATATGCCGGCGAACGGTACGAAATGTCCAGCCGCGCAATGACCGTGAAGAAACCCGCCGCGATCAGCCCTTTGTAGTCAAACCCGGCCGCATGCAGGAATTGCATCCGCGCATGCTCCAGGTAGTTGACGTAGACGGCATGGTTTACGTGCCCATACGAATCGCATTCGTAGGGCCGCACCGTCAGGGTGGTCGTATGCTTCATAACTCCCGCACCATACACTTCCACCGCCCCGCCGTGCAAGTCATCCCCCGTGCCCCGATGCGGAGGCTCGCGGCTCAGCCGCGGTTGATTTCGTAGATGCGCGCGAGGCCGTGGAGCGTCAGGTCCGGATACACCGGAATTTTCAGCCCCGCATCGGCCAGGACCTGCCGGGCGTAGCCGCCCGTGGCGCAAACGCAGGGCTCCTGCCGGCCGCACGCCTTGCCGAGCTGCCAGAGGATTTCCGTCACCATGCCGCGATAGCCCCAGCGCGCGCTGAGCCGCATCGCTTCCTCTGTGTTGCGCCCGGTCTTGAGCTTGATGCCGCCCGGTTTCAGCACCGGCAACTGCGCCGTGCTGCCGCTCATCGCTGCAAACCACATCCCGTAGCCCGGTGCGATGACCCCGCCCGAAAAGCCGCGCTTCGGCAGCACCAGGTTGAATGTCGCCGCCGTGCCAAAGTCGCAGACGATGCACGGCACGCCGCACAGTTCCGCCCCCGCCACCGCATCCGCAAACCGGTCATGACCGGTCTGGTCGGGCCGCTTCAAATCCACGCCGATACCGAAATCCAGCCGGGGTTCCATCCACAGCACGGGAACCTTCGGAAAGATTTTCTTCACCAGCCGGGCCCAGGCAACATTCCGCCCAGGGGCGACGGAGCCGAGCATGATGCCGTCGGGGCTTTCGTCGTTGGCCACGGCCTCCAGGATGACCGGGCTGACGGTCTCCGACCGCGCCGAACGCCGGATCTTGCCCTTGGAAAACCAGCCGGTCGCCGTGCGCGAGTTGCCGATGTTGATGGCCAGGATGTTCATATTTCCGGTTCGTCCTCCCTGGCGCCGGCGGCAATCCAGTCGGCCCGGACCCGGGCAAACGGCCGCGCCAGGACGTTCTGGAGGGATTCCACCAGAAGTTCCAGCAGTCCGTCCACCGAAATCGCCACCCCCGCCAGGCGGCACGAGGTCGCAAGCCCGTGCAGTTCCGGCGGAAAATCCTCCCCTGCCTGTCCCACGTTGATGCCGATGCCGGCCACGGCGAATTCAATCCGATCTCCGCCCAGCCGCGGCTCGACCAGCACGCCGCAGATTTTCCGGCCACCGGCCAGGATGTCGTTGGGCCATTTCACGCGCAAATCGCCGATTCCGGCTTTTAGCAATGCGCCATAGGCCGCCATGCCGCACAGAACCGCCAGCCGCGGCGCCTCCGCGGCCGGCCAGTCCGGCCGCAGCACGAACGAAGCATACAGGCCGGTGCCGGGTGGCGAATCCCATTTGCGTTCGCGCCGGCCGCGGCCCCGCGTCTGGCGCTCCGCCGTCACCACGGCGCCCGCCGGCGCACCGGCCCGCGCCCACTCACGGGCGACGTCGTTGGTCGACTCCGTCTCCGCCAGCCAACGCCTTGGATAGCCCCATTCCATCGCCGGTCTCAGTCGAAATCCAGTCCAAGATCGGCGGCTTTGGATGAATGGGTCAGCGCCCCGATCGAAATGGCCGTCACCCCCGCCCGGGCATATTCACGCACGTTTTCCTTCGTGATCCCGCCGGACGCTTCGGTCTTGCAGGCCGTGCCGCAAATGGCCACGGCTTCGGCCACCTGCTCCGGACTCATGTTGTCCAGCAGCACCCAGTCCGGCCGGCCCGGCAGCGCCTCGCGCAGCTGGTCCAGAGTGTCCACTTCGATTTCGATCTTGAGCCCGGGATAGGCCCGCCGCGAAGCCTGCACGGCGTCGGCCAGCGTGCCCTTGTGCGTCTGCCGCCAGAACGCCAGATGGTTATCCTTGATCAGGATGGCATCGTGCAGCCCGATCCGGTGGTTGGTGCCGCCGCCGCACTTGACCGCGTACTTGTCCAGCCGCCGCAGACCCGGCACGGTCTTGCGGGTGTCGAGAATCAGCGTGCCGTAGTCGGTCACGATGCGCACCAGGCAATCCGTGGCCGTGGCGATGCCGGTCATCCGCTGCGCCAGGTTCAAGGCTGTGCGTTCGGCCGTCAACAGCGCCCGCGCCGGGCCTGCGATGCGCATGAGCGCGGTCCCGGCCGCCGCCTCCTCGCCGTCCGGGCGCAGGATTTCGACTTGCAGCGCCGGATCCGCCATCCGGAACACCTCGCCGGCCACCCCCATGCCGGCCACCACGACCGGATGCCGCGCCACGATGCGCGCACTCGCCGTCGCGCCCGCGTCCACCAAGGCCAGGGTCGTCGCGTCGCCGGAACCGATGTCCTCCGCCAGGGCGCGGGCGATCAGTTCGCGGATTTCCGGTTCCTGTTCCAGGGGCAGGATGTCTTCGGTCATTTGCGGTTCCTCCGGATGCCGGGCAGTTTCTTCCCGGGATGATACACGACAGCCTTGCGCTTCTTCTCCTGCACCGTGCCCTTGAAGGGGTTTTCCGTCCTTTTCAACTCGTAGATCTGGTCCCGCAGCAGCGCGGCGCGCTCGAATTCCATGGCCTCGGCGGCCTCGGCCATCTCACGCTCCATCTCGGCAATGGCCTGGACCACGTCGTAGTCCTCCCCCGCCTCCTTCACCACGTATTCCTCGGCCTCGCGCGCCTTTTCGGACTGCACCAGGCTCTCGCGGATCGCCTTCTCGATCTTCGTCGGCGTCAGGCCGTGGGCCCGGTTGTACTCCTCCTGCACGCGCCGGCGTTTGCGGGTCAGTTCGATCATGCGCTGCATCGAATCAGTGATCTGGTCGGCGTACAGGATCACGCGCCCCTGCAGGTGGCGCGCCGCGCGGCCCGCCGTCTGGATCAGCGATGTCTCGCTGCGCAGGAAGCCCTCCTTGTCCGCATCCAGCACGGCCACCAGCGCCACTTCGGGCAGGTCCAGCCCTTCGCGCAGGAGGTTGATGCCGATCAGGCAGTCGAAGTCGGCCTTGCGCAGCCCGCGCAGGATCGCCACGCGGTCCAGCGCCGTGATGTCCGAATGCAGGTACTTGCAGCGAATGCCGATATTCTGCAGGTAGGCCGAAAGATCCTCCGCCGTTTTCTTGGTCAGCGTCGTCACCAGCACGCGGTCCTTCTGCTCGGCGCATTTCCGGACCTCTTCGATCAGGTCGTCCACCTGGTTCTTCAACGGGCGGACCTCAACCCGCGGGTCCAGGATGCCCGTCGGCCGGATGACCTGCCGGACCGGCTCGCCCGCCAGTCCGCGCTCCAGCGGGCCCGGCGTGGCCGAAGTGAACAGCATCCGGCCCGCCACCGACATGAATTCGTCATAGCTCATCGGCCGGTTGTCGAGCGCCGACGGCAGGCGGAAGCCGTGCTCCACCAGCGTGCGCTTGCGCGCCTGGTCGCCGTTGAACATCCCGCGGACCTGCGGCAGGGTCACATGCGACTCGTCGATCACCGTCAGGAAGTCCGCCGGGAAGAAATCCATCAGCGTATAGGGCCGCGAGCCGCGCGGCCGCCCGGACAGCGGTCCGGAATAGTTCTCGATGCCGCTGCAGTAACCCACTTCGCGCAGCATCTCCATGTCGAAGGTCGTGCGCATGCGCAGGCGCTGGGCCTCCAGCAGCTTGTTCTGGCCCTCGAGCTCCGCCACGCGGGCCTCCATCTCGGCCAGCACGCGCTCGACGGCCGGCGCAATCTTCTCGGCGGGCATCACGAAGTGCTTGGCCGGCGATATGGTCGTGTGGTCGAAGGTTTGCAGCGTCTTGCCGGTCAGCGGATCGATCCGCCGCAGGCTTTCGATCCGGTCCCCGAAGAACTCCACCCGCACGCCGTCCTGGCTGTAGCCCGGAAAAATGTCCAGCGTGTCGCCCCGCGCCCGGAAGGTGCCCGGCAGCGCCGCCAGGTCGTTGCGCGTGTACTGCACGTCCACCAGCTTGCGCATGATCTCCTCGCGCGCGAATTCGGCGCCGGTCCGCAGCGTGATCAGCATGCCGCGGTAGTCCTCGGGCGAACCCAGGCCGTAGATGCACGACACCGAAGCCACGATGATCACGTCCTCGCGGTTGATCAGCGCGTCCGTCGCCGCCAGCCGCAGCCGCTCGATCTCCTCGTTGATGCTGGCGTCCTTCTCGATGTACGTATCCGTCTGCGGTATGTACGACTCGGGCTGGTAGTAGTCGTAATATCTGACGAAGTACTCGACCGCGTTGCGCGGGAAGAATTCCTTCAACTCGGCGTAGAGCTGCGCCGCCAGGGTCTTGTTGTGCGAGATGACCAGCGTCGGCCGGCCCAGGTCGCGGATCACGTTGGCCATCGTGAAGGTCT
>CAZMOR010000255.1:0-16555 GCA_964567795.1 uncultured Verrucomicrobiota bacterium
TTCGTCGTCGGTCTTGTAGACGGTGACCCAGAGGCGGTGCTTGGGGAGCTTCCAGACGACAGTCAGGAGTTCCCAGGCCCAGGAGATGGCCTCGCGCTTGTAGTAGTCGCCGAAGGACCAGTTGCCGAGCATTTCGAAGAACGTGTGGTGGTAGGTGTCGCGGCCGACCTCCTCGAGGTCGTTGTGCTTGCCGGAGACGCGGATGCACTTCTGGGTGTCGGCGACGCGCTTCCAGGAGGACTTGCGGGCGCCGAGGAAGATCTCCTTGAACTGGTTCATGCCGGCGTTGGCGAAGAGCAGGGTGGGGTCGGTCGGCAGGACGACGGGCGACGAAGGCACGATCTCGTGCTGCTTCGAGGCGAAGAAGTCGAGGAACGACTGGCGGATCTGGGCGGACGTCATCATGGCAGGGCTCCTGGTCTGGGTTTTTCCACACTGTGGAAAAAGCGGGGGGATTTTTCCACACTGTGGAAAAAAGGAAAGCCCCAATTTAGGCCGGAATTTTCGCCGCGGGCACGCAAAAGGCCGCCCCGTTGTCCGGGGCGGCCTGAGCGCTCTGCGCGGGCGCGGGAATTACATCCGCGTGCCGGTGAGGGGAATATGCTTGCCGGGGCCCCAATGTTCGATGAACTCGAAGTTCATGGTGTCCTGGCCGGTCAGGGTGGCGTTGAATTCGGCGGTGCCGACGCCGGGGTTGCTCAGCGGGCCGGAAGCGGTATCGCCGGAGACCGTGTAGGAGCCGGTCAGGTGGGCGGAGCCGCCGGGCGAGTCGGCCATGAGGACGCTGCCGTCGTCCGTAAACGTGACGTAGTAGTTGCCCTGGCTGCCCGAGACATGCCATTGGCCGACGAAATCATTGGAACCGCCGCCGGAGCTGTCGCCATCATCCGAACTGCAACCCAAGAAAGCCAGGGGAAGCACCAGCATCAGCAGAACCGGCCAGAGCAATTTGCGCATAATTTCCTTGTAGGTGGATTAGTTTCTAAGTTAAAACCAAGTTTCAGGCTACATTAAAAATTGAAACTAACCATGAAGTCAAGAGTTGAAAAACATCCCGGCGGGCGGCCGGCCAAATTTGCCGAACCCAGCCGGCCGGTCACCGTGACCTTGCCGGAACGGGTATTGCAGCTGTTGGCCGCCGTGGATGCCGACCGGGCCAAAGCCATCACCAAGCTGGTGGACACCTCGCTCCATCACCACGGACAACCACCGCAGCCCGTAGCCACCATCCAGATCGGCGGGGGGAAAGCCATTATTCTGGTCAACCACTGCGAGCAGTTGAAGCGCATTCCCTGGTTGCGCTTGATTGAGGTGGCGCCGGCCCGCAACATTATTTCCATCCAGTCGGGCACTCCGATTGAGTCGATGGAGGTGGCCATCCAGGACCTCATCGACGACCTGCCCAAGGACAAGGTCCAGGACCGGGTAATCCTGGAAACGCTGATGCAGATCATCCGGTCCTCCCGCCGGGCCAAAACGACCCTGAAGGAAGAAATCCTCTTCGTGGCGACGGACGACTGAGCCCGGTCGGTAAACCGGCGGCGAAGGCGGAGATTACCGGACGGGGATCCGGAAGGTTTTCAGGACCGGCAGGTGCTGCAGGCTGTGGGCCGTGTCGTTCCACTCCACGGGCGGGGGCAGGGGATTCCAGAGGCGCGAATCGAACACGAGGCCGTCGGGGAAGCGCTGGCCGTGCAGCACGGTGGGGGCGTGGTACTTGGAAAGGGCGGGATTGGGCAGCACGAAATCGTAGGGCCGGTTGCGGTTGGCGTTGGTGTTTTTGTTGCCGGCCTGGTCGGCGGGCTGGGCGGAATCATCGAACCACTCCGTCAGTTCGGCCAGCGCGGCCGCATTGCGGCCCGGAATATTGAAGTCGCCGCACAGCACCACGTAGTCGTCCTCCGGAAAGTTTTTACGGATGAGCTTGAGCAGCTGGCGGGCCTCGGGGCCGCGGCGTTCGGAATGGTTCTGGACGAGGTGGACGCTGACGACGTGCAGCGGCTTGGGGCCGGGAATCTGGACAGTGGCCCAGGCGAAGCTGCGGTTGCCGACATAGGGATCCTCCCACTGGCCGAAGGCGGTGATGGGAAAGCGGCTGATGATGCCGTTGGGCAGGCGCGCGCCGCCCTTCTCGCGGGCGAAGGTGTAGGCCGGGCCGAAAATCCGCCGTACCAGGTCCTGGGAATTGCCGCTCTGGTAGTTGAATTCCTGGATCGCGAGGATGTCGGGCTGGAGGCCCTGCAGGATGCGGATGCCGGGGTCCTCGTAGGCCTGGCTGTTGTTGTCGGACAGATTGGCCGAGGCGATGGTGATGGCGAGGGTGTCGCGGCCGGTTTCACCGCCGGCCACGACGCCCGGCAGCAGGCACAGCCACAAATAGACCCAGCGACGCATGGGGAGAAAGTACCGGAAAACCCCTTTGGCGTCCATGCCGGAACGGCCGAAGCCCGGCGGCCCGGATGCGGGGAATCGCGGCTCGAGTTCTAGCGGCGGATTTTTCCACACAATGGAAAAACTTTCAGCGATTTTTCCATACAATGGAAAAACTTTGAGGAATTTTTCCACAGTGTGGAAAAAAGTTTTCCACAGTGTGGAAAAACCGATGAGCCGCGCTTCCCCGCATGGGGGCGGGGTTCAGGGCTTGCGGGCGGCGGCGAGGAAGATGGTGTAGGTGCGACCGTTCTTGACGGTGCGGGCGGCGGTGTCGAAGCGGACGCCGTGGAAACCGGCGGCGGCGAGCTGCTTGGCGAAGCCGACGCGGTCGAAGCCGCAGTGGAAAATGCCCTCGCTGTGGCCATGGAACGAGCCATCTTCGGCGTCGAGGTCGGCGAGCGCGAGATGGCCGCCGGGGGCGAGGAGCGCGAAGAATTTCTGCAGCAGCAGGTCCACGTCGGCGACATGGTGCAGCGTCATGGCGGAGGCGACGAGGTCGAAGGGCCCGGCCGGCAGCGGGTCCCGGGTGAAGTCGGCGTGCAGGGTTTCGACGCTGCGGAGGCCGGAGGTTCTGGCCTTCTGCGCAAGGACGTCGAGCATGCCCTGGGACGCATCGACGGCGAGGATGCTCCGGACGCGCGGGGCGAGGGCGAGGGTCAGCAGGCCGGTGCCGGCGCCGTAGTCGAGTGCGGTCCAGTCGGGGCGCAGGGGCACGTGGCGCTCGAGGGCGGCGGAGATGTCGGTGGCGAGCTGGAGGCGGCGGGGTTCCGCATCCCAGGTCTTGGCGCGTGCGTCGAAGGAGGAGGTCATCGGGTGGGCCTGATGTAAAAGCCCCAGAGCGATCCCTGGGCGAGGATGTGGCCGTTCATGGCCTTGAGCAGATCCTTCTTGTGCGCCTGGGCGTTGAGGCCGAGGCGCGTGTCGAGGGCGTAGACTTTGAAATAGTAGCGGTGGCGCTGGCCCGGCTGCGGGCAGGGGCCGTCGTAGCCGTTGCGGTTGTAGTCGTTGAGACCCTGGATGGCGCCGCCGGGGAGTTGGGCGTCGCGGGCGACATTCTCGGGCAGGGCGCGCGTTTCGGGAGCGAGGTTGAAGACGACCCAGTGGACCCAGTCGCCGGCGGGCGCGTCGGGGTCGTCGCACAGGATGGCGAGGCTCTGGGTGTTGGTGGGCACGTCGCCCCAGGCGAGGGCGGGCG
The DNA here is from genome assembly GCA_964567795.1 of uncultured Verrucomicrobiota bacterium. Classification (GTDB taxonomy): domain Bacteria; phylum Verrucomicrobiota; class Kiritimatiellia; order CAIQIC01; family Lenti-01; genus Lenti-01. The sequence continues at coordinate 3,629 of CAZMOR010000255.1, forward strand.
AGTGGCTGCCGCAGCCGTAGCGGTCGGGGATGGCGGCGCCCATCGCAAAGGCGGCGCTCAAGACGGCGATTTCCAGCATGGCGGCCTCCTATTTCCGGCCCGAAAGGACCTTGCGGAGAATTTCCTCGAGGGGGGTGTCGGGAGTGATGTCGGATGCGATGGCCTGAACCATGCGCTGGGCGTCGGCCTGCTTGTGGCCGAGGGAGATCAGGGCGAGGAGGGCGTCGCGGAGACGGGCGTTGGCGGGGCTGGCGGAATCGCCGCCGGCGAGGGCGACGAGCATTTCGCCCTTGCCGAGCTTGTCGCGCATTTCGAGGACGAGGCGCTCGGCGGTTTTCTTGCCGATGCCGGAGATGCCGCTGAGGCGCTTGACGTCGCCGCCGGCGATGGCGGCCTTGAGGTCGCGGACGGACAGGCCGGAGAGGACGGCGAGGCCGAGCTTGGGGCCGATGCCGTTGACGGAGGTCAGCTGCAGGAAGGCGTCGCGCTCGTCGGCGGTCATGAAACCGAAGAGCAGGTGGGCATCTTCGCGGACGACGGGGACGGTGAGGAGACGGACGCGCTGGCCGGTTTCGGGGAGGCGGTCGTAGCTGCTGAGGGGAATGGCGGCTTCATAGCCGAGGCCGTGGACGTTGACCACCACGCGGGTGGGTTCCTTTTCCTCCAACACGCCATCCAGAAAGACAATCATGATGCGCCTCGCTGCCTACGGGGACATTCAACCACGCAAAGACCCGCCGCGTCCAGAGGACTTTGGCGGGTCCATGCGGCTGTCCGACCAGCGGACGCAGCCAGGGCCGGGTAAAAACTAGGCCGAGGCCTTCTTGGCCAGCTTGGCGCGGGCCTTGAGCCGCTTGTTGCGGCGATCACGGGCCTTGCGCTTCACTCGAACTCTCAGTTGTTGTCCCATAAGGCCGTCTGTCGTATCAAAACCGGCGGCGGCAAGTCAAGCGCCGCGGAATCGGATTTGAAAGCGGGGGCAGGATTTGGAACGATCGGGGCATGAAGACGCGGCGGTTGTTTGCAGGGGTGGCGGTGGCGGCGACGGAGGAATTGCGCCGGACGCTGGCGGAGCTGCAACGGGGGTTGCGGCTGGAGAAGATCCGCTGGACGCGGCTGGAGAAGCTGCATTTGACGGTGGAGTTTTTCGGGTTCGTGGAACCGGAACGGATTCCGGAGCTGGAGGGGGCGCTGGCGCAGGCGGCGGCGGGCGCGCCGCCGTTCATGCTGAAGCTGGGCGGGCTGGGGATGTTCGGGAACCTGCGGCATCCACGGGTGCTGTGGCTGGGCGTGGAAGCGGAGGGGCTGGTGGCGCTGCATGCCGCCACGGCCGCGGCGCTGCGGGCCGCGGGCTGGACGCCGGAGGCGCGGCCGTTCGCGCCGCACCTGACGCTGGGGCGGCTGGACCGGCTGCAGGAGGCCGAAAAATTCCAGGCACGGCTGGAGGCGGCGCGCGCGTGGCCGGCGCAGGTGCAGGACGTACGGGAACTGATACTCTACGAGAGCATCGAAGGGCGCTACGTGCCGCTGGCGCGATGGCCGCTTTCCGGAACGTGAGCCGCGATTCCCCGCATGGGGGAGCCGGTCAAGGGGTGTATTTCGCCTTCCACGCCGCCGGGTCGGGCGTGACAAGCACCCAGCAGCGGCCAAGAGGTTCAACATGGACGGCGGCGGGAGCCTGCGGCGCGAGGCGGCCCCAGCGGGAAACCTTGACGAGATAATCGGTGGGCTGGCCGGTCAGCACGGCGATTTTCATGTGTTCCCACAGGACAAGGGGGGTGACGGCTTCAACGGGGCGGCGCAGATGGAATTCCAAGCCATTCAGGACCTGGCTGCTGACAGAGCAAAGAATGCGATCATCGTTGGGATTCAACAGGGGCGCCAGATGTTTGGCCAGGCGGGTCATGTCCGGGGTGGTTTCAATGAAGCCGGCCGCGGCCTTGGCGGCGATGATGAGTGCGAGCAGACCACCGGCGCACCAACGGACGGCACGGAGAGACAGGCGGCCCTGTTCGACAAGGCGCTGGATGAACTGGCCCCCCAGAATGCTGAGCGGGATGAAGAGCGGAATGAGGTACAGGGCGAGTTTGGAGCGGCTGAGCGAAAAAACCAGGAAGGGCACGACCACGCCGGAGAGGAGTGAATAACCGGCGGCGCGGTTCCAGTCGGTGGCGGTGGAATTCTGCCACTCGATCTGGATCGGGCGGGCGCGCCAGAGCGCAAGCAGGAGCCAGGGGCCGGTGCCCAGCAGCAGGATGGGTACGTACATGACCAGGGCAATCCACAGGCCGGAGTTGCGGTGCATTTCATTGGTGAGGTTGCGCGCGACGATTTCCGTTCCGAGCCAGTAGGAAGCCAGGCCGGGGTTTTGCTTGGCTTCGGAAAAATACCAACTGAAGCCGAGCACGAGGAAAATGGCCAGGCCCAGGCCCAGCATCCAGCGGCCGGGCCGCCAGCCGCCGGTGCGGCGCAGGTGGTACCAGGCGACCGGCAGGGAAGCGGCGGGCACGAGCAGCGCCGGCGGTCCCTTGGTGAGCAGGCCCAGGGCCAGGAACACCCACATGAACAGCAGGGAGAGGCACCGGCGGCGCGCATGGCCATGCCAGAAGGCGGCAAAGGCCAGGGCGGTCCAGAGCGCCACCAGCATGTCGGTGGAAACGGAATGGGCGGCGACCGCGACAAACGGCGAAGTGGCGAAGATGATCCCGGCCCAGCGCCCCGCGCCGGCACCCCAGATGGAAAAAGCAGCCAACCAGACGGCGCCCGCCGCCAGCACCATGGCGACGACCAGATAGGCGCGCACGCCCCAGGGGTTTTCACCCAAAAGCCGGATGCCGGGAATGATGGCCATGTAAGTGAGCGGCGGCTTGGTCCAATGCGGCTGGCTGTTCAGGATGGGATCGTCATAGTCGCCGGAAAGCATGGTTTCGCGGGCGGTTTCGGCGTAGCGGCCTTCGGTGGATTCATAGAGGCCGCGGCTGCCCTGGAACGAGGCTGCGCCGACGAACGCGAGGGCGAGCACCAGCAGCAGGCTGCGCCAATCGTACGAGCGGGCGGCGGGCACGGGCGAAGGCGGAGATGATTCGCAGAAAACCATGAGACCGGGTAAACCCGTTATTTCTTGCGGAACTGTTCGTACCAGGCGACGGTTTCGCGGAGGCCTTCCGCGAAGCCGACCTTGGCCTTGAAGCCGAAGAATTTTTCGGCGCGGGAGGTGTCGAGCATGCGGCGGGGCTGGCCGTCGGGCTTGGTGGAATCCCAGACGATCTTGCCCTTGAAACCCGTCAGCTTGGCGATCAGGGGCACGAGCTCCTTGATCTGGATTTCGAAGCCGGCGCCGATGTTGACGGGCTCGGAGCCGTCGTAGCGTTCGGCGGCGAGCACGATGGCCTCGGCGCAGTCGGCGACATAGAGGAATTCGCGGGAGGCGTTGCCGGTGCCCCAGACGACGATCTCGGGCGCGCCGGCGTCGCGGGCTTCGACGCATTTCTTGATGAGGGCGGGGATGACGTGGGAGGAGGCGGGGTTGAAGTTGTCGCGGGGGCCGTAGAGGTTGACGGGGAGGAGGAAGATGGAATTGAAGCCGTACTGCTGGCGGTAGGCCTGGCCCTGGACGAGCATCATTTTCTTGGCGAGGCCGTAGGGGGCGTTGGTTTCCTCGGGGTAGCCGTTCCAGAGGTCCTCTTCGCGGAAGGGGACGGGGGTGAACTTGGGATAGGCGCAGATGGTGCCGAGGGCGACGAATTTTCCGAGCTTGCGCCGGCGGGCTTCCTCCATGAGGAAGAGGCCCATGGCCATGTTCTTGTAGTAGAACTCGCCGGGGTGTTCGCGGTTGGCGCCGATGCCGCCGACGACGGCGGCGAGATGGATGACAAGGTCGGGGCGGAAGTCGTCGTACATGCGCCGGACGTTGGCGTGTTCGACCAGGTCGTAGTCCTCGACGAGGGGAATGAAGATGTCCTTGCAGCCGCGGGCCTTGAGGGCGGCGGTGACGAAGCCGCCGAGGAAGCCGGCGCCGCCGGTGACCACGATGCGCTGGGATTTGAGGTCGATCATGGGAATCTCCTAGTGGAGGGAAAAAATAGCCCAAAAAACGGGGAGGGGCAACGGGAAAGCGGAAGTGGGGGTTGCGCGCCGGGGCAGGAGGGGGCATACTGAATGGCCTATGAAGACACATTTCAATGGATTCCGGTGTTTTGCGTGCGGGACGAAGCCGGGGGCGGATTTCGGGGGCTATGTCTGCCCGAAGTGCGGCGGCAACCTGGAGGTCCGCTACGACTGGCCGAAAGGCGCGCCGGGGCGCTGGTGGGTGGAGCCGGCGCGGCGGGACATCTTCCGCTACCAGGCGCTGCTGCCGGTGTCGAAGCTGGAGTTGGCCTCGCCGCTGCGGGTGGGGCAGACGCCGCTGTACGAGGCGCCGCGGCTGGGGGCGCTGGCGGGGCTGAAGAACCTGATTGTAAAGGATGACGGGCAGAATCCGAGCGCGTCGTTCAAGGACCGCGCCGGAGCGGTGGCGCTGGTGCGCGCGCGCGAAACCGGCGCGAAGGTGCTGTGCGGGGCCAGCACGGGCAACGCGGGCAGTTCGATGGCGTGCCTGGCGGCGAGCGTGGCGATGCCGTGCGTGATCTTCGTGCCGGAGAAGGCCCCGGCGGCGAAGATCGCGCAGTTGCTAGTGTTCGGCGCGAAGGTGTTCGCGGTGAAGGGCACCTATGACGATGCGTTCGACCTGTGCATGGCGGTCTGCGCGCAGCGGGGCTGGTTCAACCGCAACACGGGGCACAATCCATTCACGCGCGAAGGCAAGAAGACCGCGGCGTTCGAAATCTATGAACAGCTCGGGAAAATTCCGGACTGGGTCGTGGTGCCCACGGGCGACGGCAACATCATCGCCGGCATCTGGAAGGGGTTTTGCGACCTGAAGGAGGCGGGCATTGTCGACCGCACGCCCAAGATGCTCTGCGCGCAGTCGGTGGACAGCCGCGCGATCAGCGAGGCGGCGTGGGCGCTGCAAAAGGCCGGGAACCGGGCGCCGGACTGGGCCCGGGTGCGGATCGCGCCCGTGCAGGCGACGACGGTGGCGGATTCCATTTCGGTGGACATTCCGCGCGACGGCTTGGCGGCGGTACGCGCCGTGATCGAGTCGAACGGCGCGGCGGTGGCCGTGCCGGACGCGGAGATTTTGGCGGCGATTCCGGAAATCGCGCGCGGCGCGGGCGTCTTTTCGGAGCCGGCGGCTTCGTGCGCATGGGCGGGGCTCAAGCAGGCCGCGCGGGATGGCCTCGTGAAGCCGGACGAGACCGTGGTCTGCATGCTGACCGGCAACGGCCTGAAGGACATCGCGAGCGCGCGGAAATCCGCCGGCGAGCCGGTGCCGCTGGAGAAGAGCGTGGCCGCGGCCATGGCGGCGACCGAAGGCCTGGGCTAGGCGTATTCGGGGGCGCTGGAGAGGGTCCAGCAGACGGTCAGGGGCGCGGCGCCCGGCCGGGAGAATTCCAGCGCGAATTCCCCGCCGGGCGTTTCCAATTTGCGGGCGAAGGCGGCGCCGTCCAGTTTTTCCAGCAGCGCGTGCAGGGTATGGAAGGCGGGGCGGGGGCGCCAGGCGGCGGGATCGGTGTCGTCGATGAGGCCGAAGCCGCGGGCGGCGAGGCGCCACCAGTAGACGCGGGAAACGTGGCCGGAGGCAAGGGTGAGCAGGAGATAGCGCGCCATGAAGGCAGCATACTGCTCTTCGGTGACGGAGGGATCGTTCTGCCGCGGATCGAGGGTTTCGTAGGGGGAATTGACGGGCGACCAGACGCCGGTGCCGAGGAGGGGCCAGTTGACTTCGGTGACCAGCACGCGGTCGTCGGCGAACCCGTGCGCGCGGGCGTAGGCCCGGAGCAGGGCGCACTTGCCCACCGTGTCGAAGGGACCCTGGAAATTCTCGGGCGCCCCGCGGCGGTCGACATAGAGATGGTGGGACAAGGCGTGGAAAGGAAGGTCGCGCGGCAGAACTTCCAGCAGGGCGCCAAGGGCGTGGGGTTCAAAGTCGATGCAGGCCGGGCCGGTGATTTTGGCTTCCGGGTATTGAATCAGGCTGGAACGCACGGGATCGAGCAGGCGGGCGTATTCGCGGAAATCCCACACGCCCCACTTGGAGCGGTTGACGGCATGGCCGATCTCGAAAAATTCGGCGAAGGTGTGGGCGCGGTCGAAAGCGAGGGTGACCATCTGGCGCCAGCCCTTGGGTTCGCGGATGGCGCGGCGGTCCTGCACGAGGGCGAGCGCGACCGGATGGCCTTGGCGGTGGAGTCCCAGGGCCTGGTCCAGCGTCCACTGCCACGCGTCGGCGCCCTGGTGGTGGCAGAGGCGGAGCAGCAGCGGCAGCTTGCGCGCGCCCTGCAGGCGGGCCAGCCATTCCAGTTGCCGTGTCCAGGTGGCGGGTTCGGCGTCGAGGGTCAGGCCGATGGCGTTGGCGAAGGAAACCGGAGCGGAGAAGCTGCGGGCCTGCAGGTCGCGGTAGGCGCGGCGGATTGCCAGGCCGTGTTGGACACCATGGCGGAGGGCCGTCAGGACATTGGCGGCGGGCAGGAATTGACGGCGGTCCCGGGCGGTGTAGGCGGGGATGGCCTGGGCGGAGCGGTCGTCCCAGATCCAGATTTCGCGGCCGCGGAGAGGGCGCTCCGTTTTGGCTTCGGCGCGGCGGAGGCGGGCTTCGCGGAGGGGATGGCGCCAGGGGCGCAGGGCGGTGTGGCGGGCGAACGCCGCGCGGGCCTTGTGTTCGGCCTCGGCAAAATCGGGGGACGGGGCATGCCCGTGGAAATACATGGCGTGAAACACGCGGAGGAAATCGGAGGGCAGGTCGAGGCGGGCCAGATCGGCCCCGCGCTGCGCCGGAGTGGCGGAATCAACGTGGCGGGCGCGGTTGAGGTCGAGGAAGAACACGCGCCAGGGGCGGGCGGGATTGTCGGTGTCGCGCTGGAGGCCGATGTTCTGGTTGCCGAGGTCGTGATGGAGGATGCCGGCGTCGTGCAGGGCGCGGGTGGCGTCGGCGACGCACTGGAGCAGTTCCATCAGCGGGGCGCAGCGGGGGGCCTTGGCATAGAGGCGGTTGAGTTCGTCGCGAAGATTCGTGAGGTCGGGAACGAAGGCGGCGATGAAGCGGCTTTCGCGGAGGCGGGTTCCTTCCCAGCGCTCGGCGACGGCGACGGGGGCGGGCGTGCCGATGCCGGCCGCGCGCAGGACGAGGGCCGTGCGGAAGGCGCGTTCGGCCTTGGTGCCCGCCTGGAGCGCGAGGCGGTCGCGCCAGGCGGCTTGCGGTCCGTAGGTTTTGACGACGGCATCGAGGGGGTCACCGCCGCCGGGCAGGGCCAGGCGGTCCACCCGGTGGCGGCCAGGCGGGACAAGCGGCTTGGCTTTCTTGTTTACCAGGAACGGCAGTTGGTCGAGGACATCGATGAATCCGGCGCGGTCCCAGCCGGGGGCGACGAGGAACCGCCAGGGACCACGGGACTGCCAGGCGGGTTCAGTCATGGGGACTGGCGCCCGCGCGGGGCTGCCGGTGCTGGATCCAGAGTTCCAAAAGCTTGGCGTATTTCACGAAGACGCCGAAGGCGGTCATGAGGGCGATGATGAAACCTTGGCGGCCATCGAGGAGTCCCAGCTTGACGAAGTAGGATTTGAAGAAGCGCCAGGGGGGGCGGAAGATCAGGTCGCCCCAGCGGAAATGTTCGCCGCGGGAGAATTTCTCGTTGGCGGAGATAGAAGAGAAGCGATTGATGGTATAGATGTGGTCGGCGAGGTTGTCGTAGGTGAAATGGTAGAGGGGGGCGCGGAGGGTCTTGACGAGCCCGTCGACCACGACGCGGTCATGGGGTTCTTCGCCGCCGCTGTGGCCGCGGTCCTTGCGGAAGAGGCGCAGCTTGATGTCGGGATACCACTCGCCGTGGCGGATCCACTTGCCGAGGTAGTGGACCATGCGCGGGAAGCGATAGCCGGCCACTTCGCCGGGGCCGCGGTCGAATTCCTGCTCGATTTCGGCGCGGAGATCCTCGGACACCACTTCGTCGGCGTCGACGAACAGGATCCAGGGATGGTGGGCGAGGGAGCGGATGTAGTTTTTCTGGGCGATATAGCCCTCCCAGGCATGCTGATAGACGTGCGGCGTGTATTGCTTGGAAATTTCCAGGGTTTTGTCCTGGCTGAAGGAATCGACGACGACGACTTCGTCGCACCAGGTCAGGCTGGCGAGGCAGGCGGCGATTTTGTCCTCCTCGTTGCCGGCGGTGACGCAGGCCGAGATTTTCAGATGATCCGGGCGCATAATGCCTTCACTGTGCCGCAGGGCATGGGTGGAAACCAGCAAAAAAGGCTATGGGCCAAGGGCCAGCGCGAGGGCTTGCAGGGCGTACGCCGTGTCGCGGTCGGCATCGGTGCCGGTCGCGTCCCAGAAGCCGCCGCCCCGGGCGTCGATCTTCTGGCGCTGGACGAGTTGATGCAGCAGCGCTTCGCGCCAGGCCACGGGGCGGCCGTCGGGCAGGAACACGGTGGTTTCGCCGGCGCGGTCGAGCGCGCAGGCCAGCGCGGCGAAGGAAAAGAACAGATCGGGCCCGGCGGCCGTGTTGTCGGCCAGGAGCGGCAGGAGCGCGGCAGGGTCGCCGTAGGCGCAGGGATCGCGCAGCTCCGCGAGCGCCGGCCGGGTCTTGCGCCAGAGGTCGGCCCGCGCCTTGGCGGCCAAGGCTTCATTGCGGATGGACAGGTTCACGGGGCCGGCCGCGGGCGCGGGTTGAATCTGCGGCGCGGCCGGGGCCGGAGCATCCAAGGCGGCCAGGACGGTGCGGGCGAGCAGTTCGGCTCCCGCCGGTGTCGGGTGCAGCCCGTCCGGCAGCAGGTCCAGCCGGTTGGGATAGGTTGCGGCGATATCGATGACGCCGGCGCCGGTCCGGGCGGCGGTCGCGCGGATGGCGGGAATCAGGATTTCGCGGATGGTGCGGTTGGCCGATTCCTGCGCTTCCGCTGGCGCGATGGGCGTGAGCGTGCAGAGCCAGACATGCGGGGCGGAAGGCAGCGCCTGGAAGCGCCGGACAATCGTTTCCAGATCGGCGGGATAACGGACATAGCCGTTGGGGAAGGCAAGATCGTTGATGCCCAGCATCACGACCACGATGTCGGGCGCGAACGCCAGGGCATCGCGGCAGGCCGGGGTGTCGGTCCAGGCGCGGCCGGTGCCGGAGAGGGCGGTGGCGCCGTTGACGCCAAAATTGCCGGTGCGGAACCGGCCGCCCGCGAGTTGCGCGAGGACGGCGGGATAGGACTGGGTTTCACGGTTGGAAAGCTTGTCGCCATAGGTGATGCTGTCGCCGACGCAGGCGACGCGGAGCGGGGCGCTGGCGGAGGCGCAGGCGGTCATGAACGGCAGGGAAAACAGGGCAGCCAGCCAGCGGTTCATTGAGTGAGCCGGGCGAGCATCTTATGGATCAGGTCGAGGTGCTTTTCCTCCTCGTTGTGGAGGCGCAGGAGGAGGTCGCGGACGAAATCCGTGTGGCAGCGGGCGGCCAGTTCGGCATAGAAATCCCGGGCGCTGGTTTCCTTTTCGGCGGCGGCCTGGAGAATCTCCACGGGGGTTTTCAGATGGGCGTAGTGATTCATGGCTGTCTCCGGTCGATGGTTTTGGGGCGCGCCCCGAAGCGCAGCCAGGCGCGAATGGCATAGGAAATGAAAAAGCCGATGAATCCGGCCCCGACGATGCCCAGGCCCAGGTTCTTGAGATCGGGCGAAGCATCGGCCCCGTGGGCGAGATACAAGAAGACGCCGGCCAGGCTGGCGACGTAACCGAAAACGCGGGCGATCCAGAATAATTTGATGAGCATGCCGGCAGTGTACGGCGCGGCCGGGGGAAGATCAAGGCGCCGGTGCCAGCCGCAGCGTGGCCGGCGCCAGGCGGATGTCGCGCAGATCGACGGGGTCATTCGCGGCATAATGGAATTCAAAACGCACCAGGTCGGCGCCGATGGTCAGGGCCGGGAAGGTGAGTTCATTCCGGCCGGGTTCCACCCCGGCTTCGGCCAGCACCTGGCCGCCGGGCAGCGTCACCACGCGGAAGATGCCGGGGGCTGCGGCGCCATGGACGGAATACGAAAGCGTGACATCATAGACGCCGGGCGGGAACGGCAGGTTGGGACCATACAGGACCAGGCCGGCGGGGACGGTGTCGGAGTCGAACGTCACGGCCGGCTGGCCGGGAGCGGAATGACCGACATGATAGAGCAGCGCGGGCGGCACATGAATGGCCCCGTCGGTGCCGGGCGCGGGCAGGTCGCCGGCGGTCAGCAGCGCGGTTTTCAGGAACACGGGGCCGGAAATGGCGGAGGCGAGGCCGCCCGTGGGACTGGGCAAGTCCGCCTGCAGCCAATCCGGCAGGCCGGCGATGGGATGGGTGATGCTGGCCACCTCCGTGTCGCCCGGCGGGATGATCAACGGCTGGGCGGAGGAGTCGCCGAGGCGCAGCAGATAGCGCAATTCAGGTGCCGGGGCGACCGGCGCGCGAAGGAGCAGCTTGGCCGTGGCGGCGTTGGGGATTTCCAGGGGCGCCGGCCATTTCCAGATGATCGAAGCGGCGTAGAGCCGCTCCGTCCAGTTGGCCTGGGGCGTGTGCTCGACGGGATGCTTGGGCAGGATGCGGAAGGCGAAAACCTGGCCGTCGTCGGCCAGGAGCGCGAGCCGCGGATGTCCGGTCAGCGCGCGCAGCGTGGCGGCGGCGGGGAACGGCGAGACTTTTTCCGGAAACGCGTTGGCGTGGAAAAGCAGGTGGCGCACGCCAAGCGCCAGCAGGCCGTCGAGCTGCTCGTCCGTGGCATGCCCCTGGTTGAGCGACTCGTATTTCTTGAACACATTCGTGTAGTAGCCGGCGGGTACGGCGGGCGCGTAGCCGTTGACGAGGCGGACGCGCGAGAACATCGTGGCGTATTCGCACAGGCTGGTCCAATGCGCCTCGCCCGGCCAGAGTGGCAGGGCCAGCGCGTGGGCGGGCCGGCCGGCGTTGGCCGTGTCGTCGTGGGCGACCGCCTCGTAAGCGGCATTGGGGCCGGGCAGGCGGCAGAAGCCGGGAGCGGTCATGCCGAGGGACTGTGCCAGCGCCCAGGCGGCGAGACCGGCGGTCAACACGGCCGTGCCAGCGCGGACGGCGCCGCGCCGGCCGAAGCGGAACGCGCGGTCCAGGAAGAGCGCGAGCAATGGCGCGAACAGCGCCGGCAGCAGGCAGTAGATCTTCGCCGGCTGGCGGATCATGGAGTATTTGGGCACCACCTTGCGAATGCCGCGGATCAGGATGCCTTCGTGCGGGCCGTGGATGCCCAGACCGAGGACAATGACGACCGCGCCGGCCGCCAGCAGGGCCAGGACGGCGCGGCGCGCGGTGCTGGCCGGCGGCTCGCCGCCGCCGCGCCGCACGAGCGGCCAGCCCCAGAACACCAGGCCCGCGGCCAGCAGCGCGAAGAGCGGAATGCCGACATAGGCGTGATTGGTCATGCCCGCGCTGGCGGTGGAGACCAGGCCGATGGCCTGCGGCGAATAGCTCGCCATTTCCGCCAGCGTGCGCCCGCCGCCCATGGCGGAACCGGCCAGGTGGCGGCTCGCAAGGACGCTGCCGACGGCGGCGGCGCCCGCCAGCCCGGCGAACGGCAGCAGCGGCAGGAGCGCCCGCCGGAGCACGCCGGGCCAGTCGCGTCCGCCCGGCGCCGCCAGCCAGAAAGACAGCAGCGCGAAGCCCGGGGCGGACAGCATGGAGAAGTAGAACACATGCAGGTCGGTCGTGAACGCGCAAAGCATCGCCAGCCCGGCGATGAGCCCGCCCGCGGGCGAACGGTCGCGGATCGCGCGGTCGAGGCCATAGAACAGCAGCGGCGGAAACGCCATGGCGAAGCCGGTGGGCGAGCCGGCGAAGAGCGTGATCCAGCGGTAGGGCAGGACGGACACCAGCAGCGCCGCCAGCAGGGCCACGACGCGCGAATTCGTGAACCGGCGCGCCAGCAGGCCCGCGCCCAGCACGCCGAGCAGGACCGATGCGAGTCCCGCCGCGTTCCAGCCCGCGGCGTGCCCCGCCCACGGCGCGAACGCCATGTAGACCAGCGAAAACGGTAGGTAGTACAGGTCCGGCTGGACGCGGTCGGCATCGTTGCCGAGGTTGAATTCATAGACATTGCGGAACAGCGGCGAATGGCCGGTGAAGGCATCCAGTCCGAGCCAGAAATGATAGAGCAGCTGGAGGTGGTCGCCCGCGACGATGGGCTGGACCACCTGCGGCCCGGCGCGGAGATGGCTGTGGGGGATCGCCGTGGAAAAATACCGGGGCAGCGGCCAGGTGGCGCACAGCCATAACAGCCAGCCGGCCAGCAGTAGTAGGCTGGCGAAGCCGAAACGGGATGAGCGCAGGTTCATGCCGCCAAAATAGGGCAGGGCGGGGGCGGGTGGCAAGCAAAAGGCCGTTGCCCCCGATGCGGGAACTCGCGGCTCATGCCCGGAAGCCGGTTTTTCCACGCAATGGAAAAACTTTCAGCGGATTTTCCACACAATGGAAAAACTTTGAGCCATTTTTCCACACTGTGGAAAAAAGTTTTCCATAGTGTGGAAAAATCCTTGAGCCGCGAGCCCCCGCACGGGGGCGAAAAGGGGCTGGATTCGGCGGGGGCTTCCTTCTAGGATGCGGTTCCAATGCGAGCGATTCACCAGATCGTGGCGGGTTACGCCAACGGGGATGCCATCAGCAACGAGGCGCGGGCGATGCGCGCGCTGTTCCGGGGTTGGGGCTACGAGTCGCAGATCTACTGCGAGCGCAAGCGCATCCTGCCCGAGCTGCGCGGCGACGCGCGCGACCTGGAGGCGGGGCGGGGGGATTTCCGGCCGCAGGACGTGGTGCTGCTGCATCTCTCCATCGGCTCGGACGTGAACGAC
>CAZMOR010000256.1:0-17162 GCA_964567795.1 uncultured Verrucomicrobiota bacterium
GCTCGTTGAGCGCGGCGGCTGCTGGCTTTCCGGCCCTTCCCGATCCGGCGCGCCCACCGGGCGCACCCACAGAAATCCACCCAATCCATCTTTCCGCCTTGTAGCTGCGCTCGCTGAGCGCGGCGGCTGTTCGCTCTCCGACCTTTCCCGATCCGGCGCGCCCACCGGGCGCACCTACAGGAATCCGCCCCGCCCCTTCCGCGCCGTCATCCGCAACAAACAAAAAAAAGAGCGGCTTTGCAGCCGCTCTTTCGTTTCATCCTTCGAAAAGGATTACTTGCTCATCTTGCGACGAAGCGCCATGACCAGCGCGCCGAGGCCCAGCAGGCTCATCGTCGCCGGCTCGGGAACCGCAGTCGCCTGGATGTCGCCGTTGACCGTCACGGCCGTCAGCAGACGAATGCCGCCGCCCGAGGCGAAGGCCGCCGTGCCGGACTGGTTCAGCGTGCCGACGTGGTCGAAGGTCAGGCTGTTGATGCCAACCGCCATCGTGGGGATGGTGTCGGTATAGGACGCGCCACCGGACACGGAGGTAATCGCATGACCGGCGTTCAGCGTGGTGCCGTTGAGGCTCCAAGCCATCGTGCCAGGACCCGTTCCGGTGCCGTTGACCGTGTAGCGGATGTCCGCATTCGCGACCTGGTAGCCGCTAGCCACGGTGGCCGTCAGGTAGAAGTAGCCCGTGCCGGTCCAGTTGTTGGCCGCGAAGTTGCCCGCCGCCGTCGTCTGCACGCCCATGGCCTGGCCGCCACGGCTCAGGTCACCCCAGGTCACCTGGGCATAATTCGCCGCCGACGAGTTCACCGCCGTCACCGCCGCATTGCCGCCCGTGAAGGTGCCCCACGTCGCCAGCAGTTCGGCTTGCGCCACGGAAGCGATCGCAACAATCGCCAACGCAATCATCAATTTCTTCATCACTCTTCTCCTTGAGGTTTTATTTCTTTTTTTAAATCGTCGCCGAGGAAACTCCCACCTCAGCATGTGACTCTTTATACGCCCTTAATGGAAATACCGTAAAGGTTTTTTTTGCGTGAAAATTAAACCGTTTTTCCCGCCTGTTTTTGGGCCAAATATCCGCCGCCGGCCCGGCCGCGGGCCGCCGGATTTCGCGCGCGTCAACGGGGCATCGCTTGCAGCCGCCGGAGCGTCTCCGGCGCCCCCGGCAAGGCTGGCTCCAGCGCCAGCGCTTTTTGCACGCAAGCCTCCGCCTCGGTGTAGTGCCCCAACTGGGCATAGGTGATCCCGAGGTTGTACCAGATCGGCGCGCCGTCCGGCCGCGCCTGCACCGCGGCCTGAAAGTGCGCCAGTGCCGCATCCACCTGGCCGGCCGCAAACAACAAACCGCCGAGATTGTAGTTGGCTTCGGGATGCCCCGGCTGCAACCGCAGCGCTTCTTCATACGCGGCCCACGCCTCGTCCTTTCGGCCCAGCGCCGCCAGGGCATTGCCGCGGTTGTTGTAAAGAACGGCATCGGATTTCCGCTGTCGGATGGCTTCGTCGTGCCGGGCCAGCGCTTCCTCAAAACGCCCCAGTTGGAACAGGGCGGTGCCCAGGTTGGTCAGGTAATCCGCATCGTCCGGCTTGAGGCGTACCGCTTCCTGCAATTGCATCCGGCCCTCCTCGAACCGGCCGGCCGCCACCAGCGCCTGCCCCAACCCGTTGCGAACCACATGCGATTCCGGTTCCAGTTGGACGGCCCGCTGGAACATGGTGAACGGATCCCGCCACCAGCCCAGTTGGGAATGTGTCAGAAAAGCGCAGGCACCCAGCAGCACCACCGCGGACGCCCGCAGCACGTTCCGGCGCCACCTGCGATCGACGCTCCAGTCCGTGCCCCACCAGGCCAGCGCCAGACCCACACCGATCAATGGCAGATAGCTCCAGCGGTCTGCATACTGGGCCAGTCCCACGCGCACGCCGCGCACAACCGGTGCCAGCAGCAGCGCAAACCACAGCCCCCCGGTCAGCAGGTAGGGTTGCCGGGCCCGCCGGCGCAGCACCCACACCCCGGCGGCCGCCACGGCCAGCGCCGCGCCAATGGAAACCGGCCAGGAAACAACGTCGTGCTCCGGATACAGGATGTTCAAATGCCAGGGCACCGCAAGGAGTTTGAGATAGACCAGCAGGTTGGGCGCTATTTCTCCCAGCCGGGTCAACGGCGCCACCGCGCCATCCGCCCCGGTCCCGGACACATGCGTCCGCAGGTTGATGGCCATGAAAACGCCGGCCAGCAGCAGCAGCGGGATTTTCTCCCGCACCAGCGGCACCCAGGATTTCCACGCCGGCCGCCCGGCCAGACACTGCGGGCGTTGCAACGGCCATGCATCCAGCACCAGCAGCAGGCACGGCAGCGCAACCAATGTGGCTTTCGACATCAAGCCGGCCAGCAGGGCCAGGAATACCAGCCCCATCCGCCAACCGGATGGCTTTTCGGCATGGCGGACGTAGGCCAGCAGCGCCAGCATGAAGAACAGGCCGCTGAGCACATCCTTGCGGGCCGCGATCCAGGCCACGGCTTCCACCCGCGTGGGATGCCAGGCGAACAGCAGGGCCACAAACAAACTCCGCCAGCGGGCGCCGGTCATCCGGAACAGCACCCAGAACAGCAACGCTGCGTTGGCGGCGTGCAGCAGGATGTTCACCAGGTGATGCCCGTAGGGTGCGGTGCCGAACAGCTCGACATCCGCCATGTAGGAAATCCACAGCAGCGGCAGCCACCACTGCTCCCGCACGGTCGTGCAGGCCTGCCGGATCCCGTCCAGCGTCACCCCGTTCCAAACCATGGGGTTGTCCTTGACGTAGGGATAATCGTCGAGATTCATGAAATCGCCGCCCGTCGCCGGCCAGAACAGGACTACCGTGAGGATAAACAGCGCGATCACCAGGCCTTGTTCGACACGGCCGGGAACGGCTGTTGTGTCAGCGGACGCGCGCATGGTTTTTCCTGGTCATGGAACAGAACTCCTGCCGTTTTCGTATTTCGCAACCCGCTCGCGGATGTGGCCGGCCAGCTTTTCATCCCCGCCTTGTTCCGCCCGGTCCAGCGCCCGGCGCGCGGTTTCCGCCGCCGCCGCGGAATCGCCGCACGCGGCCTGCGCGGCCGCCAAGGTGTCCAGGGTCGCGGCCTGGCCGCCCGCCGTCAGCTCCACGGCCCGCCGGGCGAAATCGCGGGCGCCCAGGCGCATGTCCTCCGGGGCGTCCGGATCCGTCGCCACCAGCCACGCGATGTTGTTGAGCAACGCGGCATTGTCCGGCTCCTGCTCCGCCAACCGGCGGAAATATTCCCAAACGTAGGCCCGCGCGCCTTCCCGCCAGCGCTGCTGATAATACGGGAACAAATCGGCCGTCGTGCGGATGGCGCCGCCGGGCCAACCCTCCAGCAACTGCACCTGTTCCCGCGCCTGCGCCGCGGCGCCAGACTCGAACAAGGCCCGGATCAATTCAACCCGGTAGCCCGGCTTGCCTGATCCCGGCTCCAGGGCCAGTTCCAGATGCCGGATGGCTTCGGCATACTCCCCCAGTTGCAGCCCGGCCATGCCGTAGGCACCGTGCACCAGTACCGGCATCGCAGCCGTGTCCGGCCAGGCCACGGCCAAAACCGCGCGCGCTTCCTGCGCACGGCCGAGCTGCGCCAGCACCAGGCCCCAGTTCGCCCGGTACAGGTCGTTCCAGGGCTGCAGCTTCGTGGCCACGCCCAGGTGTGCTTCGGCTTCCTGAAGCTGTCCGGCGTCGAACAAGGCATTTCCCAGGCTGATCTGCGCGGCGGCCGAATTCGGCGCCAGAGCCACCGCCCGCGGAAACAGCGTCAGGGAATTCCGCCACCACGCCAGTTGCGCAGGCGTCCGCACCAGGCAGGCCGCCAGCACCAGGATGCCGGTGGCCGCCAGCGGCCAGCGCAACCAGCGCCACCGTTCCTGCAGCGCCCCCGCCCCCCACGCCAGGACCAGGCCGAGCCCGATGCCGGGCAAATAGGTGTAGCGGTCGGAAAAGGCCGACTGCTCGTCAAACCGGATTCCGCGCACCACCGGCAGCAGCGCCACCAGGAACCAAAGCCAGCCGGTCAGCAGATAGGGCTGCGTCCGCCGGAACCGCCAGGCCAGAAACGTCACCGCGATCAGTCCCGCCGGCGCCAGCCAGCCGATGAAAGATGAGACCGGCGCATCCGTGGGGTTCAGGATCGTCAACCCCGCCGGCCAAAAGGTTTTTTCCAAATAGATCAGGATGTTGGGCGCCACCAGCGCCAACCGGTTCAGCCAGGAGGCCGTCACCCGTTCGCCGCCGGAGGTGCCATGCGTGACGAGCGTGAGATAGATGAAAACCGCCGACAGGAAAAACAGCGGGATTTTCTCCGCCGCCAACTGCCGCCACCGACGCCAGCCGTCCCGCCCGGTTTCCGCGCCGGCGCGGCCCAGCGGCCAGAAATCCAGCAGCAGCAGCAGGCCCGGTAGCACGACCAAAATGGATTTCGCCATCAAACCCAGAAGCATCTGGACGGTCACCGGCCACATGCGGACGGGTCCGCCCGTCCGCACCTGGCGCACATACGCCAGCAGGGCCAGCAGGAAAAACAAACCCGACAGGACATCCTTCCGTTCCGTGATCCACGCCACGGATTCCACGCGCAGCGGATGCCAGGCGAACAAGGCCGCGGCGAAGGCGCTCCGCCAGCGCGAGCCCGTCATCCGGAACAGCACCCAGAACAGCAGCGCGGCGTTGGCCGCGTGCAGCAGGATGTTCACCAGGTGATGCCCAAACGGCCCCGGCCCGAACAGCGTGATGTCCGCCATGTACGAAAGCCACAGCAGCGGCAGCCACCACTGTTCATATACCGTCGTGAATGCCTGCCGGATGCCCGCCCAGTGCAAGCCCCCCGCCACCATCGGGTTGCCGGGCACGTATAGCGTGTCGTCGAGATGGATGAAATCAAAGCCCGTCGCCGGCCAAAACAGGATCAAGGTGGCGGCAAACAAGCAGACGGCCAGCAGGACCCCCGCGCCATTCGGCGGAACATGTCGGGCGGAAGCGTCGTTCATGACCTGATCTTTACCCCAAACCCCGCCGCGATAACCAGCGCAATTCACACCCGCCCCGGTTACGGGCTATTCCCGGAAGGGTTGCCCCGCCTCGTACAATTTCAAGCGCCCGGCAATCCGGTCGGCCAGCCCGGGCGGACCTTCCCGCACGGCCAGCTCCCGGGCGCGTTCGGCGCTAGCCACCGCGCCCGCGAAATCGCCGGCAGCGGCCTGCGCCGCGGCCAGCGTGTCCAGCGCGGGCGCCCCGGATCGGGCCACGGCTTGCTGCGCCAACCGCACCGCCCGTTGCCGCTGCTCCGCCGTGGAGTCCGGCGTCACCGCCAGCGCCCAGGCCAGGTTGTTCTGCACATCCGGATGATCGGGCTTGAGGACCTGTGCCGCTTCGAAGTGCGCGATGGCCTCCGCCCTCCGCCCTTCCGTCCAGAGGCACCCGGCCAGGTCGTAATGCGCCACCGCGTTGTCCGGCGTCACGGCCAGCGCCCGGCGGAACAGGATTTCGCTGTCGCGCCAGACCTGGGTTTGCCGCTGCGACAACAGCGCCAGGCCCACCACCAGGACCACGCCCAGCGCCGCAAGCATGTTCCGGCCCCGGCGGCCGCCCCACCGCTCCGCCGCTTCCGCCGCGCCCCAGACCAGGGCCAGGATCAATCCTAGCTGCGGCAAGCTGGTATAGCGGTCGGCCCGGGCCTGGCCGCCCACCTGCACCAGTCCCAGCATCGGCACCAGCGCCCCCAGGAACCACAGCCAGCCCACCAGCCACCACGGCTGGCGGCGAGCGGCGAAAACCGCCAGCATCGTCAGACCCGCCAGGCCTGCAAATGCCCCGGCCACGGCCAGGGCCGGAATCCCGGATTCGGGATACGGATAGAAGCAGGCCAGGTTGCGGGGCCAGACCAGCGCGTACAGATATTGCCAGATGGCCACGACGGCATTGGCCGCGCGCAATCCCGGCGGATATTGCTCGAACGGCTGCACCGCCCCGCTGGCCTGCTGCACCCGGTACGTAATGAGGCCGGACACCGCCGCCAGCAGGAACAGCAGCCATTTTTCCCGGATGAGTTCCCGGACCGGCACGCCCGGCCAGCGCCGCAAGGGCCAGAAATCCACCAGCAAAAGCAGGCCGGGCAGGGTCATCCACAGCGGCTTTGACAGCAAGCTCAACGCGAACGCCGCCGCCACGCCGGCCATGCGCCCGCGGCGCGCCGCGCCGCCGTACAGCCCCAGGGCCAGCAAGCCGAAAAACGTGGCCAGCACATCCTTGCGCTCCGAAATCCACACCACCGATTCCACGCGCAACGGATGCACTGCCCACAGCGCCGCCGCCAGGAATGCCGGCCCGGCCCGGCCGGTCCAGCGCCGCAGGACACCGAACAGCAGCAGGACATTCAGCATGTGGATCAGCACGCTGGTCCGGTGATGTCCTCCGGGCGCCAACCCATACAGTTCCACATCCGCCATGTGCGCGAGCCACGTCAGCGGATGCCAGTTGGCGGCATGCCCGGTCGTGCAGGCCCAGCGCACACCGGCCCAGGTCAGCCCGGCGCACACCGGCGGGTTTTCATAGACATATTCGTTGTCGTCGAAGCGGACGAAGCCGCACGTCGTCGCGCCGCCAAACGCCAGCCAGACCAGCGCCGCCAGTAGTAGCGCGGCGGCGATAGTCGGAATGACGGCCTTGGATGCCATGGCCAGAGATTTTCCCCAAAGCGGCGTTGCCCGCAAGCGCAAAACCCCGGCCTGTTCCGCCTTGTAGCTGCGCTCGCTGAGCGCGGCGGCTGTTCGCCTTCCGATCCGGCGCGCCCACCGGGCGCACCCACAGAAATCCATCTGGCCCATCTCTTACCCCTGTAGCTGCGCTCGCTGAGCGCGGCGGTGTTGGGGTCGATTCCCCGGCCCATCTTCTCCCCCTGTAGCTGCGCTCATTGAGCGCGGCGGCTGTTGGCTGCATCCGCGGCCCCGCACCCGACCTTCTGCTTGCCCCGCATGTTCCTGGCTGTTAGATTTTCACCGCAATGGCACTCTCGCTTCCATCCGAACTGGCCGGCCACTCCCGCTGCGCATGAAATTGTCGCTCATCTTCCCGGCCTGGTGCGATACGTTCGGCATCTATTCCCGCGTGGCCAACAAGGTCTCGGCCTTCCCGCCGTTGAACCTCGCCACTGTGGGTGCGGTCGCGCAGCAAGCCGGCTGGGACGTGCAATTGATCGATGCGGAGGTCGAACAACTGGATTTCTCCGCGGTGCTCCGGCGCGTGCAGGCCTTCCAGCCGGATCTCATCGGCATGACGGCCACCACCCCCTTCTTCCACCGCATTGAGGAAATGGCCCGTTTTCTCAAGGCGCAGACCGACCGGCCGGTGATCGTCGGCGGCCAGCATGTGTCGATCCTTCAGGAAAAGGCCTTCTCCGAGGCCTTCGATTACCTGTTCATCGGGGAATGCGAATTGGCCTTCCCGGAATTCCTGAACCGGTTTGCCCGCGGCGAATCCGTCGGCGGGGTGCCCGGGATCATGGCCCGCGAAAACGGCCGGATCGTGCGGGGACCCGAAGCCCCCCGCGTCATGGACCTGGATGCCGCCCCGCTCCCGGCCCGCGACCTGCTGCGCAACGACCTCTACGCCATCGGCACCCCGCGCGGCCGGAAGCGATACACCTCCGTCCAAATGACCCGGGGCTGCCCCTTCCGCTGCGTGTATTGCGCCAACGACCTGTACGGCAAACGGCTGCGCCGGCGCAGCCTGGCCCATGTCCTGCAAGAACTGGAAGAGATCGTCCTGAAGCGGGACATCCACCACATCTATTTCATCGATGACACCCTGACGCTCGACCGCAAATACATCCTCGAGCTGTGCGCCGGCATCCAGCAGCGCCAGCTGCAGTTTACGTTCGAGGGCAGCACCCGGGCCAACTGCTGGGACGAGGAAATCGCCACGCGGCTCAAGGCCTGCGGCCTGGTCCGCATCAGTTTCGGCCTCGAAACCGCCGTGCCGGAAATCCTGAAACTGATCCAGAAGGATGTCGCCCTGGAGGCGTATGTCGCCGCCAACCGCATCAACAACCGGCTGGGCATTGAAACCATCAACTCCGTCATGCTCGGCCTGCCCGGCGAAACCCGCGCGACGATCCGCCAAACCGTGGATTTCCTCTGCCGCGCGCGGGACATCCACCACACCACCTACGGCATTGCCATCCCCTATCCCGGCACGGAACTCTACCGCATGGCGGAAGCCGGCCAGCACGGCCTGCGCCTCGTGGAACGCGATTTCTCGAAATACCAGCGCTACGCCTCGTCCGTCATGGAAGTCAACGGCATGTCGCCCGATGAACTGATCCGGCTCCAGCGCGAAGGTCTCCGGCGCATATATTCCTGCTGGTGGCGGATCATCCCCTTGATTCGCCGGATGGGATTCCTGGCCCTGATCCCGCCCTTCCTGGACATCATGCGCTCCTGGATCGCTTCCCGGTTTAGCCCGCCTCGCCGCGCCCCATGATGCCCCCCGTTTCAGGCTGGATCCTGCGTACGCTTGCCGGCCGGCTCCGCGGCCGCGCACCGGTCTTCCTCCTGCTCGGCCTGAATGTGCTGCTCTTCCTCTTGTTCTACGGGCGCTTTGGCGATTTGATCGTGGACTGCTCCCGGGAAGCTACGATCCCCTGGCGGATTCTCCACGGCGGCGTGCTGTATCGCGATTTCAACTATGAATACGGCCCGCTGGCCCCGTATCTGCTGGCGTTGTGCTACCGCCTGTTCGGAGTCCGGCTGCTGACCCTGAACCTGGCCGGCCTGGTGATTGTTTCGGCTGTCACACTCGAGGTCTACGCCCTCGCCCGCTTGTATCTCAACCGCCTGCTGGCACTGGGCGCGGGGCTGCTGTTCATTTTCGGCTTCGCCTACCAGTTCGCCGGCGCCTTCAATATCTTCTCCTACATCTTCCCGTATACGTATGCGGCCAGCCTGGGAGTGCTGCTCCTGCTGGCCCTGCTGCTCGCGGGCCGGCGTGTTTTGGAAACCGGTCAGCCGCGCGCGTTCATCCGGCTGGGGCTCTGCTACGCGCTGGCCTGCCTGACCAAGGTCGAATTCATCGCCGCGGCCAATCTGTTCGTCTTTCTGTTGTTTACCCTGCTGGCCTTGAAGGCCCGCCGGGAAGGCCGCCTGACCCTGCACCGGGCGCTCCGGCGCGCGTGGGCGTTTGCGTGGCCCGCCGGCGCGGTCCTGCTGCCGGTCGGCGCATATTTCTTTCTCCAGGTCGACCTGCTGGCCTACTACCGCAACGAGTTGGCCCGCATGACCGCGCTGGACCTGCCGGCCGCGCGTGCCGCGATGGGCACAGATTTCTTCCTCCTGAATTTGATCGTGGCCGGCGTGAGCGTGCTGGCGTACTCCGGCCTGACGCTCGCGCTGTTCGGCCTCGACCGCTATGTGCAACGACTGGGCTCGCGCCCGCGGTCGTTCCTGCTTGCGGTGCTGGAGCTGCTGGTCGCGGGGGCGGCAATCGGCCTCGTTTTCGTGGTCAAACCCATCAACCTGTATACCGGCATGTCCGTGTGGATCCTCGTGATTGGACTGCTGGCCCTGCGGGCGGCATGGAATGACTGGCGCGCCGGCCGGATGTCCACGACCCCCATCTTTGTTTTGTGCCTGGCCGCCGTTTCCTTCGAACTGATCATCCGGGTCGCGTTCAATGTCCGGCCCATCGGCTACAGCGTGTTCCTCATGGTGCCGGCCTTCCTGCTCCTGCTGTTCTCCGTGTTTGCCTTCCTGCCCGCCTGGCTGCGGCGCCGGGGCTCGTCCGGCCGCTTCCATGTCTGGGGGTTCGTTGTCTTCTTCACCACCGCCAGCGTGTTGAATTTCGCCTTCTCCCTGCATAATTACCGCGCCAAGAACGTGGCGGTCCCCACCGCGCGCGGCACGTTGCGCCTGCGCGCGGACCAGGCCAGTGCCCTGAATCAGCTACTGGCCTATTTCCACGACAAGCACGACTTTTCCCTGCTGGTGCTCCCCGAAGGCAACCTGATCAATTTCATCCTGGATTCGCCGCCGCAAACCTATTCCTACGCCTATGTCCCCGGCCTCATGAAAACCCCCGCCCAGGAAGACCGCATCATCCGGGAACTGGACGAGAAACAAATCGATTACATCCTGGTCGTCACCCGCTGGACCACCGAGTTCGGCTACTCCATCATTGGCGGGGATTACGCCCTGCGGCTGAAGGCGGCTATCGACCGCGATTACCAGGCCATCGTGCAGTTCGGCCCGCCGCCCTTCAATGAGCAAGGCGTGTTCGGCATGCTCCTGCTGGAGCGCAACCGCCCGCCCGTCACGGCGAAATAGCGGTGCTGGCCGGCGCCCGCGCCGTGTACAACCCCAGCCGCCAGCGGATTTTGTTGGCGTCTTCGACCTGGTGCGCCGCTTCCGCCAGCCCCAGCGCCTCCCGCGCCGTGGCGGCCGCCCCCGGGAAATCGCCAGCGGCGGCCTGCGCCCGTTCCAGCGTATTGAGCAGGGCCGGCTCGCGCACCGGCGCCGCGGCCAGGGCCCGCTGCGCCCATGTCACCGCTTCCCCGATCTCCGCCGGCGTGGCGGCGGAATCCACCGCCAGCGCCCATGCCAGGTTGTTCATGGCCGGCACGTAGTCCGGCCGGATCCGGAGCGTTTCGCGGTAATGCCGGGCCGCGTCGCCCCAGCGCTCCTCGCGGACATAGACATTGGCCAGGTGATATTCCATGGCGGCGTTGCCGGAAGTCACCGCCAGCGTGTGCAGGAACAGCGTCTCGCTGTCCCGCCACAGCCGCGTCTGCCGCTGTGACAGCAATGCCAGGCCCACCACCAAAACCGCGCCCGCCCCGGCCAGGATTCTCCGGCCCCGGCGGCCGGCCAGCCGGTCCGCCGCTTCCGCCGCGCCCCACACCAGCGCGAGCGTCAGGCCAATGGACGCCAGGCAGACGAACCGGTCGGCATACGCCGCCAGGCCCAGCCGGATGCCGCGGATCTCCGGCAGCAGCCCGATCAGGAACCACAGCCACCCCACCAGCAGATACGGCCGGCGCCGCGCCTGCCACGCGCACACGCCCGTCACGGCCAGCAGCCCGGCCAGCGCCGCCAGCGCCCGCCCGGCCACCACGACATCGTGCTCGGGATACAGCACCCCCAGGTGCGCCGGCCAAAAGAGCAGCCGCAGATAGCTCCAGTAATTCCCCGGCACCAGTCCCAGCCGGTGCAGCCACGACAGGTGCAGCCCCGCGCCTGTGCCGCTCGTGTGCGTATGCAGGTTGATGAAGGCGAAAATCCCCGCCAGCAGGAACAGCGGCGCTTTTTCCAGCACCAGCCGGCCCCAGGCTTTCAGCGCTCCGCGCGCCCAGGGCACGTCCGCCCGCCGCAGCGGCCAGTAGTCCAGCAGCAGCAGCAGCGCCGGCAGCACGATGACCGAAGCCTTGGACATCAATCCCAGCAGCAGCGCCCCGAACACCAGCGCCAGGCTCCCGGCGCGCGGCCGCTCCGCATGCCGCGCGTAGGCCAGCAGCGCCAGGCAGAAGAACACCCCGCTGAGCACGTCCTTGCGTTCCGTGATCCACACCACGGACTCCACGCGCAGGGGATGCACGGCAAACAGCGCCGCCACCGCCAGGCTGCGCCCGAACGACCCCGTCAGCCGCCGCAGCGCCCACGCCAGCAGCAGCACGTACGCCGCGAACAGCACCAGGTTGGTCAGGTGGTAGCCCCACGGCGCCGTGCCCAGCACCTCCGAGTCGGCCATGAACGACAGCCACAGCAGCGGCAGCCACCACTGCTGGTAGACGGCCGTGAACGCCCAGTGCAGCCCCGCTTTCGTCAGGCCCGCCAGCACCACGGGGTTTTCGTACACGAACCCGTGGTCGTCGAACCGCACGAAGCCGCACTGCAGCGCGCCGCCGAACGCCAGCGCCACCAGTGCCAGCAGCAGCAACCCCGCAACCGAATTCCGGATGACCGGTTTCATCGCCATGCCGGCAAGAATCCTCCCAACCCGCCCCGGCCCGCAAGCGCAAAACCGCCGCCCCCATGCGGGGGCTCGCGGCTTGTTCCCCGCAACCTTGGCGAAGGGGAACTCATCAGTTTTCCACACTGTGGAAAAATTCCTCAAAGTTTTTCCATTGTGTGGAAAAACCGCCGAAACTTTTTCCATTGTGTGGAAAAATTCGCTCTTCGGACATGAGCCGCGCGTCCCCGCATCCGGGCCGCCGGGCCGGGGCCGTTTCCCGCGCTTGACCCGCCCCGGTCCTGCCGCCATAGTGCGCGCATGGCCCGGTCCTCCCGAGAAAGACTGGAAATCTTCATCCTGGCGGTCGTTTCCGACCGCCTGCACGGCGCGTGGCCCGCCTTCCTCCGCTTCCTGCTCAAGTGCCTGTCGCGCGTCTACAGTTTCATCATGAACATGCGCCTGGCGCTGTTCGAGCACCGGATCATCCGCTCCAAAACCCTCGGCTGCCAGGTCATCAGCATCGGCAACCTGACCGTCGGCGGCACCGGCAAGACCCCCGTCGTGGAGGTCTTCGCCCGCGCCCTCCAGCAGAACGGCCGCAAGGTGGCCATCCTCAGCCGCGGCTACAAAAAGGCCGAAACGCCGTTCACCGAGAAGCTCCTCAACCTGCTGACGTTCAAGGCCAAGGTCCAGGAGCCGCCGCGCGTGGTCTCCGACGGCCAGCGGCTCCTCCTCGATTCCGAAATGGGCGGCGACGAACCCTACATGCTCGCCTCCAACCTGCCGGATGTCTGCGTGCTGGTCGACAAGGACCGCGTCAAGTCCGGCCGCCACGCCATCCAGAAGCTCGGCTGCGACACGCTCATCCTCGACGACGGCTTCCAGTACCTGCGCCTGCAGCACCGCGTGGACATCGTGCTGGTCGACCGCACCAACCCCTTCGACAACGGCTATGTCCTGCCCCGCGGCCTGCTGCGCGAATCCGCGCGCCACCTCAGCCGCGCCACGTTCATCTTCATCACCAAGTCCGCCGGCGATGGCTCCCCCGAACTGCGCGAACAGATCCGCGCGCTGAACGCCCGCGCGGAAATCGCCGAATGCCGCCATACCCCGCGCCACCTCCAGGACGTGTACTCGGGCGACCGCAAGCCGCTGGAATTCCTGCGCGGGCGCAAGCTGGCCGCCTTGTCCGGCATCGCTGCCCCGCGCGGCTTCGAGGAAACCATCGAACGCCTCGGCGGCGAACTGGTCCACCGCAAGCGCTTCGCCGACCACCACCGCTACAGCCAGCAGGAAATCCTCGATGCCATCAACGCCGCGCGCGACCGCGGCGCGGAGGCGATCATCACCACGGAAAAGGATGCCGTGCGCCTGCCGCTGGTGGAACGGCGCGACATCCCGGTCTACTTCCTGCGCGTGGAAATCGAGCTGCTCAGCGGCGCCGAGGACTTCAACGCCCTCATCGCCCGCCTCTGCTTCAAGTAAGGCGCCGGCTCAGGCGTTCGCGCGGATTTCGATCACATCGCCGTCCTGGACGATGTAGTTCTTGCCCTCGAGGCGCAGTTGGCCGGTCTCGCGGCAGGCGCCCAGGGTCTTCTTCTCGATCAGGATTTCCGCGGTGACGGTCTCCGCACGGATGAAGCCGCGCGCGAGGTCGGTGTGGATTTTGCCGGCCGCGGTCACGGCGTTGTCGCCGCGCCGGACGGTCCAGGCCCGGACTTCGTCCTCGCCGACGGTGAAGAAGCTGATCAGGTTCAGGGTGTGGTAGGCCGTCTGGATCAGGCGGATCCGCGCCGGTTCGGTCAGGCCGTAGTCCTTCAGGAAGCCGGCCTGGTCGTTCGGCGGCAGCGTGGCGATTTCGGCCTCGAGCGGCGCGCAGAACGCCAGCAGGTCCAGCCCTTTCGCCTGGCAGGCCGCGCGCAGCGCCTCGCACTTCCCGCCCGCCGGATCGTCGTCGCCCGTGTTGGCGATCACGAGCACGCGTTTCTGGGAAAGGAAGCAGAAGCTGCTGACGAGTTTCTGCTCATCGGCATGCAGTTCGAGGTCGCGCAGCGCCTGCCCGCCATCGATGCACGCCTTGCATTTCTGCAGCACGGCCAGCTCCGGCAGGCTTTGCTTCAGGCCGCGCTTGACCTCCTGCTCGATCTTCTCGATCCGCCGTTCGATCTTCTCCAGGTCGGCCATCGCCAAGTCCAGCAGCACGGAGTCGAGCTGCCCGACCGGATCGAGCGGCTTGCCCGCCCCGTCCGTGTCGCCGAACGACTGCACCACCAGCGCGAAGGCGTCGGCCTCGCCCAGGAAGGCGTTGAGCTGGCTGAACCCGCTGCCTTCGGCGTTCGCCGGCAGCGCCACGTCCACGAAGGTGATTTCGGCCGGGATGTACTTCTTGGGCTGGAAGATGTCGCGCAGGGTGGCCAGGCGCGCATCGGGCACTTTCACCGTGCCGAGGCGGTGCCCGCCCTTGGTGGCAAAATGCGGTCCTTCCGGAGTCTGGATCAGGGCATCAAACACCGCCGTCTTGCCCGCCGCGCGGGCGCCGATCAAATAGAGAAGCAACGCTGCCATGGATCCTCGCTTGGAAAACTGGCGGAGAGAGTGGGATTCGAACCCACGGGACGCTCTTCACGCCCGCCCGATTTCGAGTCGGGTGCCTTAGGCCACTCAGCCATCTCTCCGCGCTCCGCCCCGTCCCGGGTGGAACCGGGCGAAAAACTCGCAGATGAATACCCCAGCCGGCGGGGGAATTCAACCGCAATCCGCCGGCCGGAAACAAAAAGGCGCGGGCCGCAGCCCGCGCCGGATCCGGCCGTCGCCGTTAGAAATAGAACCGCAGGCCCAGTTGGGCCTTGAGGTTCTTGTTGGTCGGCTCGTCCTTGTCGTAGTAGATGTCTTCCGTCCCCGCTTCGCCCACCAGCGAGAGCACCAGGGCCGTTGAATCCGTCAGGAAGAACTTGCAGCCGCCTTCCGCGCTGAACACCGCCGCGTTCTGGGCATCGTCCAGGTTCGTGTTCTGGTAGTCCACGGCCGCGCCGAGGAAGAACGGCACGAAATCCGTGCCGAACAGCGGCTGGAATCCCTCGGGCATGCGGAAATTGTATTCGCTGGTGAGCCCGAACCCGAAATAGCTCCACCAGTCGTTGTTGCCGCCCTTGGCCCGCACGCCCAGCGAAAAGCGGTCCAGGAAGAAATACGCGTAGTTGCCGCTGATGTCGAACGCCGTGCCGCCCACGCTGGCATCCACCAGGCTGCCGCTGATGCCGATCTCCTGCGAACCCTGCGTCAGCAGCGCCGCGCCCATCGCCGGCACGCCCAGGCTGCACATCGCCGCCACTACCAGCCATTTCATGTTTTTCATCATCGTTTCCTTCCCACGTTGGTTTCGGGGGACTTTTGCCGTTTCCGTGCCTGAAATCAAGTCTTCAGGTGGGGATCCGCACGCCGCGGCGGATGTACGTCGGGATGTCGAGGTCGGCGCCGTCGTGCAGCGTCGGCGCCACATCCTGGAAACGCCCGCGGTCGCTCGTCGCGCCCAGTTGCAACTCGGACTGCTGGGCGCCCTTGCGCGCCCGGCCGGCCGGCTCCTCCTTCGGCCCGGTCTGCCCGGGTTCGAGCACCAGCGCGCCGGGCTTGACCGGCGGCAGCCAATGTTCCGCCGCCAGCACCGTCAGCGCCAGGCGCCCCGCCCAGTCGTCCAGCACCGCCGCGCCCATTGAAATCCGCGCCCCCGGCCGCGCCGCCTCCTGGAAGCGCCGGTGGATCGTCTCGAGTTCCACCAGCGACAAATCCGGCCCGCCCGTCACGCTCAGGATCATCGCCCCGGAATTGGCCAGCACCCGGCCTTTCTCCAGCATGGGACCCTCCAGCAAGCCCTGCAGCGCCTGCTCGGCCTTTTTCGCGCCCTGCCCTTCCCCGTAGCCGAAGCAGCACTCGTTGCCGCTGTTCTCCACCAGGCTCTGCAGGTCCGAAAAATCCAGGTTCAGCATGTTGTCCCGCGCCAGCAGCGTCCAAAGCCCGCGGATGCCGGCCGACATCATCCGGTCCACGAAGCCGAAGGCGTCCGGCAGGGAGGTGTCCGGCGGCAGCATGGCGTGCAGCCGCTGGTTGGGCAGGCAGACGACCGCATCGGCGTTCTGTTTCAGCGCCGCGAGCCCCTCCTGCGCCTGTTCCTGCCGGCGCGCGCCTTCGAAGGCGAACGGCAGCGTGACATAGGCCAGCACCAGCAGGCCTTCCTCGCGCGCGATGCGCGCCACCACGGGTGCGGCGCCGGTCGCCGTGCCGCCGCCCAGGCTGGCCACCAGCAGCAGCAGGTCGTGGCCGGTCACCAGCGCGCGCAGCGCGTCCAGGTCCTCGTTGGCCGCCAGCCGCCCGAGCTCCGCATCCCCGCCGGTGCCCATGCCCTTCGCCACGGTCTTGCCGATGGCCACCTTCAGGTCGAGGCCGGAATCCGCCAGCGCCCGCGTATCCGTGTTGATCCCCGCCACCGTCGGCGGCTCGGTCCAGCCCGCCAGGGCATGGCCCAGGACGTTGCAGGCGCCGCCGCCGAGGCCGGCCACCAGGATGCGGCACCGGAGATCCCGGCCGCCGTCCTTCGGAAGTTCCATATTCGCCGCCATGATTCCCGCTCCTCCGCTCAATTCACGCCAAACCACTGGCCCACCCGCTTCCAGACGCTGCGGGCCTGCTCCGCCTTGGCCCGGGCGCTGCGGTAGCCGTGCAGCACCGCCCCGACGCCGGTCGCATATTCCGGCACCGCCAGGTTCGCCGTCAGTCCGCTCACGTTGCGCGGCGCGCCAACCTCGCACGGCAGGCCAAACACCTTCTCCGCCAGCTGCGCCACGTTTTTCAGGTGGGCGCCGCCGCCCGTCAGCACGATCCCCGCGCCCAGCAGCGACAACAGCTTCTGCCGCTTCAGGCGCGCGGCGATCAGGCCGAACGTCTCCTCCATGCGCAGGTGCACGATCGTCTGCAGGTCCGACAACTTCGCGGTGCGCGGCGCTTCGCCGGCGGCCGCCGGCAGCGGCAGGCGGCGCGTGCGGCCCGCGGCGCTGACCATGGCGTCGCCGTGCTGCAGCTTCAGGGCTTCCGCCTCGGTCGTGGACAGCCGGAAGGCGCGCGCCACGTCGTTCGTCACGTGGTCGCCGCCGACGGCCAGCACCCCCGCGTCGGCGATCTTGGCC
>CAZMOR010000257.1:0-5921 GCA_964567795.1 uncultured Verrucomicrobiota bacterium
GGAATTCTTCCCCCAGGCCCCGCAGGTCGCCGTCTTCGACACCGCCTTCCACCAGACCATGCCCCCCAAGGCCTTCCTCTACGCCGTCCCCTACGAGTGGTACACCAAGCACCGCCTGCGCAAGTACGGCTTCCACGGCACCTCCCACAAGTTCATCACCCAGGAAACCGCCGAATTCCTTGGCAAGCCCCTCGACCAAACCAACTTGATCAGCATCCACCTCGGCAACGGCTGCTCCATGGCCGCCGTCCGCAACGGCCAATGCGTCGACACCACCATGGGCGTCACGCCCCTCGAAGGCCTCATGATGGGCACCCGCTCCGGCGACATCGACCCCGCCGCCCTCGAATACATCATGGACCAGACCGGCATGGACATCCACCAGATGGTCAACGCCCTCAACAAGAAATCCGGTCTCAAGGGCGTCTGCGGCGTCAACGACATGCGCGAAGTCGTCGAGGCCGCCGCCGCCGGCAACGCCCAGGCCGAAACCGCGCTCCAGATGTTCTGCTACCGCATCCAGAAGTATATCGGCGCCTACATGGCCGTCGTCCCCCACCTCGATGCCATCGTTTTCACCGCCGGCATCGGCCAGAATTCCGCCCCCGTCCGTGAACGCATCTGCACCGGCCTCGAACACCTCGGCCTCCGCCTCGACCTCGCCCAAAACGCCGTGCGCTCCGACGAACCGCGCGCCATCCAGCAGGCCGGCGCCCCGCTCCAGATCCTCGTCCTCCCCACCAACGAGGAACTCCAGATCGCCCTCGAAACCAAGCAGATCATCGAAGGCCGATAACCCGCCGCCCCCATGCGGGGACTCGCGGCTCATCTCCGGAAACCGGCGCACCCCGCGCCGGTTTTCCGCGCGGAATCCATACACAATCTTAACCATATTCCGCCGCTCTGTTCTTGCGCCGCGCCCCCCGCCCGCCCTATCGTAAACCCATCTATTCACTCCGGCGTTGCGACCGGAGTGGTTTGAAAAAACTGAAAAAGGAGACCCCCGATGCAGTCGCTGACCTTGAACCGTGATCTCATCCGCAAAGCGTCCGATTCCCTTAAGGGCCAATGGCTGCGGGCGGCCGGCGCCTTCTTCCTGCTGAGCGTCGTCCTGGCGGTTCTGGAAATGATCCCCATCGTCGGCCCCGTCGCCAGCTTCCTGCTGGTCGGTCCCTTCAGCCTGGGCTTCAGCCTCTATGTCCTGCGCGTCTCGCGCGGCGAAAGCGTGGACGTGGGCACCATGTTCTCCGGGTTCAATTATTTCGGCCGCGGCTTCCTCGCCTACCTGCTGATCACCATCTACACCATCCTCTGGTCCCTGCTGCTGATCATCCCCGGCATCCTCGCGGCCTTCGCCTACTCCATGACCTTTTTCATCCTCCTCGACAACCCCGGCCTCGGCGTCAACGACGCCATCAGCGAAAGCCGCCGCCTCATGACCGGCAACCGCTGGAAGCTGTTCTGCCTCATGTTCCGCTTCATCGGCTGGTTCCTGCTGGTCTGGATCACGTTTGGCATCGCCATCTTCTGGGTGGCCCCCTATCTCCAGGTCGCCGTCGCCAACTTCTACGCGGACATCAAGGACAAGCCGGCCCCGCCGCCCGTCCCCGCCGCCTGATCACCGCGCCACCCGTGCGCGCCTGAAACCGCCGCGGTTCCCCCATGCGGGGAATCGCGGCTTCTTTTTGCTCCCCGGCCCCCATCCGGTTTCCCACCTTCTGAATCCTGACTCCTGAATTCTGAATACCTGCCACCCAAGCGGCGGAAAAACACCGCGAAAGTGCCTTTTTTGAGCCTTTTTAGCCCCTGCCGGCCTTGAGCCCCCCCCTCCCGGGCTTGAGCCGCGAGCCCCCCTCTCTAGGGGGGCGCCGTTCCGTCTACCAGCGCGGCTTGTCCGCCAGGATCATCTGGTCGGTGCCGGCCAGGAAGCGCCCGTGCGTCAACGGGAAGTTCGCCGGCACCTTGCCGGCCGAGAACACCTGGTACCACGTGTACTCCGGCGCCGCCGGGTCGGACAGGCCCCGCACCCACGGCTTGTCGCGCGTGACGGTCGTGAAATAGGCCAGCGCCAGCGGCTGCTGCTTGCCGTGGATCTCGTAGAAGTCGTCGATGCTCCGCGGCAGCAGCACGGAGACCCGGCCGCCGTACCAGGCCGTGGCCCACGGAATGTCCGTCGTCAGGCACTCCTCCGGCGTCAGCATGCTGGACACCCAGCCGATGTAGCGGTGGAAATACGGCGGATACGGCAGGCCCGTCCGCGGCGGCAGCACGTTGATCAGCAGCGGCAGCGCCGTCAGCACCATCACCACCGAGATCACCGCGGCCGGGAAATAGCGCAGTTCGAACTGCAGCCGGTCCAGCAGCACCAGGAAGAATGCCCACGCGAAGGGAATCGCCAGCGGCCAGAAGAACACCAGCGCCCGCAGGCTGTCCCCGCCGAAGGCCGCGGCCGACAGGATCGCCAGCGCGCCCGCCGGCAGCAGGCACCAGCGCAGCGTCCGGGTCGCGGGCCGCACGAACCGGTGCAGGAACATCGCGCCGAACAGCGCCAGCAGGATCCCCCCGCCGGTAAAGCCGAAGCCCTGAGTGAAAAAGGTGCGCAGGTTCGCCATGACCTTGAGCTGGATGGCATAGGTCGTGGTGATCGCATCCGGCAGGTCGGGCGCGATGGAACGCGTCAGCGCATCGCCGGGAAACAGATAGGTGTCGCCCAGCAGGCCGTAGAGCACCAGCCCGAAGGCATGGCCGCTGAGCCCGTAATTGCGGAGCAGCCACGGCCCGACGGCCAGCGCGGCCAGCGCCACGTACAGGCACGCCTTCAGCCACGCCCGGCGCCGGCGCGAGGCGCCGATGAACAGGAACACCGCCAGCGCCAGGCTGCCCGCCGCGTAGCGCGTCAGGAACGCGGCGGCCGTCAGGAGCGCGGACACCGCCAGCGGCACCAGCCAGCGCCACGCCGGCCCCTGGTCCTGCTGCGGGCCGACTCCCGGCGGCAGCTCCGCCGCCCACAGCGCGGCGTAGACCGCGCCTAGCCCGAAGAACATCGCCGCCGGCCATTCCGCGCCCAGCAGGCTCTGCCGCCACACCAGGTCGCTCACCAGGAACGCGCTCGCGGACAGCACGCCGACGCGGTGGTCGAACAGCTTGCGCCCGATCAGCCACACCAGCAGCGCCGACAGCGCCGTGAAGAAATGGCTCGCGATCACCGGCACGTAGTCCCACCCGTACACATAATCCGTCGTCGGCACGCCCGGCTTCGGCAGCCCGGTCAGCTTGAACGCCCCCGCCAGGATCGCCGGCCAGACCGGCGGATGCACCAGGTCCGGGTGCGCCCGCACTGCGCCGGAGCCGTCCCCGGACCGCGCCGCCACCACCCAGATCGACAGCGGCCGCACGCAGTGCGTCGTCAACCGCCCCTGCTGCGCGAAATTCATGCCGAGCTGGGCGCCGTCCATGGCCCGCTCGTCGCGCAGCCCCTGGAAGTTCGTGAACGTGTAGAGCGCCGCCATCGCGAAGGCGAACAGGCAGAAAAGCACCGCGTGGATGACCTTCCGCCCTGAACCCTGGTCCATCTGGTAGACCAGGTTCTGCATGCTGGATTCGAATTGAAGCGCCATGTGTCCCGCCTTTTCTCTAACCGTTCCGCGGATCCCGTAATCCGAATTCGTTGAGCTTCCGGTGCAGTGTCCGGCGGCTGATGCCCAGGTCCTGCGCCGCCTTCGTCCGGTTGTCCTTGTGCCGCCGCAGCGCCTCTTCGATGAGCTGCCGCTCCGCGTCGCGCAGCACCCGGCCGGCCCGCGACGCGAACGCGGTCTCGCCGCCGCCCGCCCCGCGCACCGCCGCCGGCAGGTCGCGCACCGTCAGCTTCCCGCCCGTGCCCAGCACCACCATCCGCTCGATCACGTTGCGCAGCTCGCGCACGTTGCCCGGCCACCGGTAGGCCGCCAGCAGGTCCATCGCCTCCGGCGCGATCGCCGGCACCGGCTTGCCGTTCTCCGCCGCAATGCTCTTCAGGTAGTGCTGCGCCAGCCGCACGATGTCGCCGTCGCGGTCCCGCAGCGGCGGCAGGGTCAGGTTCACCACGTAGAGCCGGTAGAACAAATCCTCCCGGAATTTCCCTTCGGTCACCAGCTGGCGCAGGTCCCGGTTCGTCGCCGCCACCAGCCGCACGTCCACGCGGATCGTCTCCGATCCGCCCACCCGCTCGAATTGGCGCTCCTCCAGCACCCGCAGGATCTTCACCTGCAGCGCCGCATCGATCTCCCCGATCTCGTCCAGGAACAGCGTGCCGCCGTCGGCCAGCTCGAAGCGCCCGCGCCGCCGCTCCACCGCCCCCGTGAACGCGCCCTTCTCGTGCCCGAACAGCTCGCTCTCCAGCAGCGTCGGCGCCAGCGCCGCGCAATGCACCGGCACGAACGGCCCCTCCCGCCGCGGACTGCACTGGTGCAGCGCGCGCGCCACCAGCTCCTTGCCCGTCCCGCTCTCGCCCTGGATCAGCACCGTCGCCCGCGTCGGCGCCGCCTGCCGGATCGTCTCGAACACCTCCTGCATCGCCGGCGACGTGCCGATGATGTTCTCAAAGCCGTATTTCGCGTCCAGCTGCGCCTTCAGCCGCTGGTTCTCCGCGCCGAGCTGACGCTCCGCCAGCGCCCGCTTCAGCAGCAGGTCCAGCCGGTCGAGATTCACCGGCTTGGCCAGGAAATCATAGGCGCCGCGCTTCATCGCCTCCACGGCGGTCTCGATGTTGCCGTAGGCCGTCAGCAGGATCAGCACCGGCTTCGGGTCGCGCCCCAGCAGCCGCGCCAGCAGTTGCATCCCGTCCAGCCCCGGCATCCGCAGGTCCGAAAGCACGACGTCCGCCGTGTGCGTCTCCAGCCACTCCAGCGCGCGCTGGCCGTTCTCCGCCTCCGCCACCGCGTAGTCGCCGCGCAGCGCCCGCACCAGCCCGTCGCGGGTGTTCTTCTCGTCGTCCACGACCAGGATGACCGGCCGCGCGCTCATGGCGCCGCCTTGTCCGCCGCCGCGGCCGGCGCGTTCAGCAGCCGGATCCGCTGGTCGTCGCGCTGGAAATTCAGCTGGATGCGCGTCCCGCCCCGCAGGCTGTCCACCAGCACCGTGCCGCCGTGGTCGCGCACGATGCGCTGCACGATCATCAGCCCCATCCCGTTGCCGTTGGCCTTCGTCGTACGGAACGGCTCGAACAATTCGCCCATCTGCCCCGGCGGGATCCCCGGCCCCGTGTCCTGGAAGACCGCCCCTACCAGCCGGTCCGCCGACTCGAACGAAATCCGCAGCACCCCCCCGCCGGCCATCGCCTGGATCGCGTTGCGGATCACGTTGAAAAACGCCTGCCGCACCTGCCCCGGATCCACCCACGCCTGCGGCAGGTCCTCCGCCGGCTCGACCTCCACCACCACCTTGCGGTCGTGGATTTCCGCCTCCAGCGCCGCCAGCGTGTCCGCCACCAGGTCCGGCAGCGCCCGGCGCTCGAAATTCGGCAGGCTCGGCCGGATGGCCTTGAGGAACTGCCCCAGGATCTGGTCCAGCCGCGCGATCTCCCCGCGCGCCACGTCCAGCAGCTCGTTCAGGTTGGCCGCTTCGCTCTCCGGCAGGCCGCGCAGCTCCCGCTCCATCAGCTGCAGGTGGATCGCCAGTGAATTGAGCGGATTGCCGATCTCGTGCGCCACCCCCGCCGCCAGCATCAGGATCGCGTTCAGCCGTTCGGTCTCCACTGCTTCCGCGGCCTGGTCGCGCTCCTGCGTCACGTCGCGCAGGATCATCACCACCCCCGTCCGGTTCTCCGCGGGATGCTCCAGCGGCGCCAGGTACAGCGCCAGGAAGCGGTGCTCCGGATAGGAAATCTCGATCTCGCGGCTGGCCATCCGCGCCCATTCCTTCTCGTCCAGCCGCAGCAGCCGGTC
>CAZMOR010000258.1:0-2225 GCA_964567795.1 uncultured Verrucomicrobiota bacterium
TTTTTCATGAAGATGGCGGAGCTTGCCACGGTTTGTGGGAAAGCATATTTTGGAGTGGAGCGGTGGTTCCATATGCTGACTGGCTGTCCATGAAATTGCGGATACTCATCTCGGGTGCGCTGCTGGCGTGGGGTCCGGCGGTGCTGGGCGGGGGCTTCGTGAATTTGGATTTCGAGGACTATGCGCCGCATGAAGGGGGATTCTCTGCGGACGTTCCGGGGTGGGGCGGATTAAATATCGATCCAATTCCGCTGGATGGGGCTTCGTTCGGGTTGGTGACGACCAACAACGAATATCAAACCCCGTTGCAGGGCGAAGCGGCGCTGTTTCTCGGCACAGGCATCCTCTTTTACACGAATGAAATCCACGTGTCCCAGACCGGGGACGTGCCGACCAACGCCGCCCGGAGCCGCGTCGTGACGACGCTTGCCGGCGTTGCGGCCAGCATGGCCAACATGTCGCTGACGGCCTCTGGTCCGGAGGAACCGCCGCCGGGCGTTTACCGGTACACGACCGACATCCAGACCCTGGCGGGCCGGACGGCGGTGTTGACCTTTACGCTGGGGTGGAGCGAGTACGGGCGCTACCAGCTCGACCAGATCGAATTCCTCGATGAAAGCGGCGCGGTGATCTGGCCGGTGCCGGGGCCGGGCCCCGCGATTTGCCTGGAGGATTTTCACGCGGCAACGCTGAACCCGACGCTGTGGGACGTGGCGACCGTTTCCGGGCAGAGCAATGCCTGTTCCATTTCCAGCGGGATGCTGAGAATCGATGTGCCGCCGCCCTCGGCCCCGTTCGAAACGGAATTCCGGTATCGCGCGGCATTGCGCGGCGATTGGGATGTCCGGATGGATTACTATTTCCAGCCCATTTTATCTTTGGCGAATTCCAACAATCCGGGTTGTTTCGGGGTGACGCTGGCTGCGGATTTCGGGCCTGCGGCCACAGCCCGGGCCGGCGTGGGGCAGATGATCCTGATCAGCAACCAGGCCCGGTCCTACGTCATGGATTGGGGGCAGGGCCCCGCCAATTTCCTGGAACCGACTGCCATGACCGGCGTTTTCCGGCTGGTGCGCACGGGGTGGGAGGTCGCCGGATATGCGTGGAATGCCGGCAGCAACGGCTGGCAGGTCATCGGATCGATGGATGGCTATACGGATGAAACCGCCCGGGTTGGGCTGAAGGTGTGGAGCACCGGGGCCTTCAGCGGGAAGACGGCCCTGATCAAAGCCGATAATCTGCTGTTGGCGGGCGGGCAGATGAGCCTGGACGGGCTGGCGATCAAGACATTTGGTCTGGATGAGGGCGGAGCGCCCGCGATTAACTGGGATGCGGTGGGAATTGCTCCAACCAATAAATACGTTGTGATGCGGGCAACGAATATTCCGGATTCCGCCTGGACCCCTGTGTCCAGCGGGATCGTGGATGCCGGCGGCGAAACCAACTGGACGGGATCAGCAACGGCGGCCGGGTCGGGGTTCTACCGGATCGAAGTTGCCCCTTAGATGGCCTTGGAACGATCCGCGCAAAGTACGGCCGGCCCGGGAGGCAATTCCGGGAACGGGTCAAATCCGGGCGGAATCCATTTTCCCCTATGTCCTATATTTATAAATATGAGTCATAGCGGGGCGTGCGGCGGGCGCGTGCTCCAGTGAATGTCTTGAGGTGCTTGGGGGCGGGGATAGAATGCGGGAACCGTCGTGAACGGTGTTGTCCGGGGCCGGGTCCCGGCGCCCCGGCGGGACGGCATCACGTGCCGCTGAACCAGTAGTGGTGCCAGTAGTACAATTCGCGGCGCAGGAAGCGGAGGCGGGCCGGCCAGGACCGGTAGCGGGTCGTCGGTGTGGGCGAGGAAACCGCCCGAATGCCAAGGTCGTGCGCCATCCACATGGCGCGCCGCATGTGCAGCGGATCGCTCACCAAAACGGCGGTGCGCAGGCCGTGCGCTTCCATGAGCAGCCGGGCCTCGACGAGATTCTGCTTCGTGGTGCGCGAGCGCGTTTCGGTGAGGATGTCCGCCGCCGGCAGGCCGGCCTGCCGGGCGTAGGCGGCGGCCACGTCGCTCTCGGCGCGGGTCAGGCCGTCCCCGTAGCCGCCGGTGAAGATGATCTTGGCGACCAGGCCGGTCCGGTACAGGTGCAACGCATGGCGGATGCGCTCCTCGAAAACCGGCGAGGGGCGGTCGCCCTGGATGGCCGCGCCCAGGACGATCGCGCAATCCGAGG